>CAJFUR010000126.1 GCA_904420215.1 uncultured Eggerthellaceae bacterium
CGCCACCACGCTTTCCGGCGGCGAGGCGCAGCGCGTCAAGCTGGCCAGCGAGCTGCAGAAGCGCCAGACCGGCAAGACCTTCTACATTCTGGACGAGCCCACCACGGGGCTGCACTTCGAGGACGTGCGGCAGCTGCTCGCGGTGCTGCAGCGTTTGGTGGACGCCGGCAACACGGTGCTGGTGATCGAGCACAACCTCGACGTCATCAAGTGCGCCGACCGCATCGTGGACTTGGGGCCCGAGGGTGGCGAGCGCGGCGGCACCATCGTGGCCGAGGGCACGCCCGAGGAAGTGGCGCAGGTTCCCGGCAGCTACACGGGGGCCTTCGTGAAGCGCATGCTGTAGGGGCGCAGGGCGGGGCGCGCGGGAGGTTGCGCCACGCGGCTGCCGCGCGGGGTTGCGGGCTGGCCGGCGGCGGCTGCGGGGAAGGGCGGCTGCGTGCGGCGTCCCGCGCCGCCCCGCGGCCCACGGCCCGCGCGCCGCGCCCTGCTTGCGGGGCGATTCGTGAATCTTGCGCCACCGTCTTTACCGAAGCGCGCGGACGTGCGAAAATGCGCACGGCATTCTTTCGCGGGCGCGCTTCCGGGCGCCCGCTTGTAACGGAAAGGGGGACGTGGGGGATGGACGCGGCAACGGCGGCGCCCGTGCGGCGGCACATGGCGCGCGGCGTGGCCTGCTCGCTGGCAGGCGGCGTGTGCTGGGGCTTTTCGGGCACGTGCGCGCAGCTGCTCATGGACTCCTACGGCGTCGATGCCCTGTGGATCACCTGCGCGCGCATGGTCGTCGCAGCCGTCTGCTTTTTGCTGGTGACGGTGCTGCGCGACTGGCGCAGCCTTGCCGCCGTGTTGCGCGACTGGCGCTCGATGGTGCAAATTGCCGCATTCGCCCTGTTCGGCATCTTGCTCACGCAGGTGAGCTACCTCGTCACCATCGGCTACACCAGTGCGGGCACGGGGACGGCCATCGAGCAGGTGGGGCTTGCGTTCATCATGCTCTACGTGTGCGTTCGCGCGCGGCGGCTGCCCCGCGCGCGCGAGGTGGCGGGGCTTCTGTGCGCGCTGGCCGGCATGTTCGCGTTCGCCACGCAGGGCGATCCGGGAAACCTCGCCATTCCGCCCGAAGGCCTGGCGTGGGGGCTGCTCTCGGCGGTGGCGCTGGCCTTCTACACGCTGCTGCCCGTGCGGGTGCTGGAGAAATGGGGCGCGCTCACCGTGACGGGGCTGGCCATGCTCTTCGGCGGCGTGGCGGCCTCGGCGGCCGTGCGCCCATGGGAGATGCCGGTGCAGCTGCCCGCCGAGGCCTTGGCGGCGCTCGCGGCCATCGTGTTGGTGGGGACGCTGGGCGCCTACATGCTCTACCTGCAGGGAATCGCCGATGCCGGCCCGGTGAAGGCGAGCCTTCTCTGCAGCATCGAGCCGGTGTCCGCCATGGTCATCTCGCTTCTCTGGCTGCACGTGCCCGTGACGCCGTGGGACGCGCTGGGCTGCGCGGCCATCGTGTGCATGGTGCTGCTGGTGACGGAGCGCGAGAAGCCGGCGGCGGGCGGGCAGGAGGGCGGCGCGGCGCTTGCGGGCGCGAAGGCCGAGGACCCGCCCCTGTTCGCGGGCCGCGCGTCGGAGTTGGGCTACTATGCGGACCGCCCCGCCACGCGCGAGGACTTCGCCGAGGTGTCGCGCCTTCTGGCCGCGGGCCGCGACTCGATGGCCGCGCTCGGCATAGACGAGGGGCCGAAGAAGTACCCCTCGTCGCGCCGGTTGATGCACAGCATCAAGAACGGCACGTGCCACGTGGTGGAAGACGCGCACGGCCGCCCGCTCGCGGTGTTCGCGGTGTCGTTCTCGCCCGACAAGAACTACGCGCGCGGGATAAAGGGGGCGTGGCTCACCGACACGCTCGCCTGTCCGCAGCCCTACGCCGAGCTGCACTGGGTGGCGGTGGACGGCTACGCGCGCCGGCGCGGGGTGGGCGCGTTCGTGCTCGACCGCGCGTGCGAGATCGCGCGCGCCGGCGGGCGCTCCTCCCTGCGCGCCGACGTGTACCGGGACAACGTGCCCATGCGGCGCCTGCTGGAGAAGCGCGGCTTCGCGCATTGCGGCACGGTGGAGGTGCGCGACGTGTTCGGGCGCCAGAAACGGCGCGCCGCCTACGAGCGGCTGCTGTGACGGGACTGCGCGCCGCGCGGGGTGCGGGATGCGGGGTGGCGCTGGGATGCGGCAAGCGGGGCGCGACCCGCATGCGGGACGGGCGATGTGGCGGACGCGCGACGCCCGCCGCGCCGGGAAAGGCGGTGCGGCGGGGCCGTCGTTGTGTAGGACAGGTGGCGTGCGACGCGCGAGGCGCGCGGATCGGGCGGTTTGCCGGGTGTCTGGACGAAGGGGATTGGACGAGGTGGATTTCCGCAAGGCTGGCGAGAAGGACATAGACGTGGTCATGGGCATCCTCGCCGACGGGCGCGCCGCCCTCAAGGCGCTCGGCATCGACCAGTGGCAGGGGGGCTACCCGCACCGCGCGGTGGTGGAGGGCGACGTGGCGCGCGGCGAGTCCTACTTGGCCGAGGACGCCGGCGAGGCCGTGGCCACGGTGATGGTGGGCTTTTCCGGCGAGCGCATCTACGACGGCATCGTGGGGGGCGCGTGGCTGACCGACTCGCCCGCGGCCGACCCGGGCTATGGGGTCGTGCACCGGGTGGCCGTGTCGCTGGCGCACCGCGGGCGCGGGGCGGCGTCGTTCCTGCTGGAGCAGGCCGAGGCGCTCACGTGGCAGGAGGGGCTTGCGAGCGTGCGCATCGACACGCACCCGGGAAACCTTCCCATGCGCCGGCTGCTGCTCAAGCGCGGGTACGTCGAATGCGGCACCGTGTACATCGACCACGCCGAAGGCGCCACGCCCGACCGCGTGGCCTACGAGAAGCTGTTGCACTGACGGCGCCGCGCGGCGCGGGGCGCCCCGGCCGCTGTCGATATTCTGTCGCTTGCTCCTGCGCGGCGGGCGCGCGGGCGCGGCGGCGTATAATACGCCATTATGTCTGAACGCTCTCGCGAAAAGATCGCCCTCGTGGTGTTCGTCTTCCTCGTCGTGTTCGCCGGATGCTGCCTTGGCGGCTATCTGGTGGCCGGCCATTCGTGGAACGTGGCCGCCTCGTCCATCGACGACACCTTCGGCAGCATGGAAGGCTACACCGCCATCGTGTACGAAGGCACCGTGGACCCCCGGCCGGCCGAGGCGTCGGCGGCCGCGGGCGCCGCGCAGGACGCGAAGGGGCGCGGCGACGTGGGAGGCGCGCTTGCCGGGGACGTTTCGGACGGGTCGGATGCGCCCGGGCTTGCGGGAGACGCGCCCGGGGCGCAGGATGTGGACGTCGCAGGCGCCCTGTCCGATGGAAGCCCGGACGCCGCTTCTGCCGCCGCCGGTGCCGCGGCAGGGGCCAATGCTGCCGCAGGGGTTGACGCCGCCGCCGACGCCGCAGCAGGGGCCGACGTCGCCATTGACGTTGCGACAGGAACCGGCGCCGACGCCGCGGCAGGGGCTGCAGCCGACGCCGCGGTTGCCGATGCCAACGATGGTGCTGCCGCGGCGGGCGCCGCAGCCGACGACGCTGCGGCCGATGCCAGCGCCGACGCTGCCACTGGCGCCGACGCCGCGGCGGACGCCGCCTCTGGTTCCGCGGTCTCCGCGTCCGCGTCTGCCGCGAAAGACCCGGTGACGGTGGAAGAGGCGCGCGCGTCCTACGAGGAGAAGAACGCGACGGTGGTCACGCTCGACACCGCGCACATCGGCACGTACCGCGACGGGCGCATCCTGAAGAAGGGCGACCAGCGCTTCGGGGTGTTCAGCGTGGACGAGGGCACCACGCTCCTGCAGATCAAACGCCACGTGAAGTACTTCGAGGAGCACGAGGTGGATTTCGTGGTGGCGCTCACGTCCGACAAGGAGCTGCTCGTGGGCGCCGCGTCCGGCATCGACATCGTCATATCCACCCAAGACGAGAACCTGTTCGTGATGGGCGAGACGCAGGACGGCACCTTCTTCGTGGACGCGCCCGAAACGGGATCGGTGGGCGTCATCCTCATTTCCCCCAGCAACGTGGTGTCGGCCAAGGTCATCGAGGAACTGTAGTCGCCGCCGACCCCGCACGGAGCCGCCCCGACGCGGCGGGGCCCACCTCGGTGTGCAGGTGCTCCCCCTTACGCCCGCATATAGCGATTTGCGACGAAAATTGCAAAGTGAAACGGAGGTTTTGTGACGAAAACTGCAAAGTGACGTTTATTGGGGGGATTTTCGGCGCACAAGTACGTTCCGCGTGCCGGCGGCGCGGCGGGTGCGTTTGGCCGTTGGGGCCTCGCAGCGCGCCGCTTGCATGCGAGACGCGAAGGGGGCGGAAACCTCTGCGGGTTTCCGCCCCCTTCTTTCGGGTGTGTTTTCGGCGTCTTGCTGCTGCGCTACACGATGCCCTGCGCCATCATGGCGTCGGCCAGCTTCTTGAAGCCGGCGATGTTGGCGCCCATCACGTAGTTGCCTTCGTGGCCGTATTCGCGGGCCGCATCGTCGGCGGCATGGTAGATGTTCTTCATGATGCCCTGCAGCTTGGCATCGACTTCCTCGAACGTCCAACTCAAACGCTCGGAGTTCTGCGACATCTCAAGGCCGGAGGTGGCCACGCCGCCGGCGTTGGCGGCCTTGCCGGGGCAGAACACCACGCCGTTTTCCATCAGGTAGTCCGTGGCGTCCATGGTGGTGGGCATGTTGGCGCCCTCGGCCACGATCTTGCACCCGTTGGCCACCAGCTGCTTGGCGTCTTCCAGCAGAAGCTCGTTCTGCGTCGCGCACGGCAGCGCGATGTCCACCGGCACGCTCCACACGCCGCGGCCCTCGTGGTATTCCACGCCCTCGCGGCGCTTGGCGTACTCGCTGATGCGCCCGCGCTCCACTTCCTTGATCTGCTTCACCAACGCCACGTCGATGCCCGCCGGGTCGTGGATCCAGCCGGTGGAGTCGGAAAGCGTGACCACCTTCGCGCCCAGCTGCTGCGCCTTCTCGGTGGCGTAGATGGCCACGTTGCCCGAGCCGGACACGGCCACGGTCTTGCCTTCGAAGGAGTCGCCGTGGCAGGAAAGGTGCTCCTGCACGAAGTACACCAAGCCGTAGCCCGTAGCCTCGGTGCGCGCGAGCGAGCCGCCGTAGGACAGGCCCTTGCCCGTGAGCACGCCTTCCCACACGTTGCGGATGCGCTTGTACTGGCCGAACATGAAGCCCACCTCGCGCGCGCCCGTGCCGATGTCGCCGGCCGGCACGTCGGTGTCGGCGCCGATGTGCTTGCACAGCTCGGTCATGAACGACTGGCAGAAGCGCATCACCTCGGCGTCGGACTTGCCCTTCGGGTCGAAGTCGCAGCCGCCCTTGCCGCCGCCCATGGGCAGCGTGGTCAGGCTGTTCTTGAAGATCTGCTCGAAG
>CAJFUR010000127.1 GCA_904420215.1 uncultured Eggerthellaceae bacterium
CGTGGAAGAGGCCATCCGTGCCGACCGCGCGGCCGGCTGGAAGAACCCCTGCGCCTTCGACGACGCGCAGGTGACGCGCCGCGAGCCGAACCCCCACGACGAGGCCACGCTCGCGCGCCCCGCCTTCGCGCGCGACATCGAGAAGATCCTCAACGTGCCGGCCTACAACCGCTACGCCGACAAGACGCAGGTGTTCTCGTTCGTGGAGAACGATGACATCTGCCGGAGGGGCCTGCACGTGCAGCTGGTGAGCCGCATCGCGCGCGGCATCGGCGCGCTTCTGGGGCTGAACTGCGAGCTCATAGAGGCCATCGCGCTCGGGCACGACGTGGGGCACACGCCGTTCGGACACGCCGGCGAGCGCTTCCTGAGCAAGTGCTACCACGCGCGCACCGGACGCTACTTCAACCACAACGTGCACTCGGTGCGCGTGCTCGACCAGCTGTACCGCCGCAACGTGAGCCTGCAGACGCTCGACGGCGTGCTGTGCCACAACGGCGAGTTCGCCCAACAGGTGCTGCGCGTGGGCGGGCTTTCCGGGTTCGACGAGCTGGACGCACGCGTGGAGACGTGCTGCGCCGACGAGCGGGCCATCAAGCAGCTGCGCCCCTCCACGCTGGAGGGATGCGTCGTGCGCGTGAGCGACATGATAGCCTACGTGGGCAAGGACCGCCAAGACGCCCTCGACATGGGCGCCGTGCCGTCGCTCGACGCGTTCGACAGCCGCGTGATAGGGCGCGACAACGCCCGCATCATCAACAACCTCACCGTGGACATCGTGAACAACAGCTACCGCAAGGAACGCATCTGCATGAGCGAGGAGGTGTTCGCCGACCTCAAGCTGGCCAAGCGGCAAAACTACGAGCTCATCTACCTGAAGGAGGGCATGACCGCGGACGCCGGCAACGTGGTGGAGGAGATGTTCGAGGAAATGTACGCGCGCCTGCTCGACGACCTCGTGCGCGGCGACGAGTCGTCGCCGGTCGTGCGCCATCACGCGCGCTCGCTTGCCGCGAAGTCGCGCAGCGTGACGGCGGAGGACTACTTGGCAGGCGAGCCGAACCAGATCGTCGTGGACTACCTGGCGTCCATGACCGACAGCTATTTCGTGGCGCTCTACGCGCACCTGTTCCCGGAAAGCCGCAAGCGCCCCCTTACGCGCGGCTACTGCGCCGACCTCGAAAGGAGCCTTTCGTGAAACTGGTGATCGCCTCTGATTTGCACGGGTCGGCAACCGCCACGCGCGAGCTCGTGGACAGGATAGAGGAGGAATCGCCCGACCGCGTGGCGCTGCTGGGCGACCTGCTGTACCACGGGCCGCGCAACAACCTGCCCGAAGGCCATGCGCCCCGCGAGGTGGCGCGCATATTGAACGGCTTCGCCGGGCGCATCGTGGCCGTGCGCGGGAACTGCGACGCCGAAGTGGATCAGATGGTGCTCGACTTCCCCTGCATGGCCGACTACGCGCTTCTGGCAGACGGGCCGCACACGCTGTTTCTGACCCACGGGCACGTGGCAGGCATGACGCCGAACGACCTGCCCGACCTGCCGCCTGCAAGCGCCTTCCTGTACGGGCACACGCACGTGAAGAAGCTCGCGCGGGTGGCGGTTCACGCGAAAGGCGGCGGGCAGCCCGCCACAGGCGCGCCTGCAGGCGACCGGAGGGAGATGGTGCTGGCGAACCCCGGCAGCGCGTCTTTGCCCAAGGACGGCTCGGCCAGCTTCGCCGTCTACGCCGACGGCCGGTTTTTCCTCAAGACGCTGGCGGGCGAGACGTTGTCCGAGTTGAGCCTGTAGGGAACCGCCGCGCCCGCGGGGTTCCGGCGGGCGCGGGGCTTCGGCGCGGGCGCGGAGGCAACGCGGCGACGCGCAGGCGGGGCTTCGGCGCAGGCGTGTGGGCAACGCGCGCGGCGTGGTTGGAGCGGGTGGCTCGGGCGCGCGGGCAAAGCGGTTGGCGCGGGTGGCAGCTTGGGAGGCGACCGCCTTTCCGGCCCCTAGGCCTCCGGACGAAAGCCCGCGTCCGCGATGCGCCCCGCCCCGTCGGCGGCAGCGGTGGCCAGGCGGTCGCAGCGCTCGTTTTCCGGATGCCCCGCATGCCCCTTCACCCACACGAACTCTACCTCGTGGGGCTTTTTCGCAGCCAGCAGGCGCTGCCACAAATCGACGTTCTTCACGGGCTGCTTCTGGGAGTTCTTCCAGCCGCGGCGCAGCCAGCCGTCCACCCAGTGCTGGTTGAAGGCGTTCACCACGTACTGGGAATCGGAGTACACCGTCACGCGGCAGGGGTGCTTCAGCACCTCGAAGCCCGCGATCACGCCCCAAAGCTCCATGCGGTTGTTCGTGGTGCACTCGAAGCCCTGGGAAAGCTCGCGCTCGTGCAGCCGGCCGTTCCCATCGGTGAACTGCAGCACGCAGCCATAGCCGCCCGGCCCGGGATTGCCCCGTGCGGCCCCGTCGGTGTACATGGTCACGTGCATGCGCGCCCGCCTTTCGCTTCCGGATTCCCCTTGTGGGGCCTTGCGCCCTGCGCGCGGCGCGGCGCAAGGCGCAGGCCATGTTACCACAAGACGCGGCCCCGCGGCGCCGGCGGGCCTGCCGCCTAGAAGGCGTAGCGCTTCGCGCTCTGCGCGGCGAAGGTGATCGTCGTGCCGTTGTGCAAAAGCGAAGACGCCTGGGGCGTGACCAGCCCGCCGACGCCTGCGGTCAGAAGCGCCGAATTCACGCCCATGACCTGCCAGAACGACCGGTCGAGGCGGCGCATCAGCTCGCGGCTCAAAACGCGCAGGCGCACGAGGGACTCCAGCGAGCCGTCCGACAGCGTGATGTCGGCCACCTCGCGCGCGATGGCGGTTCCCTGCGCCATGGCCACGCCCACGTCGGCAAGGGAAAGCGCCGGGGAGTCGTTCACGCCGTCGCCCACCATGACGACCCGGTGCCCCTCGGCACGCAGCGCCTCGATGCAGGCGTGCTTGTCTTCAGGCAGGAGGTTCGCGCGGTACTCGTCGATGCCCGCCTCCCGCGCCACGCGCGCGGCGGCGCACTCGTGGTCGCCCGTGAGCATGACCACGCGCCGGAACCCGAGCGCGCGCAGGCGCGCCACGGCCTCGCGCGCGCCCTCTTTCAAGGGGTCGTCGATGCCGAGGGCGCCCACCAACTTCCCGTCCACCGCCAGATACAGGACCGACAGCCCCGCAAACTCCCGCGCGATGCGCTCCCGCTGGTCCGCCCCAATGCCCACGCCCTCGTCCTCCACCACGAAGTGCTCGCTGCCGATGACGGCGCGCTTGCCGTCAAGCGACGAGGCGATGCCGTGCGCCACCAGGTACTCCACGTTCGCATGCCGCTCGCGGTGCTTGAGGTTCCTCCGCTCGGCGGCGCGCACCACGGCCCGTGCCACCGGGTGCGGGAAGTGCTCTTCCAAACAGGCTGCGAAGCGCAGCACCTGCGCACGGTTCCAGCCGTTGAAGGCCACGACCGAGTGCACCTCGGGCGTGGCCTCGGTGAGCGTGCCGGTCTTGTCGAACACGATGGCGTCGGCCTGCGCGAACGCCTCGAAGTGCTTCGACCCCTTTACCGTGAAGCCCGCCTTCGCGCTCTGGCTCATGGCCGAGAGCACGGAAATGGACGCAGTGAGCTTGAGCGCGCAGGAATAGTCCACCATGAGGGCCGCGGCCGTCTTCTGCAGGCTGCGCGTCGTTGCCGCCACCACGCCGGCGAGCAGGAAGTTCCACGGCACGATGCGCTCGGCCAGGCGCTCGCGGCGCGACTGCGCCTCGGCCTTGCACTGCTCGGACTGCTCCACGAGGGCCACGATGGAGCGCAGCTTGGTCTCGGCGCCGCCCGCGCGCACGCGCACGAACAGCTCCCCGTCCTCCACCGCGGTGCCCGCGAACACGTCGTCGCCCGCCCTGCGCTCCACGGCCAGGGGCTCGCCGGTGAGGGTGGACTGGTTGACCGTCGCGCACCCGCGCTCCACCACGCCGTCGATGCATATGGGCATGCCGGAGCGCACCGCCACCACGTCGCCGACACTCAGCGAAGAAGCCGGCACGGACCTTTCGCGGTCGCCCTCCACCAGCTGCACCGTCTCGGGTGCGGCCAGGAGCGTGTGCACCAGCTCGCTTTCGGAGCGGGCGCGGGTGTAGTTTTCGAGCGTTTCCCCCAGATCCAGAAGGAACATGGTGGACCCTGCCGTCTTGGGGTCGCGCTGGGCGAAGGACATGCCGATGGCCGCGGCGTCGAGGACCGGCACGTCCAGCCGCGCGCGGCCAAGCGAGCGCAGCGCCGCGGCAAGGAAGCGCCGGCAGCGCCACGCCGTCCAGACGGCGCGCACGGGCGCGGGCAGAAGCCACCGGCGCGCCAGAAACGCGCCCGCAAGCGTGGCCACGTCCATGATCAGCGCCTCCGCGCGCGGGGCCGGCGGCGCGCCCCAGTCGCTGCGCGCCGCCTCCACGGCCTGCGCGTCGATGGCCGTCAGGCGCTCCAGCACGCGCCCACGCCCGCACTCCCCGCCGGCGTAGCGCACCGCAAGCGACCCGATGCGCGGATACACGGTGCACTGCAGCGCGTCCGCGCAGGCGAGCACCGCGTTCGAAAGCGCATCGACGTCGGCGGGGGGAACGGGGCCGGCCAGCAGCACGCGCAGGCGCCCCGGCACCTCGTTGGCTATGCGAAACTCCATGGCGCGCTACTTCGCCGCCTTGCCAGAAGCCTTCTTGGCGCCCTTTTCGGAAGGGGCGCCTGTCGCCGGGGCCGCCTGCGCCCCGCCCGCGACGGCGGCGTCCGCGTCCTGCACCGCCGGCGCGGCCTGCACGCCCTCCGCGTCCTGGGCCGCCGACGCGGACTCCTTCGAGAGGTTGAGGTAGTTCGCCTCCGCCACGATGTCGTCCACCTGGGCCTTCGCCTGTTCGACGATGTTCTCGTATGCGCACTTGGCCTGCAGGCCCTTCGCCACTCCCTGCACGTAGCACTTCTTGGCCGTGGCGCTGGTGAGCGCCTTCACCCCCACCGTCCCCAACAGGAAACCGGCTCCCACCAGCAAACCGCCCCGCGTCCCTGCCTTCATGCGTACCGCCTTTCCGCGCGCGCCGCAGCCCGCGCCGTCCGGGAAAGGCGCCGCGCCTTATCGCAGGCCGCGGCGCCTTTCCACCCTTCCTTCCCGAAACATGTTGCATAGTGCTAACTTTTTTAAGATAATACGGCAAGTCAGGAATGTCAACCGTGGATAACACCGGGAAGGCACGGAAAGACGGCAAACTGCGAGGGAGGTTTCGCAATGAAAAAGCATCGGTTCTGGGCATGGGCGGGCGTTTTCTGCGCCGTGATGACGCTCTACACCGGTTACAAGCGCCTCTAGCGGCAAGACAGGGCCGGAGGGCGGGGCGCAAGCGGGCGGCAGCACCGGGCACGGCTCTTTCGGCCGCCTCGCGCGGCGCGCGCTCAGTCGCGGCGCGCGAGGCGGCGCTCCGTGCGCTCGCCCAAATCGATCAGCTCCTGACGGCTGTGCACGCCGCATTTCTGGTAGATGCGGCGCAAATGCGTGTCCACCGTGCTCTTGGATATGTAGAACTCCGCGGCGATGCGCTCGCCCGTGCGCCCCTTGAGGGCCAGGGGCAGGATCTCCGCCTCGCGGTTCGAAAGCCCCGCGTCTTCGGCCAGATGCCGGCACGCCTCCTCGAAGAGGTCGGTGTTGCGCACCGCCACCGAAAGCGAGCGGAAGTCGCGCTCCGTGAACAGGAACAGGTAGGCGAACAGCGCCGCAAGCCCGGCGCAGGCCACCACCGCATACGGCGTCTCGCCCCGCGTGCCCACCGCGTCGATGGCGTTGCCGAGCGCAATGCCCGCCATCTCGCCCGCGAACAGCGCCGCGAACCCGCGCGCGAAGGCGAGCGCGGCGTCGATGCGCGCAATGCGCCCCATGACCAGGAACAGCGACACCAACACCGCCGAAAGCCCCAGATATCCCGCCAGCTCTATGGCCTCGCCCGGAACGCCGAAGTCCCCCAGCACGGGCACGAACAGAAAGCCTGCCATCATGAGCAGCACGGCCAGCCGGTAGGCGCCGTCGAGCGGCCCCTGCCCACCCGCGCCCGCCGCCTCGTCGCGCGCGGCGGGGGCCGCGGCGAACAGCTGCAAGGCGGCCAGGCAGAACAGCACGAACAAAAACAGGGTCACCGGAATGGCGGGCGTGGTGGCCATGCCCGGGTCGGATCCGTAGGTTTCCATGAAGCCCGAGGCCAGCCCGAACACCGCCGTGCCCGCCACTATCTTGCCGGTCAGCTGCGCCGTCTCGCGGTCGGCGCCCGCCGCGACGCCCCGCGGGGCGGCGGGGGCGTCTTGGCCGCCGCCCGCGCCCGCGAGCACGCGGCGCAGGAAGAAGGCGCTGCCCATGGGCAGCAGGTTCAAGGCCAGGGGCGCGCCCTCCACCGGCACGACCGCGCAGGCGAAGCAGACCGCCGCGCCCAGCGCCGAGCCTATGAACACCTCCGGCACCGCATGCGCAATGGGAAAGGCCCCCAGCGCGCGGCCCCACGCCGCCAGCATGCAGCCTGCAGGCACGCCCAGAAGCACGCATTCCAGCGCCAGCTCCGCCGGCTCGAAGGAGCCGGCGAAAAGCGGCACGAACGACCCCACCACGAGCAGCGCCGCATAGCAGCCGAGCAAGGGACGCGCCAGTGCGGCGTCGCGCACGCGGATAGGCGCGAGGAGCAGGAAGGCGAAGGACGCCACCATGAAAGCGAGCGTGCCGAACAGCTCGGCGCGCTCGAACGCGAACGAACCGGCATGGAACGCCTGGTTCGAACCCAGATAGAACAGCGAGTAGACGAACCCCTGGTTGCAGGCGAACCCGGCAAGCGACCTGCGCGCCAAGCGCGCGTCCACGTCTCGCTCGAGCGGCATCGTCTGCCCCTTTCCTGCCTCCGGCCTGCATTCCTCCACCATGATACCAGCACGCAGCCGCACGCGCGGGGCGCGCGAAGGCGAGCCCAAGCCAAATGCACAAAGGACGGTTGCGGGGTTGCGGGGTTGCAGAGGCTTTGGCCGGCGCAACGTGCCGGTCCGACGGTTTCCGGGCGATTCCGCCCGCCCAAACCGCAGGCAAGCGGGGGCGGAAGCCGAAAACGCGATGAGCCGCCTGCGGCTGCAGGCGGCTCGAGGGAGGGAGGGCGCGTCTTGGCCGTCTCGGGAAGGAGCATGCAGCCAAGCGGCCCATGGAGGGAATGCAGGAAAGCGCGGCGCGCACTGCAGCACGCGAGTCGGCGGGAACGCGGGCGACACACGCCACGCGAAGACCACCGCCTGCCGCGCGCCATCCCGCCAACGCGCGCGACGTGCGACGCGCGGCGCGCGCGTTGGCATGCAGCCGATGAGGTCTTCCACCTCGTCGGTGGTCTCACCAACGCGCGACGCGCGACACGCGGCGCGCGCTAGGCGTTGGCCTTCACGACCTTCTTCACGCGCTTCTTCGGCGCCGGGGCCTCCTCGTCGGCATCGCCTTCGAGGGCCTTCACCGTTGCAGGCTCGTCGTCTTCCTCCTCCTCGACGGCTTCCTTCTTGTCGCCGCCCAGGCCGTCGCGCAGGCCCTTGACGGTCTTGCCGAGCGCGGCGCCCAGCTTGGGGAGGTTCTTGGGGCCGAAGATCAGCAGGATGACGGCCAGGATGATCAGCAGCTCGGGCATGCCCATACCGAATACCTTCATGGTTTACCTCGTTTCGCGCACACGGTGCCGGGCAGCTTCCAACACGCCCGGACGGCTTCCAATGGCACCGTATCATGCCCGAACCGGCCCCGCGCCGCTATCGCGCAGACGCGTGATTTTAGGGGAATCCGGGTGCGCATCCATGTCATGCAAATGCACGACATAGGCGTTTTGCCTGATCGGAGGCATTCGTGAAAAGAACGGGACCCCGGCACAAACCGGGGTCCCGAATGACGCGGCGCATGCGGGCAACTGCGCCGCACGCGCCTGCAAGGCTTCGACGGGCGACGCCGCGCAGGAAGCCCTCCCCCACGGTCGGCGCGCTCCCTCGCCCAAACGGGCGCACCCGAGGGCGTGCGGCCGGCGCACGGCGCGCCGGCGCCCCCCCCCCTTGCCGCATCCGGGACGCCCTCGGACGCATCCGGGGCGCACCCGCGGGCGCGCCGTGCGGAGGGCGCCTGCTAGAACAGCGCCTGCACCGCGATGAACAGCGGCGCGAACGTGAGCGACACGATGGTCATGAGGTTGATGAGGATGTTCATGGACGGGCCGGACGTGTCCTTGAACGGGTCGCCCACGGTGTCGCCCACCACGGCAGCCTTGTGGGCCTCGGACCCCTTGCCGCCATGATGGCCCTGCTCGATGTACTTCTTCGAGTTGTCCCACGCGCCGCCGGCGTTCGACATGAAAATGGCCAGCAGCATGCCCGTGGACACCGCGCCCGCCAGGAAGCCGCCCAGCATGGCGGGGTTGAAGCAGCCGATGGCCACCGGCACCACGATGGCCAGAATGCCCGGCAGCATCATTTCCTTCAGGGCCGAATTGGTGGAAATGGCCACGCACTTGTCGTATTCCGGCTCGGCCTCGTACTCCATGATGCCCTTGATCTCGCGGAACTGCCGGCGCACTTCCTCCACCATGGCATGCGCCGCGCGCGAGACGGCGCCCATGGTGAGCGCGGCGAACATGAACGGCATCATGGCGCCGATGAAGATGCCCGCCACGATCATGGGGTCGGTGAGCGTGAGTTGGAACTCGGGGATGGCGTGGTGCATCGTGGCCTGGTAGGACACGAACAGCGAGATGGCGGACAGGCCCGCGGAGGCGATGGCGAAGCCCTTCGCGATGGCTGCCGTGGTGTTGCCCACCGCGTCGAGCGAGTCGGTGCGGTCGCGCACTTCCTCGGGCAGGCCGGCCATCTCGGCGATGCCGCCCGCGTTGTCGGCCACCGGGCCGTAGGCGTCCACGCCGATGGTGATGGCGGTGTTGGAAAGCATGCCCGTGGCGGCAAGGCCCACGCCGAACAGGCCGGCCGCTATGCCGCCGGCAGGCACGTCAACCGCGTCCGCGAACGCCATGTTGCCGAAGGTGTAGGCGCCCACGATGGCAAGCGCCACCAGCACGATGGGGGCGATGGTGGAGAGCATCCCCGTGCCCAGGCCCTCGATGATGACGGTGGCCGCGCCCGTCTCGGCCGACTCGGCAATGTTGTGGACCGGCTTGTACTTGTCGGAGCAGAAGTACTCGGTGATCTTGCCGATGGCAAGGCCGGCAACCAGGCCACAGAGCACGGAGCCGAACAGGAACAGCGGCTGGGCCTCGGTGCCGGAGTTGCCCCACAGGAAGAAGATGCAGAAGATGACGACGATCTCGATGCCGGCGGCCAGGTAGGTGCCGCGGTTGAGCGCCTTGTGCAGCTCGGCGCCCTCCTTGGTGCGCACGGCGAACAGGCCGATGATGGAGGTGATGATGCCACATGCGGCAATCATGACGGGCACGACGAGCGCCCACACCAAATCGACGGTGTTGGTGAAGTAGCCCAGCGCGCCGAACGTGGCGGCCAGGATGGTGGGGGCCAGGATGGAGCCCGTGTAGGACTCGAACAGGTCGGCGCCCATACCGGCCACGTCGCCCACGTTGTCGCCCACGTTGTCGGCGATGGTGGCGGGGTTGCGCGGGTCATCCTCGGGGATGCCGGCCTCCACCTTGCCCACGAGGTCGGCGCCCACGTCGGCCGCCTTGGTGTAGATGCCGCCGCCCACGCGGGCGAACAGCGCCACGGCCGAGGCGCCGGTGGCGAAGCCCTCCACCATGCCGATGTTCTCGTGCATGAGGTTGGCCACCTCGGCGTTGACGTCAACGCCGACGGCCGCGCCGAACACGAGCGCGATCAGCCACAGCGAAAGGCCCAGAAGCGCGAAGGAGGCCACGCACAGGCCCATGGTGAGGCCCGACTTGAAGCTGATGTTGAGCGCCTTGGCCACCGATTCCTCGGCGGCATGCGCCGTGCGGGTGTTCGCGCGCGTGGCGACATGCATGCCCACGTAGCCCGCGGCCGCGGAAAGTACGCCGCCCGTCACGAACGCCAGCGCCGTTATGGGCGAGAGCGCAATGCCCATGACCACGGCCACGACGACCATGAACACGACGAGCAGCTTGTACTCGCTCATCAGAAACGCCTTGGCACCCTGCTGTATCTTGATGGAAATGTTGTTCATCTTGTCGGAGCCGGGGTCCTGCTTGAGCACCCACGACCCCAGATAGCCCGCCATGCATATGCCGATGAGCGCGCATACGGGGGCCATCCATGCAACTTGCGTGGTCACGTCTCTCCTCCTTGGGTTTCGCACCTCTCCTGCCAGCAGTTGCGTGACGCGGCCCGCGCGCCACGGGCCGCGTCACGCAACTGGCCTATTTTAGAGTATCCGCCCCCAATGTGAACCTCCTTTCGCAGGTTTTTGCGCCCAAAGGCCGCGTTTCGCCCGGTTTCGTGCGGCGGGCGCCGGATCCCCCGCAAGCGCCGCGCCGCCAGGCATGGTATGATGGGGCGCGCCGCGCGCAGGGCCGCCTGCGCCGCCAACCAGAACACCGCGCCCCCGCCACGGGAGCTTGCATGACAAGGCACTCGCATGACCACACCCGACAACGCACCCGCATCAACGGCCGCCGCCAAGCCGCGCGCGGGCCGCGCTTCCTCCGGGACGCGCACGGACCGTCTCGCCGCGCCCGCGCGCCTTGCCATGGCCGTCCTGGCCGTGGCGCTGGGCTTCTTCTTCGTGGAGTTTCCCGCCAACGACGCTCTGTTTTCCATGGACGCCTACTACGTGGCCGTCAACCTGGGCATGCTCGCCGTGCTGTTCGCCCTCGTCTACTTCGCCGGGCAGCGCTCGCGCGCGGGCGGGGCGCTTTTTCTGGCGGCATGCCTGCTCGTTGGCGTGGCGAACCACTTCGTCATCGCCTACAAGGGGCAGCCCGTGGTGCCGGCAGACCTGTTCGCGCTTTCCACGGCGGCGGCCGTGAGCGGCGGGTACTCGTTCCTGCCCGACGCGCGCGTCCTCGCCTGCCTCGCGCTGTACGCGCTCGCGTGCGTGGGCCTGCACTTCGTGCCCAAGGCCCCGCTTTCGCGGCGGGCAGCGGCGGCGAACCTCTGCGTGGCCGCGGCGCTCGCCGTGGCGGCGGGCGCGTGGATGAACGTGCGCGACATCGGGGAGGACTTCCACTGCGTGGTGGGCGAATGGAACACGCGCGGCTCCTACGCCGAGCAGGGCACGGTGCTGTGCTTCCTCCAGCGCGTGCAGGAACTGGTCCCCCGCCCGCCGGAGGGCTATTCGCCCGAGGCGGCCGCGCAGCTGCTGGCCGAGACGGAAGCGGCGGCGGGCGTCGGGGACGCGGGCGAAGGCGTGGCCGCGGCGAACATGCGCGCGGACAGGGACGCAGGCGCCAAAGGCTCGGGCGGTGCAGAAGACGCCGTGGCCGGCGCCGAAGACGCGACGGCCGACATCGGGACCGCCGCGGCAGACGCGGTCGCAGACGCGAGCGGGGGCGCAGGCGCCCTGCCCAGCGTGGTGGCCGTCATGAACGAGTCGTTCTCCGACCTCGCGCGCTTCGAGAGCCTTGCGGGGACCGACGCGGAGCCGGCGCGCTTTCGCGAGATCGCCCGAGGGGACAACACGCTCGCCTGGGGCACCGCCTACGCCTCGGCCTTCGGGGCGGGCACCTGCAACAGCGAGTTCGAGTTCCTCACGGGATCGAGCATGGGGCATTTCGGCGCCGACGTGTACCCCTACGTGCTCTACGACCTGAACGGCAACGACAACCTGGCCGCGTACCTTTCCTCGCTCGGCTACGCCACCTGCGCCGCGCATCCCGCCGACGCCACGAACTGGCGGCGCGACCGGGTGTACGCCCAGCTGGGCTTCGACGCCTTCCACGACATAGCGGCCTTCGACGGCGCCGACACGCTGCGCGGCTTCGTCACCGACCGCGAAACCTACGACTTCGTGCTCGGCGTCCTGGAATCCTCGGACCAGCCGCAGTTCGTCTTCGACGTCACCATCCAGAACCACGGCGGCTACGCCACCGGGCTCGTCCCCGACGAGCTGGCGGCCAGTGCGCCCGTGGCCGGCGCGTCTTTCGCCGAAATGGACGAGTACGCGGCCTGCCTGCGCCAGTCCGACGAAGACCTCGCCTATTTCGTGGAGCGCCTGCAGGCGCTCGAGGAGCCGGTGGTGGTGTGCTTCTTCGGCGACCACCAGCCGGCCTTCGAGGACGACCTGACCGAGGCCCTGTACGGCACGGATGCAGGCGGCGGCGCGGGCGACGTGGCCGCCAAGCAGGAGCGCTACGAAATGCCCTACCTCATTTGGGCAAACGATGCCGCATTGGCGCTCGGCGCGGGCGGCGGGAGCGCGGCGGCGAATGCGGACGCGGCGGTGGGCGCAGCCGGCGAAGCCGCCGGGGACGCGGACGGCGCGGGGACAGGCGCAGACGAAGCAGCAAAGACAAAGACGGCAGCGGGCGCGGATGCAGCCGGAACAGGCGCGGGCGGCACGCGGGAGCGCGCCACGAGCCTGAACTATCTGGGCGTGCAGACGCTGCAGGCGGCGGGCATCCCCTTGGACGGGTACTGGGCGTTCCTCGAGGGCGTGCGCGAACGCGTGCCCGCCCTCAACCTCAACGGCTTCATGGACGCCACAGGCGCCTGGCACGCCTTCGACGAGGATGCGGAAGACGGCGCGGTGCAGAAAGCCTTGGAAGCGCTCCGGGCCTACCGCATCGTCCAGTACGCGAACCTCTTCGGGTAGCGCAAGGGCGCAAGCGGCGCCGCAAGGGCGCGCACGCACCCGCGCGCGGGCGCATCAGGGGGAAGGTTGCCGCGCTTTCGGCCCAGAAACGCGCCCGCAAGGGCCCGCGTGCCCGCATCTGGCCCGCAGTGGCGCGCAGGGCCTGCAAGCCGCGGCCTTCCCTCTCCGCGCGCCGCCCTACAGGTTCTCGCGCACCCAGGCGATGTTGCCCTCCACCGTGGACACCAGCTCCTCCACGCTGTCGAACTTGCGCATGGGGCGCAGCCAGTGCATGAACTCCACCACGAGGGGCTTGCCGTACAGGTCGCCCTCGAAGTCCAGCAGGTGCACTTCGCACGTGGCCTCCGCGCGGTCGGCGAAGGTGGCGGGCACGCCCACGTTGACCGCGGCCTTGAAGCGCTTCTCCCCCACCCGCGCCCATGCGGCGTACACCCCGTCGCCGATGGCGCGCAGCTGGTCGGGCACGTGCAGGTTGGCGGTGGCGAACCCGAAATCGCCACCCTCGCCGCGCCCGGGCCGCACCTCGCCGCCCACGGCATAGGGGCGCCCGAGCAGCGCGTTCGCCTCTTCCACCTTGCCTTCGGCCAGAAGCAGCCGGATGCGGGTGGCCGTGATGGGCCGCCCGTCGGCCGAGGCGAGGTCGTGCGGGACCACCCGCATGCCCGCCGCGCCGCCCCATGCCTGCAGTTCCTCCACCGTGCCCGCGGCGCGCGCGCCGAAACGGAAATCGCGCCCCACGTGCAGGCATGCCGGCGGGGTTTCGCCGAAGGTCTTCTGCAGGAAGTCCTGCGGGGAAAGCGCGGCGAAGGTGCGCGTGAACGGCAGCACGCACACCCTGTCCACGCCCGTGTCCGCCAGCATGGCGATGCGCGCGTCGTTGTCCATGAGCTTCTTCAGGCGCTCGGCATGGAACACCTCGTCGGGGTCGATGTCGAACGTGAGCACGCAGGACGGCCCGCCGCCCTCGCGCGCCGTCTCGCAAGCGCGCGCGATGAGGAACCGGTGTCCCTCGTGCACCCCGTCGAAAACGCCGAAGGCGCATGAAGCGCCCGCCAGCGCCGCAGCGCTGGAGCCGTCGTGCACCTTAAAGATCTCCGCCACGCGAAACCCCCGTCTGGAACACGCAACACGGCCGGTAGAGGCCGTGCGCACGGTCGTATTCGTACAAGCCCGAAAGCAGGTTGTCCGCCACCAGCGCCACCCGCTCCCCTTCCTGCGGCCCCGTGCAACTCTCGCGCACGCCCGCGGTGCAGGCGCACAGCTCAGCCGCCGCGGACGCGCGCCGCCGCTCGAACAGCCGCACGCCTGCCGCGTCGAGCGCGCCGCCGTGGGAAACCGCGCGCTTCTGCGCCTCGTCCAGATACGCGATGCGCAAACCCAGCAGGCGCACCGGGTCGAGCGCCGCGCGCGCGCCCAGGCGCCCGAGCGCCTCCAGGCTCACGCATTCCTCGAGCGCAAGGCCTCCCACCTGCGTGCGCGCGAGCGCCGCCACGTGCGCGGGGCAGCCGAGCGCCGCGCCCGCGTCGCGGGCGAGCGAGCGTATGTAGGTGCCCTTCGACACGTGGAACGCCACGTCCCACACCACCTGCACGCCCGGCACCAGCGCCACCCGGCTCCCCGGCACCTCCCCATTGCGGGCCCCCGCAGGCTCGCCGGGCACGGAGGCGGTGCTGGACGCCTCCGGGGCATCCGCCACGGAAAAGACGCCTTCGAGGCGGGCATCATACACTTCTATATCGCGCGGCGCAAGGTCTATGATGCGCCCCTTGCGCGCCGCGTCGCACGCCTTTTCGCCCTGCACCTTGATGGCCGAATAGACCGGTGGCATCTGCCGGTGGCGGCCCACCAGCCCTTCCACGAACTCCCGCGCGAACCGCTCGTCGCGCAGGCGCGCGGGCGCCTCGCCCGTGCGCGTGACCGCGCCGGCGGCGTCGTCGGTGTCGGTGCCCGCGCCGAACGCGATGCTCACGCGGTAGTGCTTGTCGTGCTCGGTCAGGAAGGACGCCAGGCGGGTGGCCGGCCCCACGCACACGGGCAGCACGCCGGAAGCCAGCGGGTCGAGCGTGCCGGTATGCCCGACGCGCTTCTCGCCGAAGACGGCGCGGCAGCGGTTCACCACGTCGTGCGAGCTCATGCCCGCCGGTTTGTCGATGCCCACCACCAAGGACAGGCCCGAGGCGCCCCGCTTCACGAAAGCCCGCCGTCTTCCGGGAACGCCCGTTCGAGCGCGGCAGCCACCTGCGCCGTGGCTTCTTCGAGGGGAACCTCCAGCGTGAAGCCGGCGGCGGCGCGGTGCCCCCCGCCCCCGAACAGCCCCGCGACGGCCGCCACGTCGGTGTCGTCCTTGGCGCGCAGGCTCCCGCGCACGGCGCCGTCCTGCTCGCGCAGCATGCAGGCCACGCGCACGCCCGCCAGCGAGCGGAGGGCGTCCACCAGCGGCTCGGCATCGGCCGCGGCGGCGCCGAACCGCTCGAAGTCCTCGCGGGCGACCCAGCTCATGGCAACGCTGCCCGCCGCGTTCAGGCGCATGCGACCCACCGCCGCGCCCTCCAGGCGCAGCGACGCGAGGGGGCGGCTCTGGTACACCTGCCGCGCCACGAGCGCCGCGTCGGCGCCGGCGGCCACCATGTCGGCGGCGGCGGCCAGCGCGCGCGCGTCGGTGTTCTGGTACTGGAAGCGCCCGGTGTCGGTAACGAGCCCGGTGTAGGCGCACGTGGCCATGGCGGCGTCGCGCTCCACGCCCAGAAGCCCCGCCAATTCCCAAACGAGCATGGCCGTGGCGGCCGCGTCGGGGTCCACGTAGGTGCTCTTCGCCACGGGCTTCGGCGCCACGTGGTGGTCGATGGCCACGGTCGTCTCCGCCGCGGCATGCAGCGCCGCCGCGTCGCCCATGCGCTCGGCGGTGGGCACGTCCACGGCCACGAACACCTCCGCCGGCGCGTCCACCTCGCCCGCCCACACGAAGCCGTCCGCACCCGGCATGAACGCCAGACGCGAGTCGATGGGCTTGTCCTGCGCCAGCACGCACGTGGCCTGCTTGCCGAGCGCGCGCAGGGCGTGCGCCACCACCAGCTGGGAACCCAGGCAGTCGCCGTCGGGGCTCACGTGCCCGCACACCACGAAGGAATCGTGCTTGCGCAGGACGCGCGCGATGTCCTCCAAGCTGGCGTTCGTCTGGGATGCGGTCATCGTGCCGCGCCCTCCGCATCCGGCGCGCCTGGGGCCATCGCCCCGTCCGGGGCGTCTTGCGCGTCCAAGGCGCCTTCCGCGCCCTGCCCGCCGGCCGTCCCCTGCGCGCCCGAGGCGCCGCCCGCCTCCCCGGCATCCCCGGGCCGCGCGTTGCGCGCGGCGTCGCGGGCAAGCGCGCTGGCGATGCGCTCCGCCTCGTCCACGCTCGAGTCGAGCATAAAGCGCAGCTCGGGCGCGACGCGCCACGAGAGCCGGCGCGCCATCAGCGAGCGGATGCGCCCCGACGCCTTCCCGAACGCCTCCGCCGCATCCTGGTAGCGGCCGGGTTCGGCGGTGTAGAACACGTTGCACACGCTGCGGTCGTAGCTGACCTCGCACCCCGTGACGGTGACGAGGCGCAAGCGCGGGTCGGATATGTCGAACAGCAGGATGGACGCGATCACCTCGCGCGCCTGCTCGTTGACCTTTCGGTTCGTAGAACCCTGTTTCATGATCCGGCTCCTTCCGAAAGAACGCCGTTATCAGATCGCCTTGTCCCACCGCGAGGGGTTCGGCGGCGCCCAGTCGCTCAAACAGTCCTGCGCTTCGCCTCACAGGTTGGCGCAGTAAGCCAGCGAGGGACGCCGGGGTGCGTCGCATTCGCGGGATCGCGCAGGCGACGCGTACTTTGGTACGCAAGCCTCACGTGTTCGCGCGAAGGCGGCGTGCCCCGGCGCCCCGCAGCGTCGGGTAGTTCCGCCGGCTGGCAAGCCGGCGGAACTTGCCTTACTCCGTTCTCTCCACTTCCTTCACCGTGTAGCCTTCGATGGTGTCGCCCACCTTGACGTCCTGGTAGCCGTGGATGCCGATGCCGCATTCGTAGCCCTGCTTCACCGACTTCACGTCGTCTTTGAAGCGCTTGAGCGAGTCCAGCACGCCCTCGAAGACGACGGTGCCGTCGCGCACGATGCGCACCTTGTCGTCGCGGTGCAGCTCGCCCTCGATGACGTAGCAGCCGGCCACCGTGCCCACCTTCGGCACCTTGAACGTCTCGCGCACCTCGGCGATGCCGGTGTCCTCCTCCACGATGTCGGGCGAGAGCAGGCCCACGCGCGCGGCGTTGATCTCCTCGATGGCCTGGTAG
>CAJFUR010000128.1 GCA_904420215.1 uncultured Eggerthellaceae bacterium
CCTCCGCCACGTCGTAGGGCCCCTCCCCCGCGTTCACGTCGAAGCGGTTCGAAAGCGACGACTCGTAGGCCGCAAGCGCCGCCTCGAACGCCGACGCGGCGGCTGCCGAGTCGGCGTCGGCCGAGTTCGCGTACACCTCCACCTGCGGGGCAGGTTCGCCCGAGGCGGGGTCGTAGGCCGCCACCGCCGCGTCGAAGCCCTCGGGGAACGCGGCGAACGCCTGCACCTCGCCCGCCTCGATGCGCCCGCGCATGGCGTCCGCGTCGGGAAGCGCCTCTTCGGGCACCGTCTGGATGCCCGCAGCCTGGGCGAGCGCCTGCACGCTGGCGGGCTCGTTCACCACCGCCACCACCGGGGAGGCTTCCTCGTCGGGTGAGAACATGTCCTGCATGGCGCTGCCCATGAACGTCCACAGCACGAAGATCAGAAGCCCGGGAAGCACGATGGACACCAGGGCGGAAACGCGGTTGGCGAAGAACTTCGCCAGCTCCTTGCGCGCAATCGTGAGCATGTTGCCTTTCATCTACGCCTCCTTCGCGCACGCGGCGTACAGGTCGAAGAACGCGTCTTCCAAGGAGCGCTCCCCCGCCACTTCGGCAAGCGTGCCGCAGGCGGCCATGCGCCCGTCTATGACCACGCCCACGCGGTCGCACACCTTTTCCACCAGGCTGAAGATGTGCGTGGACAGAAGCACGGTCTTGCCCTGCGCGCGCAGCTCCAGCAGAAAGTCGGTCACCGTCTTGGCCGTGAGCACGTCCAGGCCGTTGGTGGGCTCGTCGAAGATGACGACGGAGGGGTCGTGCGCCACCGAAACCGCCAGCGAGGTCTTCTGCTTCATGCCGGTGGACAGGTCGGCCACCTTCGTGTGCGCGAAGCGGTCGATGCCGAAGCGCTCGAACAGCGCGCGCTTGCGCGCGTCGCGCACCGCAGGGTCAACGTGGCGCAGCGCGGAGAAGAAGTCGAACAGGTAGTCGGGCGAGAACGCGTCTTCCAGCTTGAGTTCGCTGGTGAGAAACCCGATGCGCCGGCGCACCTCCATGGCGTCGCCCACCACCGAGACGCCCTCCACGAAGGCATCGCCCGCGTCGGGCCTGATGAGCGCCGCCAACATGCGCAGCGTCGTGGTCTTGCCGGCGCCGTTGGGGCCGAGCAGGCCGTAGATCTCGCCTGCCTCCACCTGGAACGACAGGCCGTCCACGGCCGTCTTCGTGCGCTCGTGGCTGCGTTCCAGCTGGCGCTGCTTGGCGGAAAGCTTGAAGGTCTTGCGCAAATCGTGCGCGCGGATGGCTGGGTGTTTCTCCATCGGCCTCGCCTTTCGGGGTCGAACGGGGACATGACCGTGCGCGGCCTGCGGCCTGCGGCGGCTCCGCGGAAGCCGCGGATGCGGAACCCGCCGGAAAGCGGGGGCTTCGCCGGGCGTCCGTCGCGCCCTCCGGGCCGAACGCCCCGCGCCCGCCGCCCGGAAGCGGCATGCGACGCGCACGGCTAACCATTATATCAGTCAAGGGGGGGGGGCAAGGGTTTTTCACCCTTGCCCCCGGAATTCGCGGGATGCGCCCCGGCCAGCGCCCGCGCGGGGTCCGCGGGCCGGCGGGCCGGCGATGGGCTTCCCTCTCCCGACCTCGGCCTGCGCCGGCGCCGGGTCCGCGGGTCGGCGAGCCGGCGCCGGGATCCTCCCCTCTACCTAGGCCCGCACCGGCGCGGGGTCCGGGTTCGCGCCTTCCGCGGGCGCGGCGGCGCGGGCGAACTCGGGCGCTTCTGCGGGCACGCCTGCATTGCCGGCGGCCTCGGCACGCGCGCGTTCGGCTTCCGCCTCCTCGCGTTCCAGCACGCGTTGCATGGCGGCGATGGCGCACTCCACCATGCCGTCGTCGGGTTCGTTCGTGGTCAGGCGCTGCATCTGCATGCCGGGCCAGAGGATGACCTTCACCAGCGGGTTTTCCGGATGGCTGCCCGCCCACTTCACGGTGATCTCGTAGGAGATGCCGGCGATGACCGGCATGAACACGATGCGCACCGCTATGACCAGCGCCAGCTTCGGCGCGCCGTCCGGCACGCCCCACGCGTCGATGAGCGTGCCCACCGGCACCACCGTGTACACGAAAATGGCGATGATCATGACCATGATGAGAAACGCCGTGCCGCAGCGCACGTGCAGGCGCGGGAAGCTGCGCGCGTTTTCCGGCGTGAGGGGAAGCCCGTGCTCGTAGCAGTGGATGGTCTTGTGCTCGGCGCCGTGGTAGCCGAACATGCGCTTGATGTCCTGCATGCGCCCGATGAGCCACAGGTAGAACACGAACACCGCCACGCGCAGGACGCCGTCCACCACGTTCCACAGAAGCGGGTTGGAGTCGTACTCGCCCACGACGAGGTTCGTGAGGAACGCCGGCGCCACGATGAACAGCGCCACGCCCAAAACGAGGCCCAGCACCATGGAGACGGCCATCTCCTTCTTGCCGAACTCGGCCTCCCCGCCATCCGCGCCCCCGTCCGCCGCGGGCTTCGCGGGGCCGGGCGCAGCGGCGCCGTCCGGCTCCGCCACCACTTCCAGCGACGTTTGGGCGCCCAGCGCCTCCACCGCCGCTTCCGGGCGCCCGAAGTCGTCCTTCCACGAAAACGCCTTCTTGTCGGGATGTCCCCCGTCCGCCGCGGGGCCGCAGGCGGGCGGCGCGCCCGCGCCCCCGTCCGCCGCGGGCGCTTCGTCCCCGTCCTCGTCGGCGAACGCGTGCGACGCGGCCACTTCGAGCGCCTTGTAGCCTAAAAGCAGCGACTCCACCAGCGCGCGGCACCCGCGCACGAGCGGCCAGTGCAGCCACCCGTTGGGGTTCTTTCCCGACGCCAGGTCGTGGTCCTCCACGTACACGCCGCCGTCCGGCTCGCGCACGGCGACCGCCCAGTTGTACTTGCCGCGCATCATGACGCCCTCGATGAGCGCCTGCCCGCCCACGTGGGTCTTGAGCGCGCCGTCCTCGGAAAACGCGCGCGAAAGCTCGCTCTTCCCGCGCCGCCGCTCCGGCGCCGCCTCCGCGCCCGCAGCCGCCACCCCGGCGCGCTCGCCGGCCTGCGCCGCGCGCACGCCTGTCGGCGTCGCGCCGGTCACACGCCCGTCCCCCGGCGTCTCCGCTTCCACGCCTGCCGCCACCCCGGCGCGCTCCCCAGCCGCGCCCATGCTAGTCCCTCGTCACGCGCGGAAAGGGGTTCCCGCAGGTCATCTTGCCCTCGGGGCAGGCGCCGCGCACGCAGGGCGCACCCGCGTCCGCGAACACGAACGGCGCCGTGGGGCGCGCCAGCTCCAGCATGCGGCGCGCCATCTCGCGGATTTCCCACTGCGCCCGGTTGCAGCAGCGCAGCTCGAAGAAGTGCAGAAGCTCGCGCACGTTCATGGTGATGACGATCTTCGTCTCGGCGGCGTTCGGCAGCAGGTAGCGCGCGTCCTCGGCGGGAACGCCCGCAGCCAGGAGCTTCTGGTACGCCTCGATGGCGGCGTCTATGGCGGCGTCGAACACCGCTTCGGTTTCCGCGCTCGCCGCGACGCTTTCCGGCTTGACGGTGGCCAGCCCTCCGGTGAACTTCACGTAGCGCTGGCTCTGCTGGTTGAAGCTGGCAATGCGGTGGCGCACCAGCTGGTGCGTGAGCGCGCGCGACACGCCGTCCACCGCGAAGGTGTAGCTGGCGTGTTCCAGCGTGGAGAAGTGCCCGCTGCCCATGATGGTGGAAAGCACGCTTCGCACGCGCTCGTCCGGCATGGTTTCCATCAGCTCGGCGGCGCCCACGGGCGCGTAGCACAGGCGCGCCGCCGTGGCTATGGCGCGCTCGGGGTCGGGCGTGTGGTAGAGCAATTCGACATGCATGAGACAAATACTCCTTGCATCGCAATAATCTAAGGTATCATGGTACCCGGGGATCTTCCCGCCGGCTCAAGGCCTTCGCCAACCCGAAAGGCTCCCCGCCAGTCGGGAACCGCCTCTCCGGCCCGAGGCTCCCGCCTGCCGGGAACCGTCTCGCAAGCCCGAGGCGTCCCCCGCCGGTTTCCCTCACCGGTAGTATAGTGAAAACCAGACCGCTTCCAAGCGAAAGGCCCGCCATGACGGAAAACACCACACCTTCGCCCCTGCCCTTCCAGCCGCTGCTTTCCACCCGGAACTGGAACGAGGAATGGAAGGAGCTGCAGAAGGCGCGCCGCCACGCCGACGACGCGGCGTACTGGGACAAGCGCTCGGCTACCTTCGGCACCAAGGACGCGCCGAACCCCTACGTGGAGCGGTTTTTGGAACTGGCCGGCATCCGGTCGGGGGAGACGGTGTTCGACATGGGCTGCGGCACCGGGGCGCTGTCGGTGCCTTTGGGCAAGGCGGGACATTCCGTGGTGGCCGCCGACTTCTCGGCCGGCATGCTGGGCGTCATGCAACAGGAACTGGACGCCGCCGGCGTCACGAGCGTGAAGCCCGTGCAGATGAGCTGGGAGGACGACTGGGAGGCCCACGGCGTGGGACCCGCGTCGGCCGACGTGTGCCTGGCCTCGCGCTCCATGGCCGTGGCCGACCTCGAGGAGGCGCTGCTGCGCCTTTCGGACGTGGCGCGCCGGCGCGTGTGCATCACGCTCGCCACCGGCTCGTCGCCCCGCACCGACGAGCGCATCCTGCACGCCATCGGGCTGCAGAGCGTGCTCGGGCGCGACTACCTGTACGCCTTCAACATCCTGGCCGCCCGCGGCATCAAGGCGGAGGTGGCCTACATAGAAAGCGGGCGCCACGACACCTTCGCCTCGGTGGACGCCGCCTACGAAGACTTCGCGCGCATGGTGGAGGACTCCGCCGCCTACGTGCCCGAACGCGAGAGCGCCGCCGCGCTTTCCCGCCTGCGCCCCTGGCTGGAAGACCATCTGGTGGCAAACGAGCGCGCGGGGCTTCCCGACCGCAAGGGCGTCCCCGAAGGCGCCCTGCGCCTGGCCGAGCCGCGCAAGGTCACCTGGGCGTTCCTGGCATGGGACAAATAGGGGCCGCCCGCAGGAGCGGGGCGCTGCGGGGCGCAGACGCCCCTCACAGTTCCACGCGCTCGAACATGTCCTTGCCCACCATGCACACCGGGCACGTAAAGTCGTCGGGCAGCTCGTCGGCATACTCGATGTGCCCGCACACCTTGCAGCGCCAGGCGTAGCGCGGGGCCGCCTTCTGCGCCGAGCCGCCTTGCGCGGCGGTGCCGGATGCCGCGGTGGCGGGCGGTTCCGCAGCCGCGGCGGCGGGCGCCTCTGCGGACGAGACGGATGCCGGGGCGGCGTCGGCGGATATGGCGGATGCCGGGGCAGGCGCGGCATCGGGCACGTAGCTGGATGCCTTCGGCGGGGTCTTCCCGCCCTTCACCTGATGGTAGTACGCATACGTCATGGGCTCGCCGGCACCCAGGCGCTCGGCCTCCTCCACTTCGCCCACGAACAGCACGTGCGTGCCCAGGTCGATCTCCTGCACCACGCGCGCCGAGAAACGGGCGCACGCCTGCTCGGCCACGTAGGGCACCCCTTCCGCGTCGAAATCGGCCTTGCAGGCGGCGAACTTGTCGCGGTCGTTGCTGCAATGGAAGCCGAACGTGCCTATCAGCTCCATCGTGGCGTCTCGGGAAAGGCAGGCGGCCGTGAAGCGGCCGGCGGCGCGCACGGCGGCCGTGGTGGCGTTTTCCTTGTTCAACGCCACGCTCACCTGCAAGGGGCTTGAAGTGACCTGCTGAAACGTGTTGACGACGCAGCCCGCCGCGCGCCCGTCCGCCTTCGCGGCGACGATGTAGAGCCCGTAGCTGAGCGTGCGGAATGCCGAAGTGTCCACCATGGCGCATCCTTCCCTCGCGGCGCGCCCCCGCGCGCCCGTCCGTGCAAAAGGGCGCCCGCCGCCTGCGCGGCAAGCCCCTTGCGTCCCTGTCGTGTCTCTCCGAGTATACCTTTATTGATACACATTATCAATAAAGGCAGACGAAAGGCACAGGCAGGCGGCGGATGCGCAGATGGGAGCGCCCGCGCACGCGCCGACTGCCCCTTGCGCGGGTGCCCCTCACGCCCCCAGGCCGAACGCGGTACGCAGCGCGCGGCGCGCGTCCCCGCCGGGAGCTATGGAGGCCCGCTCGGGCCACGCTTCGGCGAACAGCCCGTCGGCCTGCTCCAAAAGCCAGTCGCGCACGACGGCCACCGCATGCGGGAAACGCGCGGAAGGCCCCGCCTGCAGCAAGGCCACCGCCGAGGACAGCCCGCCTCCCCGCAGAAGCTCCAGCTGCCCCAGCTCGTCCACCACCAGAAGGCCGCCGCGCGCGGCCGGCGCGGCCGCGGGCGGCGGCGCTTCCCCGTTGAAAGCCGCGCCCGCCGCGGCGGCAGAATCCCCGCCATGAACCGCTCCCGCAGGCGCCAACACCCTCCCGCAGGCGCCCGCGCCTTCCCCGCCACCCTGCGCGCCCGCCGCGACGACAAGGTTCCCGCCGTCCCCCACGCCTGCCGCAAGCCGGTCGAAGTGCGCGTTCACGCGGGCGATGGCGGCGTCGTCTATCTCCCACACCAGCTGCGCCGCCGCGCTCTGGCTGCCGGGGCGGTACGACCCCTCCCGCACAGCCAGGTCGCGCCGCCGCGCGAACGCCACGCGCTCGCCCTGCGGCAGAAGCACGTTGTCGATGCCCAGCTTCTCGTAGCGCCCCGCACCCGCCGCGGCGCTCGCCGGCGCGCCCTCGCCCTCCGCGCGCTCGCACCACACGCCGGGGGCCAGCACGCCCGCGCTCGGCACGCCCGCGCGCGCCAGCTCCCCAATCGTCCGATCCAGCCAGCGCGTCTTGCCTATCTGCACGTCGCCCGTCAAAAAGAACAGCATGCCCTTCCCTTCCCGCACCCAACCCGGCCTTGCGCCAACGCGCCCTGCCATTGCCGCGGCACATGCGCTATATTATACTCTAGCAAAAACAAGTTCGCGCCGGATCGACAGCCGGCGCAAAGCCACCGAAGACGAGCGAGGAGACACGCCATGGGATGCCCGGAAAGGGACTGCTGCACGCACGGGGCCGGCAGCGCGGAGCTGGCTTTCCCCGGAACCTTCGACCACGACACGCCGTGGAAGTTTTACAACCACCTGATCGGCGGCATTCCGCAGGGCATCGCGGTACGCGACTACTGCCTGGGCACGCACTGGTCCTACGTGGAGGCCGACTGCGGCATGGGCGTGGCCTTCACCACGCGCGGCGGGGCCAAGCGCTCCTTCGCGCAGGATTTGCGCGGGCGGGAGCTGCGCGAGGTGGCCGAACTGTCGAAGTCGTGGTGTTTCGAGGAGGCCAGCCTGGGCGTGGCGGCGCTGAACGCCTGGTACGCGCGCCCGGAACTGCTCGACCCGCTGGGCGCCTCCTACGACGAGCCGATGGAGTTGCCCGACGGCAGCATCCGCAAGGCAGACGCGTTCGAGCTGTACCGCCCGCTGGTGGAGGCGGCCGGCGCCGCGCGCGAAGACGGCGGGCAGGCGCACGTGACCGTGGTCGGGCACTTCCCGCACGTGGACCGCATCGCCGAATACGCGCGGCTCACGGTTCTGGAACGCAACTGCACCCAGGCCCTCGACACGCCCGACCCCGCCTGCGAGTACGTGCTGCCCAAGACCGACTTCGCCTTCGTCACGGGCGTGACCGTCATCAACAAGACGGCGCCGCGCCTGCTCGACCTCACAAAAAACGCCACCACGGTGTTCGTGGGCCCCAGCGTGGTCATGTCGCCGTTTTTGTTCGATTGGGGCGTGCGCACCCTCGCCGGCAGCGTGGTGGCCGACCCGGAAAAGGCGCGCTTCGCAGTGAAGAACGGCGCCGGTCAGTTCTTCGGCGAGGCACTGCAGATGACCTACGTCAGCCGCCCCGCCCTCTAGCGACAGGGGCGGTGCGCCCACGGGGCGCACCGCCCCCAGTCCCGGCGGGCACCCCGCGCCCGGTGAACCCACCCGCCAAGTTCCCGCAATCTCCGCCCGCCGCCACTCGCAGGTCTACACACCCGCCCGCCGCGCCCCTGGGCTATAGGACACAATGTGCGTCTTGGGCTAATCGACCGAGAAGGGATAGCTGGGCTGATGATGCAGTTCCGACCACACGAGCCTCCGCTCCAAAACGCACGAATGCCCGACCAGCGGTCGGGCATTCGCATGCGATACGCGTATGTCGCAGAAACCGGAGCTACTCCGCGGCGGCTTCCTCGGCAGGAGCCTCGGCGGCTTCGGCAGCCGGCTCCACCTCGAGGGCGGCAGCGGCCTCGGCAACGCCGTCCTCGGCGGCAGCCGCAGCAGCGGCCTCGGCCTCGGCGGCCTTCTTGGCCTCGGCTTCGGCCTTCTTGGCGAATTCCTCGGCGCGCTTGGCCTTCTCGGCGGCCTTCGCCTCGCGCTCGGCCTTGCGCTTGGCCTCGGCTTCGGCCACGGCGGCGGCGCGGGCTGCCTTCCGGGCGGCTTCGCGCTCGGCAACCACGTCCTTCGCGGAGCCGAACTTGTCGGCGAAGCGCTGGACGCGTCCGCCAGTGTCAACGAACTTCTGCTGCCCGGTGTAGAACGGGTGGCAGGCGCTGCAGATGTCGATCTTGAGCTCGGGCTTCGTGGAACGCGTCGTGAAAGTGTTGCCGCAGCTGCACTTCACCGTGCACTCCATGTACTCCGGGTGGATCCCTTGTTTCATGTCTGGTTCTCCTTCATATGGGCCTTGGTTTCCGACCAAGGCGAAGACAAGCTTTTTAATACTAGCACAAGCCCCCGGAAATGCAAGCATCCTCGCGCAATCCAAACGAAACGGCACGGGCGGCACCGCGGCAGTCGCGGCGCCCAGCGGTCCCGGTCCGTTCGGCTGACTGGGAAAACGGCCTTCACCGCCCCGGTGCTCGGATGGCTTTGCAATTCAACCCGGCGCCGCGGCAGTTGATTTGCAACCTCATCCGAACACTGAGGCGCCGCGGCGCAGGGCGCCTGCGCAGAGATGCATGGAATGCAAGCAGCACGAACACGCGAGAAGGGAAACCGGCAACAGGCGCAACACGCGGAAAGGACCACAGGCCGCCCTTCCCCGCAAACCGCCCGCAGCAAGGCCACAGGCCCCGCCGCCTCGCCAGGCGCCCGGGCAGCCCGCCTGCAACCTACCCCAGGAACGCCTCGTTCACCGGCAGGCGGTAGGCGGCAGCTATAGCGCGTATCCCCTCGTCGGGAATGACGTGCGCCGGCTCCTGCCCGCCCATCATGCAGCGGGCGCGCACATACACGTCCGCCGCCTTCTCCACCGCCTGCACGAGGCCGAACGCGGCGTCGAAGTCGGGGGCGGCGCACATGAGCCCGTGCTGCGGCCACAGCACGGCGTCGTATGCCTCCATTTGCGCACTCGTGGCCCGCGCCAGCTCCAAACCGCCCGGCGCCATCCAAGGAAGGACGCCCACCCCGCCCGGAAACGCAATCACGCCCTCGGTCATGCACTTCCACAGCGCCCGCGTGACCGTGCGCGCATCGGCGGGCAGCACCAGGCTGCACGCCACCGTGGCCGACGGGTGGGCGTGGTACACCACGCGATCCCTGCCCTGCGTGACGCGCTTGCGCACCGCGTGGCACAGGAAGTGGCTGGGGAATTCGCTCGTGGGCACGCCTTCGCCTTTGAAACCCCACACGATGCGCCACGCGTCGCCCGAGGCGCCTATCTCCACGATGCCCGCGTTGCGGTTGGGGTCGAGCGCCACGTTGCGCAGGTGGGAACCCGATGCAGTAACGGCGAAGAACTCGCCGCGCAATTCCTCCGCCCGCACCCCCAAAGGCACCCACGAACTGGGGTTGTCGTAGAAAAACGTGCGACACGACGACACTTCTTCGGTCGTCATGCGATACGACGCGTTGCCGCCGTTGCGCTCGTGCCAACCTTGGTTCCAACCATCGTTGCACAGCCGAGCGAAGCCTTTCATGAACGCCTGCTGCTCCACCGCCAAGCCGGAAACCGCGCCCTTGGCGGCCGACACGCCTTTGTCGAGCATCTCCTGTGCACTGTCGAGAAATCCCATGCCAGCCTCCTAACTCTCGCGCAAACCCTCCTGCGGCCTCTTCGCAACGCACGCGTACACCAACACGCCCACGCCCACCAGCACCAAAGGCAACGACAGAAGCTGCCCCATGGTCAGCCACCCGCCCCACAAATAGCCCAGCTGCACGTCGGGTTCGCGCACGAACTCCATGAGGAAGCGGAACGTGCCGTACAGGACGAGGAACACGCCCAGAAACGTGCCGCGCGCACGCGGCGGGCGCTTGCGCGACAACGCGAACAGCACCGCGAACAGCACCACGCCTTCCAGCAGCGCCTCGTAGAGCTGGGAGGGATGCCGCGGCATCGTCCCCGCCGCGCCGCCAAACACCACGCCCCACGGAAGGTCGGTGGGCGCGCCCCACAGCTCGCCGTTCACGAAATTCGCGCACCGCCCGAAGAACAGCCCGATGGGCGCCGCGATGCAGCCCAAGTCGGCCAGCGTGAGGTACGGGATGCCCGTGAGCCGCGCCGCCACGATGCCCGAAAGCAGCGCGCCCACAAGCCCCCCGTGGAAGCTCATGCCGCCCTGGTTGAAGGCGAACACCTCCAACGGATGGCTGAAGTAATAGCCGTTGCCGTAGAACAGCACGTATCCCAGCCGGCCGCCCACAATGACTCCCACGATGACGCAGAACATGATGGTGAGCAGGGAGTCGGCGTCCACGCGCACGCGCCAGCGCCGCGAGACGCGCCAGATGACCAGCGCGGCGCACACGAAGCCCAGCACATAGGCAACGCCGTACCAGCGCACGGTCAGCGGCCCGAAGGAGAACAGCACCGGGTCGAGGTTCTGGTAGATGTCGTTCAGCATGAGCATCCTTTTTCTCGCCTGTGCCGCACCCGTCTCGTGGCCCGGCACCGGGACAACCCGTCTATGCCGGCGGCGAAGCCGGGGCATGCCGCGCACGGCGGCCCCGGTGCCGGCGGCGCCATGCCGCCCACAGCCATCCCACGCGGCCCGCCGGACTCCGCAGCGGCAATCCCGCGGCGCGCCGACGCGCTATGGCGCCGCGACCCTCCACCCCGCATGCCGCGCACTGCCATGCGTCAGTCGCGGCCCATGCCCGCACCCACCTCTATGGCCGCAAAGCGGATTTCCTCGCGCAAAGCCAGCGGGATGGGCTGCAGGGCCGACACCTTGGTGCCGCACTGCGGACAGCGCAACGTGAAGAAGGCAAGGTCGGAGCGCAAGACCATCATGGAGTCGTAGCGGCACACGTCCAAATCGGCTGCACCGCATGCGGGGCAGTTCACAGGCCGCGTCATGGATTCTCGCCTCCTGAACCTTGCTCTCGATTCGCCTTTGCCGCCCCTCATTGTAGCAGAGTTGCGCCGCGCAAACGCCGGATTGCCCGCACGCGCACGTCTTCCGCACGCGTTACGGCGCCGCCACGCATCGGCAACGCCGGACGGGGCACACGGGGCAGGGGCGCGGCACGGCGATAGCATGCTGCCGCACGCCGCGGACGCGGCCCCTGCGCAAGGCATGCAGGGAAACCGCGCGGCGTGCGGCAGCAACGACCACGAGAACAGGAGGTGCCATGAACCCGTTCGAACAGAAACCCACGAAATCCGCCCTAGACCTCATGGAGAACTGGAAGGGCATCGACGTCAAACCCTACGACAAGCTGGAGGCCGATCCCTACACCAAGGCTCGCATCATTCTCATGAACGGTATCGAAGTGGAGGCGGCCCTGTTCGGCCACAACTTCCACCGCCATTGCGACGACAATGACCTGCGCCGCGAGATCGCTCTCTGCCGCCGCATGGAGCAGATGCAGCAAAAGCACGTCAACTGGCTGTCTCCCAGCAACGAGACGACGCTGGAGCTGACCATCGGCTACGAGCAGCTGGCCGTGGATCTGACGGCATGGCTGGCCATGCACGAGCCCGACGAGTACGCGAAGGCGTGCATGGACTTCGCCCTGCTGGAGGATTTCGACCACCTGTACCGCTACGCCAACCTGCTCGAAATGGACGAAGACGTTCCCGCCCACAAGCTCACGCGCGACACCATCGAGTTCACGCCGGGCCGCCCGACCATCGCCCATCACCGCCATCCCGCAGACTCCGTCCGCGCGCCCCGCAGCGCGAAGACGGCCGACATCCGCACCACGCTGGGCGCCCTGATTCTGACGGCGGCCGAGCAACAGACCATGAATTTTTACATGAACTTGGGCAACACCGTCCCCGAAGGCCCCGGCCGCAATCTGTACCAGGAAATCGGCATGGTGGAGGAAGAACACGTGACTCATTACGGGTCGCTGCTCGACCCCTCGCTCACATGGCTGGAAAACCTGCTGCTCCACGAGTATCAGGAATGCTACCTGTACTACTCGTTCTATGAAACGGAAACGGACCGCCGCGTCAAAAAGATCTGGGAAGAGCACTTCGAGCAGGAGGTGTTGCATCTGCACACGGCCGCCAACCTGCTGGAGCGCCACGAGGGAACGGAATGGCAGGAAGTCATCCCCCAAGGCGAGTTCCCCGACCTGCTGGAGCTCCAACCCACGAAGGACTACGTGCGCAACGTGCTGGCAAGCCAAGTCACCCTCACGGCGCAGGAGGAGGAGTTCTCCAACATTGACGACCTGCCTTCCGACTGCCGCTTCTTCGCGTGGAACGCGCATGTGAACGGGCGCACGCAGGACGTGCCAAGCCACCGCGTCATCGGCGAAGCCATCAAACGGGACGGGGAAGACTACCGCCTCGAAGATGCCGAGAACCCAGTTCCCGTCCTGCGCAACCGTACCGAAGACAACACGGAACTCGGGCGCAAGCAGGGCATCGAAAGCGGCGTCAGGAGCGCGGGAAGCCGCAAGCGCGAACGCGACGCCGTGACGGCATAGGGGCCGGGGATTCTCCGGCAAAGCGCCCGACGCAGGATTGCAGCGCGCAGACAGGGAACGGGCACGGGGCGGCGCCGAACTTCGCGCGCACCGAACGACGCCGGGCGGACGCGGAGCTGCGGGCGGCAAAGCGCGCCCGCGCCGTCCCAGCAGCGGCAACGCCCTTCTCCAGCTGCATGCAACAGCCCCCAGCGCGTCCGGCGAACGCCCCTTCCCCCGCAGAAACGCCCCCGCCGCAGAAACACCCCCAACAACAGGAAAGGAGCCTTTCGGCTCCTTTCCGTTTCATGCATAGGAGATGACAGACAGCCGCTACTCGGCTTCCGTGTACTCGCGGGTCACGGACGAATCGACCTTGATGCCCGGGCCCATGGTGGAGGCGACCGTGATCGACTTCACGTACTTGCCCTTGGCCGCCGACGGCTTCATGCGCAGGATCTCGTCGTAGACCGCGCCGTAGTTCTCGGCCAACTGCTCGGGCGTGAAGCTCGCCTTGCCAATGATGACATGCGCAATGCCGTAGCGGTCGGCGCGGTACTCCACGCGCCCGCCCTTGAGTTCATTGATGGCCTTCGCCACGTCGTTGGTCACCGTGCCCAGCTTCGGGTTCGGCATGAGGCCGCGGGGACCGAGGATCTTGCCCAAACGGCCAACCTTGCCCATCTGGTCGGGCGTGGCCACGGCGGCATCGAAGTTGAACTCGCCGGCCTGCACCTGCGCCATCAACTCGTCGGTGCCCACGATGTCGGCACCTGCCTCTTCGGCGGCGCGGGCGGCCTCGCCTTCGGCGAACACGGCCACGCGCACCGTCTTGCCCGAGCCGTTCGGCAGGCTCACCGTGCCGCGCAGCTGCTGGTCGGCCTGGCGCGTGTCGATGCCCAGACGGAAGTCGGCCGTCACCGTTTCGTCGAAGGCCGCGGTGGCGACCTCCTTCACCAAGTTCATGGCGGCCAGCGGGGCAATGGGCTCCGCCGGCACCTTGGCAATTGCTTCCCGGTACTTCTTGGATTTCTTGCTCATGTTCTTTCCTTTCGTGGTAATGGCGGGCCCAAGGCCCTTCCACCCGAGAGGTCCGAAAACCCCTCGTCTTCCAAAACAAGCCGCGAACACTTTCATTCGCAGCACGTTTCCCCAAATCGCCCCGCCAACCAAAGCCAGCGGGGTTTTCGTGGTGCCTTGAATTGCCGTGTCTGACATGCCCTTCGGCATGCTTGATCCCCCATCATGCACCCGAGCGGGCGCATCCTGCGCGGTTTCGCCGGGCAGGATCGCGTGCTTGGCACGCGACGAAACCTTGGAGCGACAAGGCAAGGCGCCACGGAAAGTCGCAGCGTCGGCCGGTTTCGTCGGCTGGCAAGCCGGCGGAACCCCTTACTATTCGTCCAGATCCTTGCCCTGCAGCATGGCGGCCACCTTGCGCGACGGCACGTACTTCTTCTTCATTGCGCGGCCCTCGATGCGCACGCCCATGCTGCGCGCCGTGCCGGCGATGATCTCCATGGCGGCCTCGATGGTGTTCGCGTTGAGGTCGGGCATCTTGATCTCGGCGATCTCGCGCAGCTGGTCCTCGGTGAGCGTGCCAACCGAGCTGAGTTGCGGAATGCCCGAGCCATGCTCGATGCCCAGCTTCTCCTTGATGAGGATGGCGGCAGGAGGGGTCTTGCACACGAAGGTGAACGACTTGTCCTCGTAGACCGTGATCTCCACCGGGATGATGGTGCCAGACTGGTCCTGCGTCTGGGCATTGAACGCCTGGCAGAACTGCATGATGTTGACGCCCTGCGCGCCGAGCGCCGGACCCACCGGAGGCGCCGGGTTGGCCGCGCCGGCCGGAATTTGCAGCTTGACGAAGCCGGTTGCTTTCTTTTCAGCCATCTGGTTTGCTACCTTTCAGATGTTCGGATACTACGTTGCTCTCTCTATGCACAAAAGCGGCGGTCGCACGAGAAGCCCCGGTCCACGCGGGCGCGCGGTGCCGCTTGTGTTCTCTGCTTAAATTTTCGCCACCTGGTCGAACGAAAGCTCCACCGGAGTCTCGCGTCCGAAGATGGACACCATGACCTTAACCTTGCCGGCGTCGGGGGAAACTTCCGAAACCACGCCGTCGAATTCCGCAAGCGGCCCGGAAACCACCTTGACCGACTGCCCCACTTCCAAGCTCGACGAGGTCTTCTTCGGTGCCTCGTGGCCGGTGCGCTTCATGATCTTGTTGTATTCCTCGCGCGTGAGCGGGGCGGGGTTGCCCTGGCTGCCCACAAAACCTGTGACGCCCGGGGTGTTGCGCACCGCTGCCCAGCTGCGGTCGTCAAGTTCCATGCGAACCAGCACGTAGCCGGGAAAGACCTTCTTCTCGCTCTCGACGCGCCGGCCGCCTTCCTTGATCTCCGTCACCATTTCGGTGGGGATCTCGATGCCGAACACGTTGTTTTCAAGCCCCATGGTCTCGATGCGGGTCTCGAGGTTTTTCTTCACCTTGTTCTCATAGCCAGAATAGGTGTGCAGGACATACCATTTCTTCGCCACAGTCTTGCTCCCTCTAGCCCAAGCCGGAAATCGCCACGAGCAGCGGCGTGATGATGACGTTGTCCAACAGGGCCACGTACACGCCGAAGAACACCAGCGCCGCCACCACGACGACGCTCCACCGCAGGACGTCCTGCTTGGTGGGCCATGTCACGCGCTTCATCTCCCCACGCACGTCGCGCAGGAACTGGAAGCGCTTCTTCTTGGCAGGTTTCGCCTCGGCCTTCTTCGCGGGCTTCTTCTCCTGGGAAGGAGCCTTGGCCGGCGTGGCCTTCGCCTCGGCATTCTCCGCGCTGGCCTTCTTGAAGAGGGCGCGCTTGGGCTTCTGCGCCTCTTCGGCCCGCTTTGCGCCGTCCTCGACGGCGGACGCCTCGACTTCGCGCGCCTGCGCCTTGCGCTGGGCGCGGGCAGCGGACGCCTTCGCTCGCTGTGTCTTGGATTTCTTTGCCATGAGGTTCCTTTGCCGGGAAATGCTCTGCTCTCTATAAACGCCAAACAAGCAGCCGCGCTATGGGCTGCTCGTACCAACAAGCTGGCAGGCCAGGAGGGACTCGAACCCCCAACATGCGGTTTTGGAGACCGCCGCTCTACCAATTGGAGCTACTGGCCTGTAC
>CAJFUR010000129.1 GCA_904420215.1 uncultured Eggerthellaceae bacterium
CGCCCGCAACTGGCAGCGCTACGACCTGGGCGGCGACAAGAAGGGCATGTCGTTCGAGGAAGGCGTGGACTCCTACGTGCCCTACGCCGGCAGCCTGAAGGACAACGTGGACCTGACGCTTTCCAAGGTGAAATCCACCATGTGCAACTGCGGCGCCTTGACGATTCCCGAACTGCAGCAGAAGGCGAAGCTGACCGTGGTGTCTTCCACGTCCATTGTGGAAGGCGGCGCGCACGACGTGCTGCTGAAGGACAAGACCCCCTACGTGAGCAACACCATTCGATAGGGGCCGCACCCGCGCCGGCGCGTCGTTGTGGCGCGCCGGCGCGGTGTGTGCGGGATGGGCGTGCGGGCGACTGCCGTGCGCGTTGCGTGCCGCAGCAGCGGGCGCGGGACGTCTAACGGGAAAAGCCTTCCATGAGCCAATCGAGCGCATATACTTGTTGAATTCCATTGTGGGAGACAGGGTCTACATCGTCAAGCGTGATCAGGAGCTTCGGATGGTTGTCGCGGATGGTGCGGAAAGCGGCCAGTTCCCGTTCCAGCGTTTGCGGCTGGCTTACCGATTCCGCCACCTGATAGTACTTCCGCCCCTGTGGCCCTTCGGTCACGAAATCTATTTCCCCATCGTCGGCTTGGCCGACGAAGACGGCTTCTTCTCGGCGCAGAAGCTCTAGGAACACGATGTTCTCCAGTATGCGTCCGGTGTCGCGGACTTGGTTGCCGAGCGCCATTCTTCGCATGCCCATGTCCACCGCGTAATACTTTTCCTGCAGCTTGAGAAGCCGCCCGCCTTTCAGGTCGTAGCGTTTGACGGGATACAGGATATAGCTGTTCACCAGTCCCGAAAATTTGTTTAAAACTTCTGTCATGACTTCACAAGGCTCTTGTCGCCATTGTGGGCGACGGCAGGGAAAACGCCAGTCGAACGTCTCGTATGGAAAGGCTCAGCGGTTCATGGGGAATTGCCGGCGCGCCGCAGCGCCGGTCATGCCGTGAAGCCGACGCCCCGTTTCGCGCGCAATCCCATGTCGGCGTCTGCCAGGGCGCGCCGGATGTCCTCGACTTCCAGCGTGCGCCCACCTTCGCGCGCGGCCAGCTTCACCACTGCGCGGTCATGCAGGCGGCGGATGGAGCGGGCGTTCGCAAAGCCCTCGGCATGCCGCATCCGCGCGCAGGCGTCGTGCACGGCCCGCAGGGCCTCGGGCGACACCGCGAACCCCTTGCTGTCGGCGAACCGGTTGAAGATGGCGGTCAGTTCGTCGGTCGTGTAGGAGGGGAACTCCACGTGGAAGCCAATGCGGTCGCGGAACCCGGGGTTCGTGGCCAGCATGCGCCTCATGTGGCCGGGATAGCCGGCGAAGATGCAGATGACGCTTTCGCGGCGTTCGTCCAGCAGCTGCACCAGGGCGTTTATGGCCTCGATGCCGAATTCGTTGCCGGCCCCTTCCGACAGGCGGTACGCCTCGTCGATGAACAGGACGCCTCCCTCCGCGCGTTCGAAGGCGCGCTGCACGAGCACCGGCGTCTGGCCGACGTAGGGCGCAATGAGGTCTTCGGCGCTGGCCTGGACGAACGGGCCGCCGTGCAGGACGCCTTTCGATGCGAGGAAACGGTGCACGCGCCGCGCCATTTCCGTCTTGCCCACGCCGGGCTCTCCGGTGAAGCACAGGTGCAGCGATTCCAACGACTGGCGCCCGTAGGCGGCCAAGGCGTTGCCGATCTCCACGAGGCGCCCCTTCTGTGCCTCAAGGCCCACCAGCCCCTCGAAGGCATCGGCTTCCGTGTTTTCGCGCGAGCGCGGCATGAGGTCGCGGACATGCACCTTTTCGGCACGCGGGTTCATGAAGGCCACCTGCGACAGGGCTTTCAGTTGTTCGAGGTTGCTCATCGAGGGGGCGGCCTTGTGCACCACCACGTTGCACGAGTCGAAGACGGTCGTTAAGATTTCGGAGGTCTTGTTGCCCGCCCCGCCCATGATGCCGGAGAGAAAGCCGTTTTCTTCCTCTACGACAATGGGGAAGCGCGTGTGCCCGTCGGCCACCCTGGCCGAGCCGATCATGATCTTGACGTTCTGTCCGCGCAGGTAGTTCACGGCGTGCGCTACGGATTCGAAGTCGGCGGCTTCGTCTTCGAAGTCGAGCATGCCCACCAAATACGTGTTCACTGCAATGCCGTTCATGGAGAACTCCCTTTCCGGTTGCTGGTTGCTGGCTGCTGGCGGCGTCTGCTGTCATTGGCCATTGGCTGCTGGTGGGCCTTTCTCAGCGCCCCTCCTCCTCGAACCGCTGGCGGATGTAGCGCAGGATGGCCGGGTACGCCGTGGCGTCGCAGAACGCCAGCCAATCGCGGATGGCGGCCTCTGCGTCCTCCTTGCGGATGGGCACGTGCTTGACGATGCGCACTTCCCCGTCCTTGTCGTCGAGGTTGATTTCCACCATCCGCGGGTCTTCGTGCTCGAAGCAGAAGCGCGAGAACCCCTCGCACAGGCGCACGGGCACCTGCACGGCGGGGTGGAACACGATCGAGGTGCTGCTCGCGTGGAAATCGACGGTGACGCCCACGGCCGTGTTCTGGAGGTCGAACACCGCGTGGAGCTTCGTTTCGCCGGACACGTCGAAGGGTTTTCCGCACAGTTCGGCGAACTCTTGGGGGAAGGTGCAGGCTTCGTTGGCGATGACGGGCATGGCAGTTCCTTTCTCGGGAGGGCGGATGGGCTGGGGGGGGGGTGGTGTAGGCGGCTAGTCGAGGTCTCCCAGCATGCTGCGCAGCGCGGAAAGGCGCGCGGTTCCCTCGCTGCTCTGCTTCTTGCTGGCTTCGATGACGTCCCACGGGTCCACGCCGGCCAGCATGAGCGAGAAGTCTTCCGCATGACGGTGGATGCTGGACATGGCGCGGGAGAAGTCCTCCGCGACGTCTCCCCCGTGCAGCACATCGGTGGGAATTTCGCTCGTGAAGTGCAGCGTGCCGTTTGCGAGCGCGAAACCCCGGACGATGAACGCGCCGTTCACGTGGCGGCAGAAGCGGTCGAAGGCCTTATGCAGCTCGGCGGGTACCGGGATGTGGGTGTCGATGTCGAAACTGCAGGTGCCGCGTTCCTCGTCGAGTACGATGTCGCCCTCGGCGAACCCCACGCCATAGCTGGTGCCGCACGCCTTGTAGCGGGTGTCCGTCACCCGAAGGGCTTCGAAGGGGCCTGCCTCGATTTGGTTGCGCACCACGTGGGCGGGCGATTGCGCTTCCTCGCCGGCATCCGCGCTGCAGGCTGCCGCTCCGCCGTTTACCAGATCGTCGAGATAGGACATGATGGCGCTCCTTTCGCTTCGCTTCGCTGGCTTGAGGTTGGGGGGCGTGCCGTGCATCACCCCCCAACCTCTGTCCTCAACTATAAGGAAGGGGAAAAGGCGCCGTTGCGCAATGGGAATGGAATTTGATGGGACGCGAACGCCGTCAGGCGCGGCGGCTTGCGGCAAAGCCGGCGTCTTGCAAGACGCCTATCGTTTCGCGCACGGGGTCGCGGTCGTATTCCTTGATGTCCTCGTCGAGCTCGTCCCACGGCACGAGGTAGGGCGAGGTCTTTGCGTCCACGTCCTTGTCGCCCGGTGCGTAGGTCCATCCGGCGCGCGTGCGTTCCTCCACCCAGCGCTCGTGCTCGCGTTCGGCAAGGTGCTCCACCTGCCGTGCGCTCAGCGCCTTCACGCGCAGTTCCTCGGGGCATTCGTCCCACGCCACGATGTCGAAGTCCAGCGACTCGAGTTTGTCCCTCATCTGGCGCGCCTGGTCGCGGCAGCTTTCCTTGAGGTCTTCGGGCTGCTCGTCGAATGTGCGGTACTCCACGGGTTTCCCGTCGCGCACGCGGTGGGCCTGGTAGTTGGCGAATATCTGGCGGGCGATGCGGTCGTTTTCTTTTTCCAGCAGCATGTCTGCGTTCCTTTCCAGCCGTTTCATGTCGAGCGCGTCCAAGTATCCGCCGTGCTTCGTGGCTTGGCGGGCAATCTGCACGGCGCGCGGCGACACGGCAAGCAGCGCGTCCACCGGCACGAGGCCGGCCCTGCGCGCCTGACGTTCCAGGTCGGTTGCCGCGACCTTGCGGGCGTAGACGCTCCCGTCGCTTTCGTATCCGAAAAACCCGTCCTCTTTGTCCAAGGCGGCGGCGATGGCTTCCTCGGGCAGGTCCCGCACGCCGGCGCGGTTCTCTATCTCCGCGACGACCAGCGTGAGGTAGCCCATGTCCTGTTGCAGGGGCGTGGGATGCACGATTATGCGCCCTGCGCGGCCGGCAGCCTGTTCGAACAGCACGCGGTGGTAGCGCTCGCTGGCAACGCGTGCGCCGTCCCCGTGCGCCGTGGTGCCGAATTCGAGGTCCACCAGCGTGGCGCGCACGTCCCACGGGTGGTCGCCGCAGGCTTTCACGCACACGTTCGCGGCCTTCAGGTCGCGGTGGCACTTTCCCGCCATCTGGAGGTTGCGCACTTGGCTGAACAGGTCGAACAGCAGCTTCGCCGTCTGCTTGCGCCCCGTTTCGGTGTCGGCCGGCTCAAGCGGGACGGCGCGGCGGGCGCCCGCCGCGTTTCCGGCACGCGCGCCGCCTGCTGCCATGGGCACAAGCCACGGGATGGGTTTTCCGTCGAGTGCGTCTTTCAGCGACGTTCCCGCGTTTTCCTCCACGAGCACGGGGCGGCATTCGGGCGTGTCCCGCGCAGGCAGGGGGTAGGCGTAGCCGGTGGCAAGCAGTTTCGGTCCCACGCCCAGCAGGGCGGCCACTTTCAGGTTGCTCAGCTCGCGCGCATGAGCCTCCGCCGAAAGGAAGTACACGGCCACGGCAGGAAGGACGCAGGGCGCCTTCCCGGCCGTTTCCGTGTACGTGCCCGGATAGACGAGCTTGTTTCCCGACGAGGCCAGCGGTTCCGTCCCGTCGAACGCGAAAAAGCCGCCATCGAACGAAAGCACATCCGCACGCTTGTCGCGCCCCACGTCGAAGTCAGGCTCGATGCTGCAATACGCGGTTTCGTCCATGGCCGGCCCTATCCTATCTGGAAGCGGGAATACCGCCCGATCACCAGCACGTCGCCGCGATACGCCCGCAGGCCTTCCTTCCCCACGGGCATGCAGGCGTACCCGAGGCTCTGCGCCGCTTCGAGGGCGTTCGCCGCGCGCGCCCTCCCTTCGAACACGTACACCGTGCCCGCCTGCGCGGCGCCCGCGCCCGCGTCATCGGGCGCGGGCGCGTTCCCGGACACGCCGGGCCGGTTGCCCGAGCGTATGACGAAGCTGCCGTTGTGCGAACCCACGTCGTGCATCATCAGCCTGCCGTCCTCGACGGCCAGGGCGAAGTGGCGGCGCGAATTCACCGGGCCCGCCAAAGGCCCGGAGGCGTTGCCCGGCCCGGTGGTGCAGAACAGCCGCTGTTCCTCCTCGATGCAGGCGTCGAAAGCGCGGCCCACTGCGGCAAGCAGGGCGTCGCAATCGATGGCCTTGCGGTTCTTGCTGCGCCATTCCAGCAGGTGGGTCCGCATGTGCTTGCGCAAAAGGCGCTTGCTGGGCGCGGGTTCGCCGCCGAAGAACCCGTCGATGCGCGCGAACACCCGCCCCGCCAGAAGCGACCGCTCCCAGCCCACGCCCGCTGCGCCCTCCTGCTCGGTGGCGCCCAGTTCGCCCTCGAAGAAGCGCGCGACGGCGGCTGCGAGGAACTGCCTCAAATCCTCCGCCACCTTCACGGCGGGCGGCAGGCTGGCGCAGAAATCGCGCTGGGCCGCATCGACGGCGGCTCCCACGGTGGGGCAGGCGCCTGCGTGCTTCGGGTCGGCCGCGTTCTTCGCCAGCGTGCGGGGGTGCGCCTTGCAGTACGCCCTTCCGTGCGCGTCCAGCGTTTCGGCAAGCCGCCCGGGCAGGGAGGCCACCAGCGCGTCCCGCCCGTCGTCCGCGCTTTTGCCCGCGTCCGCGCCCGCATCTCGACCGTCGTCCGCGTCCGTGTCCCGCCCGTCGTCCGCGCTCGCCTCCCGGTCCGCGTCCCGCCTTCCGGCGGGCGTTCCCGTCGCTTCCGTCTCGCCTGCGCCCTTCCCGCGCCCGCCGTCCCGCCCGAGTGCGCGTCTGATGTCGGCCATGCGCGACCGGGTGAAGAACCCGTCCGCCGCCTCGCGCAAAAGTGTGCGCAGCGGCGAGTCTTCCCATGCGAAGAAGCCCTCGACGTCTTTTGCCACCGCCGTGCGCAAGGGGTCCCAATAGGTGCGGTCGTAGCGGCTGCCGAACAGCATGACCAGCCCGTCGGCATGCGACGCCGCCCGCAAATCGAGCGTGCGTTCCTGCCGGCTTTCTTCGCATACCTGACTTTTCAGCTGGAAGACGGGCACTTGGCCCGAACCCACGCCCAGCGCGCCGCCGTCTTTGCCGGCAGACATGGGGGCCGAGGACGTGACGGTCTTGTCGGCGCTTTCGGCCGGCAGGCGGTGTGCCACCCCGAAAAGCGGGCAGACGACGAGGTTCCAAACGAGGTTCGCCTTGTGCCGCACCCACGGCGGCACGGGCTTCCCGTCTTTTTCGAAAAGGGCATGCAGCTGCGGGACGCTGCAGGCGAACTGCTCCTTTTCGGCGCGCGCGTCCCTTTCGGCGTAGGCGGCGCGGTATTCCTCGTATTCGCCCATCACGCACGTGCGGTAGTCTTCCACGGCGTCGGCGTCGGCGTCGTAGGACAGGCATTCCGCCAAGTCGTCCAGCAGGCAGTCCAGCAAGGAGCCGCGGATCCACCTGACGCCGCTTCCGTCCTGCGCGCCGCATTCCCAAAGGCCCAGCCCGTACAGGTTGGGGGCGGCCGCCCGGCAGAATTCCTGCCGGAGTATCCACACGGGCAGAAGCCCCCGGTAGCACGCCAGCGCGTTGCGCCTGAACGTTTGCGGGCCATCGTCGCGGCATTGTTCGCGCAAGTCCTCGTAGAACGCGATCTCGCCCGCCGCTTCCGCGCGGATGCTTTCCAGCGCGTCCAGGACCCTTGCCCCGGCGTCTTCCTGCGCCAATGTGCCAGACGCCTTGCGCGCCTTGTCGAAGCCCGCCAGCACCGAATCGCCGCCGTTTTGCGAGCAGGGCAAAAACCACGTGCAGAAATGCTCGCGGAACCATTCCTGGCTCCGCAGGTTGAAGCGCATGGTCGTCTTTTCCGACCGGGCCTTCATGGCGTACACCGCCTCGCGCACGAGGGGGTGGTTCGCAACCGAGCCGCCCACGCTGGCGAACGGGAAGTTGGCGAAGTAGTTCGTGTTGGAAAGCAGCTGGTCGGCGGTCCACAGGCCGGGTTTGCTCCTGCCGTCCACGTCGTGCTGCCCCTCTGCGACGAGGTAGTGGCTGACGTGCTGTTCCAGAACGTAGAACGGTGTGGTGGATGCGGTCACCTCAACGTGGAAGGCCGGGTTGGCGTGTTGGGCGTGCGGCATGGAACCCCCCTTCGTCGCTTTCGCGCGGGCATGCGCTTTCTGTCAGGCACTGGTTCAGCGTGCGGGGCAGCAGGTCCGCATCGCGCAGTCCGGCAAGAACCGTGACGGCGTGGCCGCTTTCGTCCTCGCGCACGGCGCCCCATGCGTCCACGGACAGCTTGAGCGCGCGCGTGCGGAACTGCTCCGGCCACACGTGGTACAGCACGGGGAAGCAGTCGTGGATGTCGGCGTTCGGGCGCGCGTGGGCGCGCGCGGTGGTCAGGCTCTGCTCCAGCAGGGCGTCCATGACCGGCCATTGGCTTCCCGCCGTGGCGCGCGCGAGGTCTTCGGGGGCCAGCGTGGCGCTCATGCCCAAGTCGAACGGGGCGATGGTCACGTCCAGTCCGCTGCAAAGCACCGTTTCCACCGCCTCTGGGTCGGCATGGAAGTTGAACTCGCTTTCGTGGGGGCAGTTGAACGCCTGCAGCCCGCCGCCCATGACCAAGACGCGCGCGATGCGCGGCACCAGGGGGCTGCCGCTCCTGACAAGCGTCGCCAAGTTCGTGAGCGGCCCCGTTGCGCAGTACACCACGCGTTCGCCTGGGGCGGCGAAGCCGGCAAGCGCCTCCAGCGGCGGGGCTTTTTCGTCGCCTTCCGGCAGCAGGTGGGACAGGCCGCCCAGCGCGTCGGTGCCGTGGTAGAAGTCGAAGAACGGCTCTCTTCCGGAAAGCGGCCCGGCGCTTCCCTTGACCACGGGGAAGGGGCAGCCGAACGCCCTTTTCAAGCCCACGAGGTTGCGGTGGGTCACCTCGAGCGGCGCGTTGCCGAACGACGTGGCCACCACGCACCGCTCGCGCACGAGCCGGTGCGCGAGGAACAGCGCCACGGCGTCGTCGATGCCGGGGTCCACGTCGAGGACGAACAGGCCGCGCCCCTCCCCGTCAGGATTGCCGTTGTGCGTGCTCATAGGCGTCCTTGACCATTTGGAGCAGCGACTTCTGCCGCACGAAGTCGGCTTCCCATGCCGTCAGGTGCTTCTTCACCGTCATGAGGATGCGCTGCTTTTCCAGGGGATCGACCTCGAAGGCGCACCGCTCGAGCTGCGCCAGATAGTATTCCTGTGCCATCTTGTTGCACAGGGAGGCGTCGGGCGCGTGGCTTTGCTTGTAGAAGAAGTACAGCGACTCGCGCGCCTCCACCGATTTCCCGAAGTACTCCTTCGCTGCGTCGGCCTCGCCCAAATCCTCGTAGGCCATGGCGATGTTGCGGTACTGCAGGCCGCGCAGCAGGTCGGCGAAATGCAGGTTGTTCGGCTGGCGCTCCACGTTCTCGTCGATGAGCCCCAGCACCTCGTCGCCCAGCCGGATGGCCTCCCGGTGGTAGAAGGCGCGCTCGTCCTCGGCGGAATTCGAGGCCATGAGGGCGTTCGCCAGGCTCAGGGCATCGATGCGGATGATCTTCGCCCACGCCTTCAGGTCCGATTCCTCCACGGCGTCCTCGTAGCGGTATTGCAGCATGGTGGTGATTTCGAAGAAGTCCTCCACCTGCAGCGGGCGCGCGAGGTTGGCGGTGCACTGGTAGATCTGCATCTTGTTGCGGGTGAGCGAGAGGATGGCGTTGAGCGACTTCGAGGTGGTTTCCACGCCCCCGCAAACGCCCACGTATGCATCGATGTCGTCGCAGTAGAACGCCGAGAACACGCTGTAGAGCACGAACTGGGCTATCTCGAAGTCGGTGTAGCGGTGCTGAGTGTTGTATCCCAGAAGGACGTTCTTTATCAGGCGCCACTTGGAAAGGATCTCTATCTTGTCGGCCGAGGGGCGTTCCACCACGAACTGCGCGGCTATCTCGTCGGCCACTTCCTCGTCGGGGCGGCCCTTGCGCGAAACGGGCTGGATCCACGACCCCACCAAGTCGCTGGGCAGGTCGCGCTCCGACGTGTCGATGAGGAACACGAACACCTTTCGGTTCGACAGCTTGGCAATGAGGTAGCCCCACTCGAACATGACGTTGTCGCTGAATTCCGCCGAGGCTCGGTACTCCTCTTTCTTCTGGGCGAGGATGATGGCGTAGTTGCAGGAATCCATCTGCGACATGACGTGGCTGCCCACGAACATGTCGCGCGGCAGACCGCCGCCAATCAGGGGGTTCAGGTTGTTCTTGCGAAGTCGGGCGGCCACCAGTTCGGCAAGTTCCCGGTTGCCGCTCCAGGCGATGAACACGTTTTCCATGAGGTCCCTCCACCAAAGGCATGTGCGGCGTCGGCGGCGTGCGGCGCCTGGCCCCTTCCCATGAGGACGCGGCAGGCCGTCCGCCGTGCAGGTTCCTTCGTGCGGTGGTGTGCCGTCCAATGCGGCATTATACATGACGACGCGCATGGCGGCGGGTCACTCGGCGTCATCGGCCGCGTTTGCCGGACGGCACACCACCGCCGTGGCGTCGTCGGGCGTGGCGCATTTCAGGGCGAGGTCCACGATGGCGCAGGCGGCGTCGTGCGGGTTGGGGCAGCGCCGGTTCGCCTCCACGCATTCCCGCAGCGGCAGGTAGCGCCACACGCCGTCGGACGCAACGAGAAGGGTCTTGCCGGCCGCTTCCTCGGCCGCCACCGAAACGCAGCAGCCTTGCGGGCGGGGCGTTCCGGAAGACCCCAGATAGCAGGTGAGCCTGCCCGCAGGATCGGTGTCGGGACAGGTGAGCGGGCGGGCGCCTTCGTCGTCTATGAGGTAGGCTCGCACGTCTCCGCGGCAGGCAATGTCGTAGCCGCCGCCGTCTTGAAAGCGCACGGCGCACGCCGCCGCGCCCCCGTGGTCGTGCAGGGCGCCTTCGACGCGTTGAGCGACGTGCGACGCCCCGTCCAGCACGTCGCTGGCGGTCAGGCCCGCGCCCAGCAGCTGCTCGCCCTTCCACGCGCCCAACTCGGCATACACCTCCCCGGCCGCGTGTCCGCCCATGCCGTCCAGCAGCAGGATGCCGTCGGGGGTGATTCTGAAGCGGTCCTGGTTCTGTTCGCCGCATCCTTTGGTGCTTGCCGCGCCGCACAGGTGGCCGCCCACCTGCTTGTCCAGGGAAGTGTCCATGGAGGGTTCCTTTCCAAAAGTTTCCGTGATTGCCCGCGTCATCGTCTCACGCTGATGAAGGGCGCGCTGCCTCCCAGGGGCGCCCGCATGCCGCGTTGGCGCATGCGGGCCGCAAGCTCGGGCACGAGGGCAATCGTCAGTGCCAGCAGCACCCACAGCGCAAGCCACAGGAGCTCCGCCGGCAAGGCGAGCGCCTGCACGCCCACTTCCATGCCCACGGCGCCCAGCAGCGCCTGCACGGCGGAGGCGGCCAGAATGAGCGGGGCCGCGTCGTGCGACCCGTAGGCGATGGCGCACAGCACGCCCAACAGGGCGCCCAAAAGGAACAGGAAGACCACCCGCATGGCGGCGTACAGGGCGTCGGGGCTGGCGTTGCACCGCGCCGAAAGGAGGTCGCGGTCGGCGCCGAACACGGCGGCCGCCGCCATGGCCTGCGTCAAGCCTGCGGCATCGGGCGACTTCACGTAAACGCCGCCGGTGGCGCGGGCGATGCGCTGCATCAGGGCGTCGTCAGCCTCCCCCAGTCCCACCGTGGACACGCCGATGCCGGCCTGCACGAAGCGGCGCATTTCGGCGCTCAGCGTGTCGAAGGCAGGCAGGTCGGTGGGCACGCCGTCCGAAAGCAGGACGACCTTGGGATGGGCGCCCCCGTCCCAGCGGCCCGCGTCGTGGTCGTCGAGCACCCTGTTCAGGGCCGCTTTGAGCGCGGTGCCGCCGTCGTGGGCGCCCTCCATCGAGGGGATTCCCTCCGATGCCGGGGCCATGTCCCGCAGGACGTGCGGCTCGTTGGAGAAGCGGTACACCATGAACGGGAACGAGCCGTCGGCTTCGGCAAGCACCGTGGATATGGCCGCAAAGCGGCTTTGGCCGGGGTCGTTGCCTTCCATGGAGGCCGAGTCGTCCACCACGAACACGTAGGAGGTCGGGTCGTGCCGCTCGGCTTCCACCCCGAGTTCGTACACCCATTCGAAAAGGGCCGCCAGCAGGGCGAGCGCAATGCCGCCCGCAACGAGCACGCCCACGGTGCCCGGCCTGCTGCACCTGCGGGTGACCAGGTTGCCCTCGAACGTTCCCATGGCGCGCCCCACCGCCATGATGGCCGCCGCCGTCAGGGCGAAAAGCAGCGTGAACAGCAGGGCCATCAGGACGGGCCGCGGCATGGCGCCCGTCAGGTGCGGGTAGGCGGCGGACCCCGCAATCCATGCGGCAGCGCCGGCGAGGGCGGTTGCGCAGGCAAGGGGCACGTTCAGGGCGCTGCGACGTGAGCGCTGGTGCAGCGGTTGGGCCATGCGCGGACCGGACGGTTGCGAGAAGGCCTTCATGCGCGAGTCTCCTTTCCGGGTTGGCTGCCCCGCCCGCCGGCGGGGCCGGGGTGCCGGCGGGCAGAGGGCGGGCCGGCCGTGGCGGTCTAGTCGGCGGCTGGCCGGTTGGCGCGCCCGGTGGCTGGCCGGTTGGCCGGACTTGCGGCTGGCTGGCTGCCTGCGTCGGCGGCGCCTGCGGTTTCGGCGGCTCTCGCCAATGCGCCTTCCAGCAGCGCAAGTTCGTGCTCGTACTGCAGCTTCACGCCGTTCCACGAGGCTTCCCGCCTGTCCAGCATGGCCATCTCGTGCTCGTACTGCTGCGTGATGGCGCGGTCGGCCGTTCTGCGCGCGTTGTCGAAAAGCGCCACCAGCGCGGCGGCGCTGGCGTTCGCCGCCTGCGGGTTCGAGAAGTCGAGCGCGGGTATGACGCCTGCGGCCTGTCCCTTGGCTTCGGCGAAGGCCGTCCGCGCCGTTTCGAGGTCGGGTTCGGCCGCCACGGTGCGCAGGGCGTCCGGGTCGGCCAAGGTGGTGTCTTGCAGGCCGCATGCCAAGTGGAGTCCAAAGGCCGCCGGCCTGTCGGCGCGGGCGCTGGCAGGCGTGCCGGCGCGGGGCGACGCCACGCTGGACATTGAGGCTCCGGCTTGGTCGTTTGCGTTGCGGTGTTTCATGTCGTCCTCCGTTCCGGGTTGTGGCTAGGCGGTCTTGGCCGCCCTGTCGGCAGCGTCTTCGGCGTGGATGCGGCGCAGATGGCGCGAGAAGTCCATGTTCCACCGCCCGTCGGCCGCCTCGCCCTCCAGCTGGGCGATGTAGCGGTCGATGACGCCTTGGGTCCACCGGCGGTCCTGCTCCGCCGATTCGACGGCCGCCTCCGTGCCGCAGACCGAGGCGACGCCGCGCAAGAAATACGACATCAGGTGGTTCATGTGGGCCTGGTGCTCGTAGGCTTCGCCCAAGCGCTTCGCCTGAATGTTGCGCAATTCCGAAAGCCCGTCTTCCTCGGCCTGCGCGCGCAGTTCCTCGAGGTTGGCGAACAGGGCGTCGCGCTTCCGTTCCGCCCCGTCTCTGTCGAAGCGCGCCTGGTTCTTCTCGCGCGCCCCGCTTGCGCTTCCGTGCCGCATCTCGGCTTCGGCGAATGCGCGCTCCGCGTCGAGGTACTGCTCGAGGAATCCCTGATAGCGGGCGAACAGGGGAGAAAGCTCCTGCATCAAGGGCGCCGTGTCCTCTTCGATGTCGTCTATGACGCGGGCGGCGTTGGTCTGTTGCTGGAAATAGTACCGGTCTGCGCCGGGCCCGTGCAGCCTGCCGTCCTTGAACCATGCGGACCCGTTCTGCGCGCAGGCGGCGCCGTCTGCGAACGCCTCTTTCAAATCGGCGTCCGCGGGCTTGTAGATGCGCTTCCACCAGCCCCGGCGCTTGAAGCGGTTCTTGAAGGTGGCCATGCTCGTCTCCTTTCGATGGCGGTTGCTATGCGGTTGCGTTCCCGTTGGCGTGCACTTCGATGACGGTCGTGCGCTTCGCGGCGGCCTTCTGGGGGTCTTGCAACCCGGTTTCCGGGTCGATGTCGTCGGCGTTGCCGCCGTTGCCGACGCCCCGGGGCGTCAGCTGGGAGGCGTCCACGCCCATGTCCTGCAACGCCGCGCACACGGCGGCCGCGCGACGCTCGGAGAGTTCCTGGGAGTAGCCTTCCTCCCACGGGTAGCTGGCGGCGCCGCACGTCACGGTTGCCGCAAGGCCGGGGTTGGCCTTCAGCTGCTCGGCAATGCCGCCGAGTGCCGCTGCGGCTTGGGCGGGATCCACGAATTCCACCCCGTCTCCCACGAAGCCCAGCTGGGTGGAGCTGAACTCGGTGGCGGCGTTTGCATCGGTGCCGCTTGCGGCAACGTACGGCTCCGTGGGCGCGAACTCCACCACGCCCACGGCAGGCAGGCCGCCGCCGCGCGGTTCGGGGCGCGCCACCGAGGCGTTCTGGACGGAAAGGCCCGTTCCGCACTTTTCGAGGACGGCCTGGTAGAGGGCTTCCATGGAGGCCTTTTGGGCCGTGGAGGGTGCCGCTTGCCCGTCGGCGGTGGCACCCATGCCGTACCACGTGACCACGCGCACCCAGCTCAGGTCCGGAAGCTCGTTCTTGGCCGCATAGTATTCGGCCACCGCGTCCGCGTCGGCCTCCACGAGGTTGCTGCCCGCCATGTTCAAAAGCCCGGTGTCGGCAATGCCCGAGGATACGACGTACACGCCAACGACGTTGCTTGAACCGGCAATGCTCGTGGCTCCCACTTCGATGGACTTGAGCAGGTCTACGCCCGGGTCGTCGGCCCCTTGCCGAAGCGCGTCGCGCAGTTTGCGCTCCAGGCGGTCCTGGTTCAGCGCGCTGTCGGCCACTTCGCCGAAGTCGAACGTCTGGGAGGTGGGGTTGGAGTCGGCTATGGTCACGGTGACGCGCCCTCCCGACGAGCGCACCTGTGCGATGGCTTCGTCCAGCACCGTATCGTCCCAGGTGGGCACGTTCTGCGTGTTCTGGATGACGATGGCGGCGTCGGCTGCTTCCCGCGGCTCGGCGGCGCACCCGCCAAGAAGGAGGGCGGCGCAGGCGAGGCCCGATGCGAGCACTGCGCCCCTGCGGGCGCGCTTCGATGTCGTGTCGGTGGTTTTCATGGCTCGGTCCTTTCTCGCTGGCTGACGGTCGATGGGTGTTGTTGGCGGTTGCCGGCTGGAGGCCTGCGGGTGGCAGCTGAAGGCTGGCCGTTGGCGGCCGGCGCCGGAGGCCGGAGGCCGGTGCCGGCTAGGCGATCTTCGCCCCGGCTGCGTTCACGTGCACCTGCGGGCCCCAATCGGCGACTTGCGCGGCATGGGCGGGCGCGGCGATGGTGGCGCCCGGTGCGGCGGCGGCAGCAGCGCCGGCAGCAGCAGGGGGCGCCGCCTTGCCTGCGGATGCGGCGTCGGGTGCGGAAGGCGTGTCGGCCTTGGCGGCGGATTGCCGCCCCGGCGCGTCGTTGGCCTTGCGGGCGAAGGCGGCAGGGCGCGTGTCGTAGCGTTCCGATCCGGCTTCTACCCTGTTGAACAAGGAGCCCAGATGGTCGTGGACGCCCATGCCGTGACGCTGGACCAGCAGGCCGACGCATGTGGACAGGCTTGCGTCCATGAGTCCGTCCACCTCGCAGTACGCAGCGCGGTACACGTTTTCCACATGCGCGCGGAACCGTGCTGGGTCGTTGCCTTCGAGCGCGGCCAGCTCCGCCTTCACGTTTGCAATCTTCGCGTGCAGCCGAGCCTGCTCGGTCTTCAGTTTCACCTGGGGATTGTGCAGGGTCAGGCTTGCCGCCAGCGCCCCGATGATGCTGGAAAGGGGCGGCAGGCAGTACACAAGGGCGGTTACCAGCCAGTCCGCCCCTTCGTCGCTGGTCGCCACGGCTTCGAGCGGCAAGCGGATGGCCAGCACGGCCAGCAGGAACGCGCCCATGGCGACAAGGAGCGCGACGGCCAGCCTTTCGCGTTTGCGCTGGTCGAGGAAGCGCGACGAAAGCCCCTGGAAGCCGAAGAAAGCCACCAGCGGGAACAGGAGGGAGATGGACCCTGCCGCCACCATGCCCTTCGCGTCGCCCATGACCTGGCCGAACAGCAGGCCGAAGGCCATGAGGTCGGCGGCGAAGCACAGCACTTCGAGGACGAGCACGGCAACGACGACGAAAACCCCGGGCGACCCGATTGCCTGCCGGTACGATTTCAGCACGTCCCGGTTGCGTGACTTGAAGAACGCTCGGTTCTTCGCGGCCTTTCTTTTCATGGCGCTCCTTCCGGTCGGTTTTTCCTACCGGAATCCATGTTCCGCCATGGCTTTCGGCGCCATTGCGCAATCGATGGGAAAGGCGCGCGGTTCCCCGCAGCGCCGCCGGCGGGCGCAAGGGGAGGGTCGGTGTGTCCACGGTGGGACTGGGGGAGGCCGGCGCCGCCGGCGGGCGCGAGGGGAAGGGCGCCTTTCGCGCAGGCGGGATGGGGAAGGAGGCGGCGGCGAAGCGAGGCGGCTACCGGTCGGCCACGGCGGCGTCGATCAGCTTGCGCAACTCGTCCATGCCAGTGCCCTTTTCGGCCGAGGTGGCAACGAGCGGGGTGCCCTGCGGCAGCTGCAGTTGCTTTCTGATGGCGGCGGTCTGGCGCATGGCCTGCTGCTTCGACAGCTTGTCGGCCTTGGTGAGCACGACGGCGAAGGGAAGGCCGCTTTCCTGCAGGAAGGAGATCATCTGCAGGTCGAGCGGCGTGGCTTCGTGGCGTATGTCAACGAGCGACACCACGAGCGCGAACGCGCGCTCCTGCGCGAAATAGCCTTCGATAAGCTCCGACCAGCGTCCCTTTTCCGACTTCGACACTTTGGCGTATCCGTATCCGGGCAAGTCCACGAAGTCGGCGCCGTCCACGTCGTAGAAGTTGATGGTGGCCGTCTTGCCGGGGGTGGAGGACACCTTGGCGAGTCCCTTGCGGTACATCAGCTTGTTCAGCAGCGACGACTTTCCCACGTTGGAGCGCCCTGCGAACGAAACCTCGGGTCGTGTGGAAGCCGGCAGCTGCGTCGAGGTGCCATAGGCGGCCTTGAACGAGGCTTTGTGGTAGTTCATGGGGGACTCGTTTCGTTGGGTGGTCGGGTTCTGCGGGGCATGCCCTGCGCGGGGAGGATGCCCCGCGTTCGCATGGTTATGGTAGCAGAAGACCCGCCAAGCATCCGGGGTGCGGCAAGATAACGCACAAGATAACGCACAACAAGATTGCGCGCAAGAACCCGCAAGGCGGGCCCTTGCGTTCGGCATAAGAAGGCTCCGAGGCCCATGCAGCCTTGTCGGAGAAACCCGCGCTGGAGGTTCCAGGTTGTCCCTGCAAGACGGCGCAAACCAGATCGTTCCCCCGGCGACACTTTCAAAAGCATGCTATAATCATGCAAAAAGTATGCCAAAAGGAGGAACAGCATGCCGGCTTTGCAGGTGAAGGATTTTCCCAGCGACTTGTACGAGGAATTGCGCGAGTGCGCCGCCCGGCAGGATCGCAGCATTTCGCAGCAGACCGTCCACGTGCTGCGCGAGTACCTGCGCGCGTACCGGCAAGGCGGCGGCTCTGCCGGCTGGGTGGTGCGTCCCGCCGTCGAGCAGTCCGGGGCACCCGCACACCAGAAAAGCCGCGCCGAGGAAACGCCCGAGGAACGCGCCGAACGCCGCCGGAAGGTGTTCGAGAGGATCCATGCGATGCCAAAAATCGAAATCCCCGACGACTTTCCCGAACCAGCGGAGATTGTCCGTCAGATGAGGGAAGATCGCGACGATCAGATTGTCCCGGAACTGAGTTATATCCGATGATAATTCTCGATTGCAGTGCCGCTGCAGAAATGGCACAGGAAACTCCGCGGGGACTCGGCTTTGAGGGCTTGATGCTCGAAAACGAGCGCGTGGTAACGTCAACCTTGTTCCAAATCGAAGTGCGCAATACGTTTTGGAAGTATGTGCGCGCAGGAATGATGACGTTTGAGCAGGCAGAAGAACGCATAGGGACGGCCCTCGAACTCGTGGACGAGTTCGTTCCCATCGAGGAAAACGCCGCCGAGGCGTTCGCCGAGGCCGTGCGGCAGAACCATCCGGTGTACGACCTGCTCTATGCCACGCTCGCACGCCGCAATGCCGCAACGCTGTTCACCGCCGACAAACGCCTCGTTGCCCTTTGCGAGCGCATGGGCGTGAACTGCGTGTGCGAAGTGGGGCTCTAGCTTGCAGGAAAGTGGTAGGATAGACGAGGGAATGACGGATTGTTCCGGCGGCATTGCCTGCAGGGATGCGTGTGGGGCGTGAAGGGGCAACTGGACGCGCGGGCCGGCGTTCTCTGTAACGGCCGGGTGCGCGACGGCGCGCGAAACGGCAGGAAAGCGGGAGGGTTGTCTCCCGTTGAAGGAGGTATGGGGATGTTTTGCCCGAAATGCGGAAAGCAAGTGGCCGAAGGGGCGCGGTTCTGTCCGGCGTGCGGCAACCGTCTGGCAATGCCGGTGGATCCGGCGGCGCCTGCGTCCGAGGCTGCGGAGCGTCCCGCTGTGCCCGCCCCTGCGTCTGCACCCGTGGTTCCGCCGCGCTATGCGGCGCCCCGGCCTGGCGCGGCACCGCAGTCCGGGCCGGCTGTGGCGAAAGGTGCCGGCGGTTCGTCGCCGGGGCTTGTCAAGATGTTGGCCGTGGCCGACATCGCGTTGATTTTGGCCACCTTGCTTCCATGGATTTCCATTGACCCGTACATCTACGACAGCTGGGAATTCTCGCTGCTTGACGTGTTCGCCATGCTTTTCAACGTGAACGACACGGCGGCGGGGTTGCTGGGGTCGTCGTACTCGCAGTCCGATTTGTCGTCGGTGCTCATGCTGGTCTTTTGCGTGATCGGCCTGCTGTGGCTGGCGACGGTCCTCAGTCTGGCTTACGACGCCTATGTGCGCATCTCGGGCAAGAAGAAGGCTTCGCCCGCCGCATTCGCCATGTCCATCGCGTGCGTGGTCCTCGTGATCGGCTGCTGTTTCTTCCTTGACATGGCCGTAGGGGAGGGAATGCGCTCCTTCATGGGTTCGGGCGGGCTGCCGGGGGTCGTGACGCCGACGTTCTGGGCCTGGTTGTATTTGGTGGCTTCCATCGCGTGCGTGATCGTGCAATCCTCGGCACGGAAGGCCCATCGGGCGTCTGCCTGAGCGCTCCGTTTGTTGCGTGTCACCTGCTACTGCCTGTTTTCTGCCCGCCGTTGACAAGGAGAAACAACATGGGATTTTTGGACAATGCCAGCAATCTGCTGAACAGGGGGGTTGCCAACGCCGGCAGGGGCACCAAGGTGATTTCCCTCAAGGCGCAAATCGCCGACTTGGGGCGCAGCAGGAATTCTCTCATGGCGCAGTTGGGGGAAAGCCTCTACGAGGAAACGCGCACGAACGACGCTTTCCGGAACAGCCGCGAGAGGCTGTATGCGTCCATTGAGAACCTCGATGCTCAGCGTGCCGCCTTGCAGCAGGAGTTGGCGTCGGTCGAACAGCAGATGCGTCCGACGCCCGTCATCCAGCCTGCCGCCCCCACCGGCTTTGCTGCCGGGGGTGCGCCTGCGGCCCGCGCCTGCTCCCAGTGCGGGTCGCCCATGGGCTCGGACGACCAGTTCTGCTTCAACTGCGGGGCGCGCTACGAGCCGCCTGCGGAACGCGGACGCGTTTGTGCGGCATGCGGGAGCGTCCTTGGCCCCGATGACGCGTTCTGCATGAGTTGCGGGCAGCCGGTGCAGGCCGAACCCGCGGCAGCGGGAAGCGCTGCGGAAGGGCGGCCGGAAACGGTCGAGTTCGAGTGCGCGCCGGCGGCGGACGCGGCGCCGACGGCTGCGGAAGAGCCGGCAGCCGAGCCGGCGGCGGATGTGACACCGGCGGTTGCAGATGTGCCGGCGGTCGAGCCGGAGGCGGATGTGGCGCCGGCGGGCGCGGAAGAGCCGGAGGTTGAGCCGCTGGTGGCGGACGTGGTGCCGGCGTGTGCGGAAGAACCGATGGTTGCGGAAGAACCGGCACCCGCTGCCCCCGCGTCTGCGCCCGCTCCCACGGCGCCGCCTGTCGAGCCGGTGCCGTTTTCCCACGAGCGCATTTGCCCCGTTTGCGGATACCACGCTTCCGCGCAGGCTGCGTTTTGCCGCAACTGTGGCAACCGCCTGTAGGAAAGGGCGCCGCCATGTTTTGCGAAAGGTGTGGGACGCGGCTCGAAGAGGGCGACCGGTTCTGTCCGGGGTGCGGCGTTCCCCTTGAGGGCGAAGGTGGCCTGACCGCTGCGGGGACGTCGGTTTTCGCGCCGGCGCAGGCGATTCGCGGCGAGGGGCAGGGCGCGGGGTCCGATCGGGCGGGTCAGGCGGGTCCCGCATTCGTTCCCACCATGCCGCTTTCGCCAATGGAGCAGGGGAGGGCGAACCCGCCGCGCGAGCCGAAGCGGCATGGTGCCGCCCTGATCGTGTGCTGCGTCGTCTTGGCGCTGGCCGTGGCGGCGGTCGGCGGGTTCTTCGTTGTCCGCACGGTGCTGCCTTCGCTCCCCTTTGCGGCTTCGGCGGGCAACGAAGCCGCTTCCGATGCCACGCAGGGCGGTCAGGCGGGCTCCGAAGACCGCGAGGGGTCGTCCGCCTCGGGCGAAGGCGAAGCGGATGGCGGCTCTTCGCAGGACGGGGCCAGCGTGTCGTCCGACGGCGTTGCAGGGCGGGACGCGGGCCAGGACGCAGGCCAGGGCGAAGGGGCCGCAGAGTACATCCTGCCCGACAGCAACACGCGCCGCTATTCGGAAGGGGAGTTGAACCGGCTTTCCACCTGGGAGCTGTTCGTGGCGCGCAACGAGGTGTTCGCGCGTTACGGCCGTGGCTTCAAAAACCAGGAACTGGCCGAGCATTTCGCTGCCTGCTCGTGGTACACCCAGCGCTACACCCCCGAGGAATTCGACGCCATGGAATCGCCTTTGAACGAGTACGAGAAAGCCAACGTGGAGACCATGCGCAAGATCGAAGAGGAAAGGAATTCGCCGTATCTTTCCTAGCGGCCTGTCGGCGGGAACTCGATGGACGGAGGCGACGGAGGCCAAGGCGGGCGAGGGCAGGCGAAGGAGAAGGCAGGGAAGCGAAGGTCATGTTGGCGGATGGGCGAAAAGACGGCGGGCGGCGCCGGCGGCAACGGCAACGGCGATGGCAGCGGCGGCAGCGACAGCAGCGGCGTTGGGCGGCCGCCTTGGCATCGCTCGTGCTGGCTTGCTGCACGCTCGTTCCGTGCGCCTGTTCGGCAGATTCCGAACCCGCACGGGAGCCGAATGCGGGAAGCGGCAAGCTCGAAGTGAAGAACGACCTGCTTTTGCCCGAAGTTCCCGGCGAGGGCGAAGGGGCTTCCGACGCGGCAGAAGCGCCGGCTGCTCCCGAGTCTTCTCCTGCGCCATCGGCTGAGGAGTTGCGCGCTTCCTTGGGCATTGTCGAAGACTACCGTGCCGGCTTCGACCATGGAGAGAAGGGCCCGGCGCACCAGAAGTACATCATGCTGCACGACACCGAGGGCGAATCGGGACCTCGGGACGTGGTGGATTTCTGGGACGGCAACGGGAACTTGGTGGCCGCCCACTTCGTCGTGGGGAAAGACGGCAGCATCGTGCAGTGCGTGCCCCTCGACCGCATTGCGCACCATGCCGGTTTCGGCGACACGGGCCACAACGCGCTGTACGGCGTGGAGGACGAGTCGCGTGACGACAGGCTGGGCACGGTTTCCATAGGCAGTTGGGCTTCCGACTACGGCATGAACTCGTTTTCCATCGGCATCGAAATGGTGCACGTGGGCGGTTCGGGGGAATATCCCGAGGCGCAGCTGGAGGCGCTCGATGCGCTCATTGCCTACATAGACGCCTACTACGGGTTCGAAAGCCAGATCATCGACCACAAAGCTTGGCGTTCGGGCAACTCCGACACCTCCCCCGAATTCGCCGCATATTTGGCGAACTACCAAACGGCGCGCACTCACGACGGGGTTTGACGGCCGGCGTGCGAAAAGCTGCCGCGCGTCTGCAATTTCCCAGCGAGTCCGTCCGGGCGGGTTCGCTGCGCTGCCTGCCCGCGCAGCGCATGTGCGGAGAAAGGCCGGACGGCAACCCAGCATTTCGCTTCCTGTCCGTCTGCGCGTGCGTGCATTCGCAGGTTGTTCGGCAGCGTGGCCAATCCGGCAGCGCTCCATTGTCCGTCCGCGCGTGCGCGCATGTGCGCGGCGGCCAGAACTGTTACAATGGGCAATTACGAACACGCAGGAGTTTCCCGAGAAAGAACGACCTATGAAACCTTACAACCCGCACGAGATAGAGCCCCGCTGGCAGAAGGCGTGGGCCGACGCCGACCTCTACAAAGTCACCGAGGACGCCTCGAAACCGAAGCGCTACGTGCTCGAGATGTTCCCGTACCCCTCGGGCGACATCCACATGGGCCACGTGCGCAACTACACCATCGGCGATGTGGTGGCGCGCTACTCCAAGATGCGCGGGTTCGACGTGCTGCACCCCATGGGCTGGGACGCGTTCGGCCTGCCCGCCGAGAACGCGGCCATCAAGCACCACAGCCACCCGGCGAAGTGGACTTACGAGAACATCGAGACGCAGAAGGCCAGCTTCAAGCGCATGGGCTTTTCCTACGACTGGGACCGCACCGTGGTGGCGTGCGATCCC
>CAJFUR010000130.1 GCA_904420215.1 uncultured Eggerthellaceae bacterium
GCGCTACAAGGTGCCCAAGCGCGTGTTCTTCGTGGACGACTTCCCCATGACGCCGTCCATGAAGGTGCAGAAGTTCAAGCTGCGCGAAATGGCCGCAGAACTGGTGGGCGCACAGAAGTAGCGCGCGGCGGCCGCGCATTGGCGAGCCATCGCGCGGCGGGAGTGCCGGCAACCCCTACGCCCCCGCCACGGCGCTTCCCGGTTTCGCCCGCGCCGCGCCGCCGCCATGCCCGCAAACCGGGGTGCACTGCCACTTTTTCGACGGTTTTCGACACCGCCCGCGTGCGGGGGCGCCTTGCGAGAAGCCCGAACTGGCCTTTTGCGGAACGCGGGCGGCTTCCCGCCCGCCAAAGGCCTCGGCACATGCAGGAACCGGCGAAAAAGCGGCAGGCGCGCCGCCTTTCGCCCAGCATGCTCCCGTTGCGCCGTTTCCGTCGCCCCCCGCCCGCCACCCCTGCCGCCCGCAACGCCCGCCGTCTCCCTCGCCCGCGCCCCCTTTTCCGTCCGAGCAGTCCATCCCGTGACCTTTCTTGCTTTCCATAAGGCGAAACGGCTGGTAAAAGCGGCCGCTACCGCATAATGCGTGAGGTTTTTCGCCTGTCCGCGCCCGTTTTCACGCGCCGCGCGGATGGCGCCTTGGCATGCGCCCTCCTAGCATTTCAAACGATCCGGTGCCAATGGCGCCGCCTGTGGGAAACGGGCGGCGGGCGCCGCCAGCGCCCGAGGGAGCGGCGCGCTTGACACGGGGGGTGGCCGGCGGCCCTCATGGGCCGGCCCAATCGCATTCCCTACGAGGGGGCGAGAAAAGCGCCGCCCCGGAAGGGACGGCTTTAACTCATGGGCCAGCAACCCTGCCCTCCGCGCGAAGCGCGAGAGGCGACAAACCACCCGCTATGCGAGTGGAGGGCAACTGTAGCGGGAAGGAAAGGCGAAAGGCCTGCTATTAAACGGCCTGCCATTGAAAAAAGCGCAGCCATTGCGTAGGAAGTGGCGGAAAGAATACATGGGGAGGGGGGCGCGTGCGCACGGCGCGCGCGGCGCGAGGCCATGACCAAACTCACCGATGGAGCACCGCTTCCGGACGGTCCGGGCGGCGGGCTTCCCGAAGCCGATTCGGGTTTCGACTCCAAGCCGGTCCCTGCAGGCGTTTCCGGCTCCAGACCGGGTTGCGGGCCCGAACCTGCGTGCAACGTTCCCGCCGACGCCGAGGACGCGTCCCCGCAGTTCGACGCCGTATCCGCCGCCGACGTCGGGGGTGCGTTCCCGCAGGCCGACGCCGCATCCGCTGCCGATGGCGGCCTTGCGGGCCTGGCGGAAGACGACGCGTCGCTCGCCGAAGCCGCGGGTGCGCGCGAAGTGGATGCGCAGGCGCCGCTCGAGCGCCGCGCAGCCGTCCTGGCGGAAGCGGTGGCGCGCCATCCGCTGAACCGCGAAGTCCTCTACCGCATCCTTTCCTATTGCTTCGAGGAGCGCCCCTTGGGCGACATCGAGCGCGAGGTCGCCTCGTGGCCGGAGTTCAAGGGGGCGACGCAGAACCCCTGCCACATGGTGTCCACCCTGGTGCGCTTCGGCGGCCTTGTGGCCATCGAGCGCGACGAGGCGGGGCTTTTGGTGGCGCCCGAGCGGAAGGAGGGCCTTTCCGAAGACGAGGCCGACGACTTGGTGTGGGAGGTTTCCTATCTGGCCACGGACGCGGGAAGGCGCGTGGTGGAGGAGCACAGCCCCGCCGGGCGCATGCAGGGCCTCTTCGCGGGCGCAGGGGAGCGCGCGGGTGCCTACGCCGACGTGCTGGCCTTCGTGGCGGACGCGCCGCGCAGCTATCCCGAAATAGCGTCTTTCCTGCGCGGCCGCCCGGAGCTCGAAACCGTCATCGACGGCGTGCGCGAAACCATGCAGCCGAGCGTGTTCGTGGACAAGCTCGAGCGCGCAGGCGCTCTGGTTTGGAAGGAGAAATGGGAATTGACCGAGGAGGGGAGGGAGTTTCTGGCGAAGTTGGGCTAGGCGCCTTGCCCGTGCCTGCCGCACGCAGCGCCGCATGTCCGGACGCGCCCCTTGCCGGCGCTCCGGCGAACAGACGAAAGGGAAAGAGAGGAAACATGTCAAAGACTACGTTGACGCGCCGCAGCTTCGTGAAGGCGTCCGCGCTCGCGGCGGTGGCCGCCGGCATTGGCGCCTCGCTGGCGGGCTGCATGCAGGATGCGGGGGAGCCGCAGGGCGAAACCGTTCCCAGCAGCACCGACGGCCTGGTCAAGATGAAGACCTCGTGCCACGGCTGCATCCAGATGTGCCCGGCCATCGCGTATTTGAAAGACGGCGTGGTGGTCAGGCTGGAGGGCGATCCCGAGGCGCCGGTGAGCCGCGGCTCGCTGTGCATCAAGGGCCTGAACCAGCTGAACACCATGTACAGCCCTCGCCGCGTGCTGCACCCGCTTCGGCGCGCGGGCGAGCGCGGCGAGAACAAGTGGGAGGTCATCAGCTGGGACGAGGCCATCGAGGAGGCGGCCACCCACATCCACGACGCCATAGAGAAGTACGGCAACTACTCGTTCATGGCGTCGGTGGGCGGCGGCGGGTCCTACTCGTTCATGAACGCCATGACCATCCCCATGGCCATGGGCTCGCCCACCGTCATCGAGCCGGGCTGCGCGCAGTGCTACCTGCCCCGCTGGGCGCTCTCGAAGCTGTTCTACGGCGGCAACGACCAGTCGGTGGCCGACAACGCCGTGCAGGAGATCTTCCGCACCGGAGAGGACAACAAGGCCGAAGTGGTGGTCGTGTGGGGCGCCCAGCCTTCCGTTTCCGAGACGGCCGAGTCGGGCCGCGGCATGGCCGAGCTGCGCGCCAAGGGCGTGAAGACGGTGGTGGTGGACCCCAACTTCTCGCCCGACGCCGTGAAGGCCGACGTGTGGCTGCCCGTGCGCCCCGGCACCGACACCGGCCTGCTCTTGAGCTGGTTCCGCTACATCTTCGAGAACAAGCTCTACAACGAGCAGTTCACCAAGTACTGGACGAACCTGCCCTTCCTCATCGACCCCGACACGAAGCTGCCGGTGAAAGCGGCCGAGCTGTTCCCGGATTTCGTGCAAAGCACGCCGGAGAACACCCCGGCCTACGTGTGCTTCGACCTGAAGACCCAGGCCGTGGTCCCCTTCGAGTACTCCGCGCCCGAAGACTCCGCCGTTGACCCCGAGATCTTCTGGCAGGGCGAGTTCAACGGGAAGACCTACAAGACCGCAGGCCAGATATACCGGGAAGAGGCCGAGCCGTGGACGCTGGAGTACACGGCCGAGAACTGCTGGCTGGAGGCCGACAAGATAGAGGCGGCCATCCGCCTGTACACCCACGCCGACGACGACGGCACCGTGGCCGGCATCGTGAACGGCGTGGCCTCCGACATGACCGAATCGGCCAGCCAGGTGCCGCTTGGCTGCATGGGCCTCGACTCCATCATGGGCTACATCAACGTGCCGGGGTGCACGATGACGCAGTACGGCGCCGGCAACCAGCCCACCACGCGCCCCGTCACCTACAACAACGGCTTCGGCGGCATGTTCTCGGACATGTTCGGCATCGGCGCGGTCGTGGGCATGTCCGACGCGGAAAACGAGGCGCGCGCGGCCGAGTTGGCCGCGACGACCCAGCAAGAGCTGGCCAACCAGATACTCTGCGACCGTTTGGGCATGAAGGACCACAAGGGCCTCTACGCCTGGTGCCACAGCCACATCCCCACGGTGCGCAACGCCATCGCCACCGGCGAGCCGTACAAGCCGCGCGTGTGGTTCGACATGTCGGGCAACAAGCTGGCCATGCTGGGCAACGCGAAGTCGTGGTACGAGGTGTTCCCCGAACTCGACTACATCATCTGCCAGTACCCCATGCTCACGTCGTTCCAGGTGGAAGCAGCCGACTTGGTGTTTCCCGTGCGCGAGTGGCTGGAAGAGCCCATGGTGAACATGTGCCAGCTGAACACCCAGTGGCTGCAGAACGAGTGCGTGCACATCGGCGAGACGGTGTCGCACACCATTCCGGGCGCGCAGGTGGTGAAGCGGGTGGCCGAGATGTTCGGCGGCAAGATCCCCAACGGCCTGTACCTGCCCGGCACCGACGGCGCGCCCATGTACTTGGGCGAGGCCACCGAGGAAGAGGTGAAGGCGTCCGTGGCGGCCACGCTGCAGGCGCCCAGCTGGGACGAGCTGGTGGCCAACACCGACCAGTACGTGCCCTACGTCACGCCCGCCGAGGAGTACTTCGGCTACCGCCAGCACGAAACGGTGGTGGACGACGGGCTGCCGGCCGGGTTCGCCACGGAGAGCCGCAAGGTGGAGACGTACTGCCAGATCCTGCTCAAGCTGGCGCGCACGGGGTATCCGTACTGCTACCCCAAGCCGCAGGAGGCCTGCGAGGACTACAGCCCCATCTGCACCTACATCGAGCCGGCCGAAAGCCCGCTTGCAGATGCGGAGTACCCCTTCGTGCTCACGTCGGGCCGCGTGCCCTACTTCCACCACGGCACCATGCGCCACGCCGCCTTCTCGCGCGAGCTGTTCCCCACGGCCGAGATCCGCATCAACCCGCGCAGCGCGGCCGAACTGGGCATCGAACACATGGACTGGGTGAAGGTGTCCAGCCGCCGCGGCGAGGTGCATGCGCGCGCCTACCTGACGGAGGGCGTGCACCCCAAGACCGTGTGGATGGAGCGCTTCTGGAACCCCGAATGCTTCGACGAGTCGCAGGAGAACCCCACCGCCGGCTGGCGCGAGTGCAACGTGAACGTGCTGACCAAGAACGACGCCCCCTTCAACGAGGTGTACGGCTCCTACACCAACCGCGGCTTCACGGTGAAGCTGGAGAAGTCCGAAAAGCCGGCGAACGTGTGGGTGGAGCCGGAAGAGTTCGCGCCGTTCATGGCAACTGACGAGATGAAGGCCGAAGCCCAGACGGGAGATGTGTTCTGATGAAGAATTGCCTTGTCATAGACCTCGACCGCTGCAGCGGCTGCGACAGCTGCGTGGCGGCCTGCAAGTACGAAAACGAAGTGGACTTGGGCGTGTACCGCAACCGCGTGTCGGTCATAGGGCCCGTGGGGGAGTTCCCCGACATCGAGCAGTACTGGCTGCCCATGCAGTGCCAGCAGTGCGAGAACCCCGGCTGCATAGAGGTGTGCCCCACCGGCGCGTCCTACCGCGACGAGGAAACCGGCGTCGTGCTCGTGAACGCCGAGGACTGCATCGGCTGCGAGAGCTGCCTTGCGGGCTGCCCCTACGACGTGCGCACGCTCAACCCCAACACGAACGTGGTGGAGAAGTGCACGCTGTGCTTCCAGAGACGCGGCGACGAGAAGTGGGTGCCCGCCTGCGTGCACAACTGCTGCTGCGGCGCGCGCCTGTTCGGCGATTTGGACGACCCCGAAAGCGACGTGTCGAAGGCGGTTGCCGCCGCAGGCGAGGAGAACTGCCACCACGTGGCCGACCCGGGCGGGCTGGCGCCTGCCACCGTGTACATCCTGCACGCCTCCACGGCTGCATGGCAGGACGACCCGAGCGAGGTCGTGCGCTACGGGCGGAGGCGCTCCTAGCCCAAGGCGCGTCGGGCGCGGCCCCGGCCGGCGGCGGGCTGCATGCCGGCAGGGGCCGCGCCCCGCGCCCGCGGCGCGCGGAGCGAGAAAGGAATGCCATGAGCAAGAGAGAGGCCGGCCGCGCGGTTGCGGCCGGAGAAGCGGCAGGGGAGGCCGCCGGGGCCGCCACGCCGGGGTCGGAGCCGGGGCGCGCTGCGCCCGCCGCCGGGTCCGATGGCGGGCCGACCAGCGCGATGGCTGCCGGCGCCGCCGCCGGGGCCGGCGCGCCGGGGGACGCGGCTCCTGTCGCGCCCGTTGACGCGGCCATGCAGGAGAAGCTGGACGCGCTTGCCGGGCGCGCCGCGTTCTACGACCTGCTGGCGGCGCTGTACTACAAGCCCCTGAGCGCCGAACAGGTGGAAAACGTGGCGGCCATGGACCTTTCGGCCTACGCGGACGTGAGCGCGCTTTTCGCCGAAGGGCTTGACGACATGGCCCGCTACCTGCGCCGCCGCAACACCGGCACGCGGCAGGAACTGGCCGTGGACTTCACGGCCGCGTTCGCGGGCACCTCTTCGTGGAAAGGGCGCTATGCCGTCCCCTACGAGTCGGTGTTCACGAGCGCGGAGGGCCTCATGTACCAGGACGCCTACCACGAGGTGTACCAGACCTACCGCCTGAACCGCGTGCAGCGCGGCCCGGGGTACGACTTTCCCGACGACCACCTGTCGTTCATGTGCGAGTTCTTGGCCGTGCTGTCCACGCGCGCCGCAGGCGCCCTGCGCGCTGGCGACGTGGCGGGGGCGTTGGAGAACCTGCGTGTCTCGCGCGAGTTCCTGGATGCCCACGTGCTCTCGTGGTTCGACGACTTCCAGGAGCTTGCGCTCAAGCTGCTGAAGACGCGCTTCTATCGCGGGCTGTTGAAGGCGACCAAGGCGTTTTTCCTGTTCGATGCCCAAGTTCTGGACGAACTGTCCGCCGGCTTGGCATAGGGTTCGCGCCGCTGTGGCCCGCCGCGCCGGTGCGCCGTGCAGGCGCCCCGCGGCGTGGCGTGGCGGGGAGTGGCGGGATGCGCCGCATGCCGCATGCCGCGGGCCCGCGGGCGCGGCGCGCGCGGGCGGCGGGCGGGCACGCAGTGGCCGCAGGTGAAAGGGGAGAATCATGACGTTCGCGCTCGTTTTGGTTTGCACGGTGGCTGCCTGCTTCGCGCTGCGCAACCCCCTGAAAAGGTGGCCGGTGCCGTTCTACGTGCTGGCCGTGGCGGTGGACGTGCTTTTCGCGGCGGGCCTGGCCTTCGGCATGCCCCGCGACGTGTGGGCGGCGTTCTTTCTGCTCGTGCAGAAGTGTACCCTGCCCTTGGCCCTGTTCGTGGTGGTCATGTACATAGGCGTGCTTCCGCGCGAGTCGCGGGCGTTCCAGTGGCTGAAGCCCGTCCGCGCCGAGCTTTCCATCGTCGCGTGGCTTTTGTCTTTGGGCCACATGGCGGTGTATCTGGAGTCCTACCTGCCGCGCATCCTTGCGGGCGGGCCTTTCGACGGCAATGTGGTGGCGGCGTTCGTCCTGGCCGTGGTCTTGCTGGCGCTGCTGGTCGTTTTAGGCGTCACCTCGTTCAACTTCGCGAAGAAGCGCATGCGCGCCGAAACGTGGAAGAAGGTGCAGCGGCTGGCCTATCCCTTCTTCATGCTCGTGTACGTGCACCTCTTGCTGATGCTCGCGCCTGCGGCCCTGCGGGGAGGCATTGCCGCCCAAATGTCGGTTGCGGTATATTCGGCGGTGTTTCTGGCCTATGCGGCCCTGCGCCTTGCGCGCGCCGCGTGGGATCGGAAAGCGCAGGCCGCCGCCTGACGCTCCCTTTGCGGATGGGCGGTGGAAGTTCGAGGCGGGCGCAGGCAGGCGTGGGACGAAAGGCGGCGGGCCGATGACGGACGGGACGGGAAGGGGCTTTTTCGCGGAATTGGCGAAGGCGTGCCCCGCGCTGCCTTGCATGGCGCTCGGCCTGTGGCTCGCATGGCTGTTCATCATGTGCAGCGGCACGGCGTGGCTTTCGGACACCGAGGTCAACGGCGCAAACATGACCACGCTTTACCTCGCCTCCACCGGCGCGTGCGGCGTGGCGCTGCTGCTTGCGGCCTTCCTGCCGGAAAGGGCGCGCCGCGTGCTGGGCCGGCCCGCGTGCGTGATGGCGGGCGCGGGCGTTTCGGCTGCCGGGTGTCTGCTGGTCATCCTGGTGGGTCCCTACTACCTGTACTCCCTGCTCGACTACGGTGTGATTTCCGTCCTGTTCCGCATGGGCGGCGTGTTGGGCGGACTGGGGTCGGCGGCCACGCTGGCCGCCTGCGCGCGGCTTTACGGCGCCCTGCCGCCCCGGCGGGCCGTTCTGTACGCCGCCCTTTCGCATGCCGTGGCCGCCTTGACGTACTTCCTGGTCATCGGCGCGCCCGAGTGGGCCCCGGTGGCGGGCGGGCCGTCTTTGGCCGGCATCGTGGCGTTCGTGGGGCTTCCCCTTGCGGCCGGCGCCTTGGCGTGTCTGCCGGCCGCTGGAGGAATGCGCGCGGGCGGGGCCGGCCCCCGCGCGGAAAGGCGCGCCCCCAAAGAGGGCGCGCGCGAAGGCGCCGGGGGGGGGGTCGTTCCCTCCGTCCCGTTCACGAAGCTTGCCGTCGTGTCGTTCGCGTTCGCGTTCGTCATGATGTCCGTGCGCGCGGTGGCGGTGGAGGCCTCGCCGGTTTCGAGCACGTTCGACGCCACGCGCGTGGTCATGCTGCTGCGGATGTTCGTGGCCACGGGGTTCGCCTGCGCCGCCCTTGGGGCGCGCGGCGAATTCCTCAACTTCGGCAAGATATACTCGGTCATCATGGCCGCGGCGGTGGCCTTGGTGGCGCTCCTTCCCATCGTGGGCGTCATGCATGCGCTCCTCAACCCCGTGGTCCTGTTCGTGGGTTACCTTTTCGACTACCTTCTGTGGTGCATCCTCGCCTTCGTGACGTATCAGCGCCACGCGCCGGTTGCGCGCGTGTACGGCAGCGTCTACGGGTGCTACCTTCTGGGCTGCGCCGCGGGCTGGGGAGTGGGGGCCTACGCCTTCCCGGTGGCCATAGGGGCAGGAAACGGGCTGGTGCTGTACCTTGCCCTGGCGCTCGCCGTTCTGGTGTGCGCCTTCGTGCTCTTCTCGGAAAAGGAGTTCGACAACCTGTTCCGCCCCGCCGAGAAGGGCGGGGCGAGCCTGGACGACCTGTTGCATGCCGACATCCTGCACGGCGCCGGGCAGGGCCGGGCCGGCGGGGGCCGCGGCCTGTTCCGACGCGCCATCGAGGCCGTTTCCGCGGCGCACGCCCTTTCCCCGCGCGAGACCGACGTGCTGCGCTGCCTTGCGATGGGCTACGACAGCACGGCCACGGCCAAGGAGCTGAACGTGTCGTGGAACACGGCGCGCACGCACACGCGCAACGTGTACGCCAAGCTGGGCGTGCATTCCCGCCAAGAGGTCATCGACCTGGTGGACGAGGCCGTGCAGGCCGAAAGGCGCGCCGAGCCGCGCCGCTAGCGCAGGCCCGCGGAAGCCGCGCGGCGCCGGTCGCGCGCGAGGTGGGATCTGCCCGGCCCCTTCCGCTGCCTAGCCCAAGGGCTCCTGCTGCTCCTGCTCGAATGCGTCGAGAAGCTCCATCTTGTTGCGGACGCCCGTTTTCCGGTATATGTTGTGCACGTGCGTCTTCACGGTTCCCGGGGCGATGACCAGCTGCCCTGCGATGTAGTTGATGTTGCGCCCGCCGATGAGGTGCAGGGCTATTTCCGCCTCGCGCGCCGACAGCCCGTGGCGGCGCGCGAATGCCTCCAGGCGCCTCGCTCGAAGGCCTGCATCGTCGAGTCGCGTCTGAACTGCTTCTATCTTCTCTTGGGCTTCGGCCACCTTGTGCGCGGAAGAGATCTCCTTCGCGGTGAACGCGACCGAATGAGTGGCGGCCATGGCAACGAGCGCAATGCCCAACGAGACGGCAAACGGCTGCGTCGCATGCAAGGCGTCGAATGCCAGGTAGGCCACCCAGCCCAGCAGAAGGCCGCCCGTGATGGCCAGGCGCGCTCCGCAGAACGTCTTGACGAGGGGCAGCCGTTGCGCCTTCGCCGCTATGCAGAAGTCGTTGAGCGCGGTGATCTCGAACATCAGGTACCCGAGCATGACAAGGCCCACGCCCGCGGTGGAGGCGGCCGGGTGGGGCGCGCCGGAAAGCACGAGCCCCAACGTCATCAGCGTGGGCACGGCCCGGTACATCGTGCAGAGGTCCTGACTTTGCCTGGTGATGCGCATCGTCGCGAAACACGCGGCGCCCAGCACCAGGCAGCACAGCGATTCGATGGTCACGCCCGATGCAAGGCTTTGCACGGCGCCGAAGTACAGGCCGCACGAGCACGAACCGAACGCGAAAGCGGCCACGCCCAGAGCCACGGCGAGCCGCCGCAGATAGGAATGGGATTCCCGTCCCGGCACGGACGCGTCTGCCGCTGCGAACAGCTCTTCGGAGCCGGCCGTTTGGGCGTTGAGCTTGTTCGAAAAGACGAACATCAAGCCCGAGGCGGCAGGCAGGAACACGGCCGTCGCCACGGCGGCCTCGGTGCCTATGCCTTGGACGGCCATGGTCAGCAAGCCTCCGATCAGGTACGAAAGCGCCATGTATATGGCCGTTTCCCCCACCTTCATGTGCCCGAAGAAGCAGAGCCACAAAACGAAGAGCGCCGCGTCTGCCGCTCCCTGCAAGGCGAGGGCGAAAAGGCCAACTGCGTCGGGGAGGGAAAGGCACGCCAACGCGGTGGCTGCAGGGCCGCCAAGGCACGCGACGGCAACCAGAAGCGTGCGGCCGGCGGGCGTTTCCACGCGGGCGTAGCACAGGTAGAGAAGCGCCACGAACAGGAGCCTGAACGCAAGTTCGACGGTTTCCGCGGGCGCGCCGAGAAAACCCCTTGGGAAAACGAGGGGCGATGGCGACACGGTGACCAGGAAGAGCCATGCCCAGTACAGCCCGAACCCCAGAAGACGGATGGGGAACACCTTCCCCATGTTGACGCCAGCCAAGACAACCCCCTTGCTCGACTTCGCTTCGGCCCATTTTGGCGCGGCTCGCCGCCGCGGTGGCCATGCGGCCCCGTTGTATCCCGTATCGGCCATGCTATACCAAAAGGTTTAGGCCCTCAACCCGCCGGTGTATTTCCGTCGCTTCCCCTCGAATACTCCGTTTGGTTGCTGGGAGCGGCGCGTGGGGCGTTGCAGAATGCTCCCGCACGCTTGGAGGGCGGCACGGCGCGCGACGGGCGCACGTTCCTTCCAGGCAAAGACGATTCCCTTGGGGGACAGGAGGATACTTTGGAAACGAGGGGCAATACCGTGTTTCGCGGCGTGGCGTGGTCGGCTTTCGCCTGCAGCGCAAACACCGCGTGCGTCGATTTCAAGGACGACAGGATCCTGCGCATCCGTCCCTTGCACTACGACGACGTGTCCACGGCCGAAGAACGAAGGCCGTGGAAGATAGAGGCGCGGGGGCACGTTTTCGAGCCGGGCGAGAAGACCATGCTCCCGCCTTTGTCTTTGGGATACAAGAAGCGCGTCTACTCGCCGAACCGCATCCTGCGGCCCATGAAGCGCGTCGATTGGGATCCCAACGGCGAGCGCAATCCGCAAAACCGCGGGAAGTCGAAGTACGAGTACATCAGCTGGGACGAGGCCACCGACATCATAGCCTCGGAAATAAAGCGCATCCACGACGCCTATGGGCCCTACGCCATCCTCTGCCAGGCTGACGGCCATGGCGAGACGAAGGTGGTGCACGCCCCCCATGGCGCCCAGGCGAACCTGCTGGATTTGTGCGGCGGGTACACGCTGCAATCCCGCCAGCCCGACTCCTGGGAAGGCTGGTACTGGGGCGGCAAGCACATATGGGGCAACGAGCCCGTGGGCATGCAGGTGAGCCAGACGAACCTGTTCAAAGACATCTGCGAGCATGCCGACGCCATTCTGTATTGGGGCTGCGACTTGGAGACGACGCCTTGGGGGTGGGGCGGCGAGCAGCCCAGCCGCATGGCCGCCTTCCTGGAGGAAGTGGGCGTGAAGGCGTTTTTCATCTCGCCCGACTACAACTACACCGCCGCCGCGCACAAGGGCCGCTGGATTCCGGTGCTGCCCAACACCGACGCGGCGCTGCAGCTGGCCATTGCCTACGTGTGGATCACCGAGGGCACCTACTTCAAGGACTACGTGGAATCGCACACCATCGGCTTCGACTGGTTCGAGTACTACGTGCTCGGGCACGAAGACGGCATTCCCAAGACGCCCAAGTGGGCCGAGGAGAAGTGCGGCGTGCCGTCCTACACCATCAAGGCCTTCGCGCGCTATTGGGCCAGGCATGCGGTGTCCATCGCCCATGCGGACGGCGGCGGCATGATACGCTCGGCCTTTTCGGCAGAGCCCGCGCGGCTCGAGGTGGTGCTGCTTGCCATGCAGGGCATCGGCCGCCCGGGCGTGGGGCAGCTGCACGTCATCGAGTTCGGGCAGTTCGGGTTTTCCGAGTGGAACCCCATGCCCCGCTCGGAGAAGTACTTCGAGGTTCCCGGCGCCTATCACGGGTGGATGGAGCTTCTGGACGGCCATCCCTCGTTCATTCCCAAGACCATGGTCCACAAGGCGCTCGAACTGCCCGAAGGGGAGAAGCTCTCGTGGAGCGGGCACGGCGTGTGCACGGCTCCCCGCCAAGATCAGTTCGCGTCCTTCGAGTGGCCGCTCGAAGGCGCGCCGATGATACACATGATCCTGTCCGACTCGCCCAGTTGGACCACGTGCTGGAACGGCGGATTCGAAATGCAGGACGCCTTGCGCAACGAGCGCGTGGAGACTATCGTCATGCAGCATCCCTGGTTCGAGAACGATGCGGTCTTCGCCGACCTCATCCTTCCCGTGAACACCATGTTCGAAGAGAAGGACATTGCGGTTGACAACTGGTCGGGCCAATTCAACATGATGTACGTCATGGACGAATGCATAAGACCGCTTGGCGAGTCGCGCTCCGACTGGGAGTGCGCCATCGAAGTGGCGAAGAAGCTGGAGAAGTTCGGCGGGGTCTACGAGAACCTAGCCGAGCGCTACACGCAGGGGCTCGACGTGGACGGGTGGATCAAGCGCGGGTTCGAGAGCGCGAACGTGGACCCCGCCATGATGACCTACGAGGAGTTCGCCGAGAAGAAGATGTGCCTCGCTCCCACCGCCGAGGGCTGGGAGGACGATCCCGTGGCGCTTTCCCGCTGGTACGAGAACTGGGAAAGCCAGCCCATGCAGACGCCCTCCGGGAAGATAGAGATCTACTCCACGGGGCTGGCCGAGCATTTCCCCGACGACCCCACGCGCCCGCCGGTTCCCCGCTGGATAGAGGAAACCGCCGAGATCCAGGAGCGCATAAGCTGCGAGCGCGCGAGGGACTACCCGTTCCTGCTGGTGTCCAACCACCCCCGCTGGCGCGTCCATTCCGAGCACGACGACGTGACGTGGTTCCGCGAGATAGAGACTTGCAAGGTGAAGGGCCCCGACGGCTACCTGTACGAGCCCGTGTGGATGAACCCCGCGGACGCGGGCAGGCTGGGCATCAGGTCGGGCGACGTGGTGAGCGTGCACAACGAGCGCGGGTCGGTGCTCGGCGGCGCCTACGTCACCGAGCGCATCATGCCCGGCGCGGTGTATCAGGACCACGGCGCGCGCGTGGATGCGATCGTGCGCGGGCGGGGCGGCCTCGACCGCGGGGGCGCGAACAACCTCATCTGCCCGAGCCATACCGCATCGGACAACACCCTCGCGGAAAACACCAACGGCTTTTTGGTGAACGTGGCCAAGGTGGACGTCGAGAGGCTGGCTGCCGAGCATCCCGAGGAGTTCGGGCGCGACTACCATCCCGAAGCGGGGTTGCAGATATCGGCATGGATAGCGGGCGAGTAGGAACGGGGGAAGGGACAGCGATGAAAGTGTTCGTTTACGACCTGGACAAATGCAACGGTTGTCACAACTGCCAAATAGCGTGCAAGGACGAGCATTGCGGCAACGACTGGAGCCCCTACGCCCTGCCGCAGCCCGACACAGGCCAGTTCTGGTGCAGGGTGGACGAGGAAACGGTGGGCACGGCGCCCCACGTGAACGTGAACTACCTGCCCCACCGCTGCAACCACTGCGGCAACGCGCCCTGCATGGATGCCGCGCCCGACGCCGTGTACCGGCGCGACGACGGCCTGGTGGTCATCGACCCGGCGAAGGCGCGCGGGAAGAGGGATTTGGTGGCGGCGTGCCCCTACGGGGAGATCTTCTGGAACGAGGAGCTCCAAGTGGCCCAGAAATGCACGGGATGCGCACACCTGCTTGACGATGGCTGGAAGGAGCCCCGCTGCGTGGACGCCTGCTGCACGGGCGCGCTGCGTTTCGGCGAGGAGGAGGACTTCGCCGAGGAGCTGGAACGCGCCGTGTGCCTGAAGCCCGAATGCGGGACCGCGCCGCGCGTCTGGTACCTGAACCTCCCCAAGCGGTTCATTGCCGCCACGCTGGTTGATATCGACGCCGACGAAGTGGTCGTCGGCGCCAAGGTGACCATCCAGAACCAGCAAACCGAGGAGGTCCGTTCGCTCGAGAGCGACTTCATGGGCGATGTGGTGTTCGACAAGCTCGACCCGGGCCATTGGCGCATGTGGGTGGAGAAGGAAGGCTATCTTTCGCAGTTCTTCGAAATCGATTTGACCGAGAAGGACAAGGCGTTTCCCGAACTGCGTTTCTACCGGGACCCGAAAGCGGCCTAGGCGCTCCCGGCCGGTCCCTTCGCTTGGGGTGGGGCCGGCCGGCGCGCAACTGCCGCCGACACGACAAGGAGGATTGCAATGTCGGAAAAGAAAATGGGGAAGGTCAAGCGCGGCTACGGCATGAACGAGCTGCCCTCGGTTCCCGAGCTGCTGGCGTTCGGCTTGCAGCATGCGCTGATCTTCATGTTCTCGACGCTTCCCGCACCGCTGCTCATCGCCGGCGGGCTGGGGCTCGGAACCGTGGAGACTGCCCTGCTCGTCGCCTGCTCGCTGTTCGTGTGCGGCGTGTGCACCATCATTCAAAGCTTCGGCGTGGGGCCGCTGGGCGCACGTATCCCCATGGGCTTCGTGGGAAGCTTCGTGTTCATCTCGCCCGCGATACTCATCGTTCCGCAGTTCGGGTTCGGTGGGTACATGGGCGCCTGCATGGTGGCCGCCATCGTCTGCGGCATCGCATTCGGGCTGTTCGCCGATTGGCTCAAAGTCGTGTTCCCGCCGTTCGTCTCGGGTGCCGTGCTGATGGTGCTGGGCACGTCGCTCATCGGCAACGCCATCGCCAATGCGGCCGGCGGGAGCGGCGCCGCCGATTTCGGCGATCCCATGAACCTCGCCCTTGCCGGCATCACGTTTCTGGTCACGCTGGTGCTGGCCGTGGTGGGCAAGGGCTTCGTCCAGGGTGCGGCGCCGCTTCTGGGCATGGTGGTTGGTTTCGTCATCTGCGCGTGCTTGGGCATGGTGGACTTCGCCGCCGTGGGCGAGGCTGCCTGGATAGCCGTGCCCGAGCCGCTGCACTGGGGCCTGTCGTTCCCCATCGAGGCCTGCATCATCATGACCGTCATCGCCATTTGCGGCGTCGTCGAGATCCTCGGTACCACGTCTGCCACGATGAGCGTTGCGGAAAACCGCATCGCGACCGTGAAGGAAACCCGCGACACCGTGGTCGCCCAAGCCGTCACCAGCGTTTTTGCCGGCTTCTTCAACGTGGTTCCCAGCATTTCCAGTTCGGCCAACATCGGGCTGATGGGCGTCACCCGCGTGTACTCCCGCTTTGCGGTGACCGCTGCCGGCGCCATCCTTTTGCTCATGGGGCTGTGCCCGAAGCTCTCCACCCTGTTCTCCGTCATTCCGAACCCCGTGTTCGGGGGCGCCGTTCTCATGATGTTCGGCACCATCCTGTGCTCGGGCATGAAGATCATCATGGAAAGCGAGCTCACCGACCGCACGCAGACCATCCTGGCCGTCTCGCTTGCCGTGGGCATCGGCTTCAATGCCACCGCCGGCGCGCTTGATGCCTTCCCGTTCTGGGTGTCCACGCTGTTGTGCGGCGTTCCCGGCACTGCGGTGTTCGGCGTCTTGCTGAACCTCCTTCTGCCCGGCCGCAATTTGAAGAAGGCGGCACCCGCCGCGTCTTCGGGCGCGGCCGACGGGCCGTCTGACGAGCGTGCCGAAGGCGATCTCGAGGGCGCGCGCGACTGATGCCCGGTTCGTGCGGTGCGCGGCCTCGCGGGCCTGCGCACCGCCGGGCTTCTTGCGGTTGGCCGCGCCCCTTGTTCTTGGACATGCGGCGCCATTCCCAAAGGAGGAGGCATGAAGCCAGTCAAACGAGGGTACGGGATGGACGAGTGCCCGCCGGTGCACCAGCTCGTTCCCTTCGCCATGCAGCACGCCCTGCTCATGGCGTTCCAATCGCTGCCCTATCCGCTGCTCGTCTCTGCGGGGCTCGGGTTCGGGCCGGGCGACACCGCCGTCTTGGTGGCGTGCTCGTTCTTCGTCGCCGGCGTGTCGAGCATCGTCCAGACGCTGGGGGTGGGGCCGGTGGGCGGCAAGGTGCCCATCGCCATGGTGTGCAGCATCGTGTTCGTGTCGCCCGCGCTTCTCATTGCCCCCGAAATGGGTTTCGGGGGCTTCATGGGGGCGTGCCTAGCGGGAACCCTCCTCTGCTGCGGCGTGTTCTTCTTGTTCGCCGACAGGCTGAAAGTCATCTTCCCCACGTTCGTTTCCGGTGCCGTCGTGCTGGTGCTGGGCGCCACCCTCACCTGCGTTGCCGTCCAGTACTGCGCGGGGGGGAGCGGCGCCGAGGATTTCGGCGACCCGTCCAACTACGTGTACTCCGGGGCGACGTTTCTCGTCATCTTGGCGCTGACCGTTTTCGGAAAGGGCTTCCTGCGGGGCACGGCGCCGCTTATCGGGCTGGCAGTGGGCTTTGCCATTGCTGCGTGTGCGGGGGATGTGGACTTCTCCTCCGTGGAGCAGGCGGCGTGGCTGGGACTGCCCGAGCCGCTGCACTGGGGCATCTCGTTCGACCCCGCCTCCGTCCTCACCATCGCGCTTCTGGGGCTGTGCGGCATAGCCGAGCTCCTGGGCGACACCACGGCCATGACTTCCTTGGTGGCGGACCGCATGCCCAGCAAGCGCGAGACGCGCGGCGTCATTTTCACCCAAGGCGTCACGAGTGCCGTGTCGGCCCTCTTCAACGGCGGGCCCACCATCTCCGCATCGGCGGACGTGGGGCTTTTGAGCGTGACGCACGTGTACAGCCGTTTCGTGGTGGCCGCCGCGGGCGGCATCATGGTCCTTGCGGGGTTGTGCCCGAAGGCGGCGGCCGTCGCGTCGGCGATCCCCACTCCGGTGTTCGGCGGGGCCGTTCTCATGATGTTCGGCGTCATTCTGGTCAGCGGCGTGAAGATCATCATCGGCTGCAGGCCCGACGCGCGCACGCAAACCATCCTGGCCGTGTCGCTTGCCGTGGGACTGGGTTTCAACGCGGTGCCGCAGGCGCTGGACATGTTCCCGCTTGCGGCCTCCATGTTGCTGTGCGGCGTCCCCGGCACGGCGCTTTCCGCCGTGGCGCTGAACCTCCTTCTGCCCGGCCGCCCCAAGGGCGCCGGCTCCGGGAGGGACGGGCGGGAAAGGGCTGCAGGGGAGGAGTCCGCTTCGGGCTTCGAGGGCTAGCGCGGCGGCGCCCGCGCCCCTCGTCTCCCGTGCGGTGCCTCCCGCCGCCCGCTCCGCGTCCCTCGTCTCCCGCGCACTGCCTCCCGCCGCCCGCGGCGCTTCCCGCCGGCCGTTTTCGCACGCAAATGTGGGGAAGTTGCGCGGTGGGCGGGATGACCCCTAGCCGAACGGGGGTGCAATGTGGTATATATACGCCACGGCGCTACGCGCGCGACGGCGCGCAACATACTTTCGCTTCTCGGAGAAAGTGGGCTTGTTCCCGCTTTCTTTGTTTGTAGGGGCGGAGGCGGGACGCGTCCGGCACGGCTTCGCCCGCGCGGCCTGCGAAGGCGCGCGGGGAGGGCTGCGGCGCCCCCGCTCCCCGGCGGCGCACGGCTGCCCTCGCGGGCCTGCCGGCAGTTGCCGGGGGCATGGCGTGAGGGTGCGGCCCGCCGCGGGAAGGCAGCGCGGGCGCGCGTCCCGCCCGCCGTGGGAGTGCGGCGCGAAGGCGCGGAAGAAGGGCATGCAAAAGACAAGGAGGCGAAGGCGTGCTCAGTGCGAAGGAACAGGCGTTGCTCGGCGCGCTCGAACCCCGTGCGCGCGAAGAGGGCGTGGAGATCGTCACGCTGGAAGTGACCGGCGCCAAGAAGGCGCCGACCATCCGCGTGTACATCGACACCGAAGACGGGGTGAGCTTCGACGAGCTGGCGGCGGCACAGGCGTGGATCAACGACATCATGGACGAGATCGACCCGTTCCCCGGCGCCTACATGCTCGAAGTGTCGTCTCCCGGCATCGACCGGCCCCTGCGCACGCCGGAGCACTTCGCGCGCTTCGCGGGCGAGACGGTGGCGGTGAAGACGGCCTCTCCCGTGGACGGGCGCAGCTCGTTCACCGGGGTTCTCGCAGGCATGCAGGGCGACGACGTCCTGCTGGACATGGACGGCGCGACCGTGCGCCTGGCTCTCGGCAACGTCAAGCGGGCCCACGTCAAGGGCACGGTTGATTTCGGCTCGTAGGAAAGGAAGCGTAAGACGTGGCAACATCGGAATTGATAGAGGCTTTGCAGGCATTGGCCCACGAGCGGAAGATCGACGAATTCTACCTGATCGAGCGCTTGGAGCAATCGCTCGCCAGAAGCTACGAGCGCATCTTGGACTTGGAATGGGACGCGCGCGTGACCATCGACAGGCAGACGGGGCACATCTACGTCTACGAGCTGGTGCCGGTGGGCGAGCCCGACGAGGAGACGGGCGAGTACAGCGAGTTCGAGGAGCGCGACGTCACCCCTGACGACGTGAGCCGCATCGCCGCGCAGAACGCCAAGGGCGTGATCGCCTCCCTCGTGCGCGAGGCCGGCCGCCAGACCATCTACGAGGAGTTCTCGGGCCGTGTGGGCGACTTGGTGACGGGCACGGTGCTGCAGGGCACGCCGGAGTTCACCATCATCAAGATCCGCGACGGCGTGGAGGCGGAGCTTCCCCACTACGACGTGAAGCGCAACCCGAACGAGCGCAACGAGCGTCCGGTCAACGAGCACTACCGCCACAACCAGCGGCTCAAGGTGCTCATCATCGACGTGCGCGACCCGAGCTCCGACGCGCCGAAGATGCGCGGCGAGCAGGCGCGCCCGGCCATCGTGGTGTCGCGCACGCACCCGGACCTCATCCGGCGCCTGTTCGAGATCGAGGTGCCGGAGATATACGACGGCATGGTGGAGATCAAGTCCATCGCCCGCGAGCCGGGCGCGCGCAGCAAGGTGGCCGTGGCGTCGCGCGAGGCGAACCTCGACCCGGTGGGCGCCTGCGTGGGGCCGAAGGGCAGCCGCGTGCGCATGGTGGTGGAAGAGCTGCGCAACGAGCGCGTGGACGTCATCCAGTGGAACGAGGACCCGGCCCGCTACGTGGCCAACGCGCTTTCCCCCGCGAAGGTGACGCGCGTGGACATAGACGAGGACAACCACTACGCCACCGTGGTGGTGCCCGACGACCAGCTTTCGCTGGCCATTGGCAAGGAGGGGCAGAACGCGCGCCTTGCCGCGCGGCTGACGGGCTGGCACATCGACATCAAGAGCGCGAGCTTCGCCGGCGAGCCGCTGGTTGACGAGAACATGCTCATCGACATGGGAGAAGCCGAAGACGAAGCCGGGTTCACGTGCGCCTTCGTGGGCGAGGACGGCACGCGCTGCCGCAACCACGCCCGCCCGAACAGCCGCTTCTGCGGCGTGCACGCCGACCTCGAGGACGCCGGGGCGCTCTAGGGCGCGCCGGGAAAGCGCGGGCGTCGGGCATGGCGACGGAGACGACGAAGGGGCGCCGCACCTGCATCGGGTGCGGCGGGCAGGGCCGCAAGGGCGCGCTTCTGCGCGTCGTGCGCGGCGCGGACGGCGGCGTGTCGTTCGACGCGACCGGCCGCGCGCCGGGAAGGGGCGCCTACGTGTGCTCCCCGGAGTGCTTCGCCGCCGCCTGCAAGGCGAAGAAACTCGACCGGGCCCTGCGCTGCAGGCTTGGGGAGCAGGACTACGAACGGATCGCCGGCGAGATGACCGCAAGCGGCGTGCGTTGTGCGAAGGAAGATTGAGGAGTGGTGTATGGCCAGCATGCGTGTACATGAGTTGGCGAAGGAATTCGACATGACGAGCAAGGAGTTGCTCGACCGCCTGCGCGAGATGAAGATCCCGGCGAAAAGCCATGCGAGCATGCTTGCCGACGCCTACGTCGCCAAGATCCGCAAGAACCTGGAACCCGAGATCAAGCAACGCGCCGGCAAGCTGGAGGACGAGGAGGCGGCCAAGCTCGCCGCCGAGCAGCGCGAGGCCGAGGCCCGCAAGGCCGAGGAGGAGCGCGCGCGGCGCGAGGCGGTGGAGAAGGAACGCGCCCAGCGCGAGGCCGAACGCGCCCAGCGCGCGGGCGGCGCGGCGGAGCAGCATGCGGAAGGCGGCGCGCCGGCCGAGAAGGAGGCGCGCCGGGAGGCCCCCGCGCCCACCTCGGCCTACCAGAGCCTCGCCAACCAGATAGAAAGCGAAAAGGAGCGCGTGGAGCGCGAGAAGGCCGAGGCGCGCGCCCGCGCGCGGGCAGCCAAGGCGGCCGCCGAGGTGGCGAAGAAGCAGGCGGTGGAAGAGGCCCTGCGCCAGCGCAACGCGCGCAAGGGCGGCAAGCCCGCCGCGCGCAAGGGCCCCGCGCCGGTGCTCGGCTCCCAGCGCACTTCGAACTTCGACTCGCTCCTTTCCCAGATAGAGGCGGAAAAGCAGCGCATCGAGGCGCAGCAGCAGGCCCAGGCCGCCGCGAAGAAGGCCGCCCCCGCCGCCGCGCGCGGGAAGCAGGGCGGGCGTCCCGACCGGAAGGGCAAGAAGGGCGCCCCGTCCTACGTGCCCTCGGTGCCTGAGCTGGAAATGGCGCAGCCGCCGGCGGAGGACCGCTACGCGCAGATGGCCGTGCAGGCCGAGAAGCTGCAGCGCGACAAGGTGCTCGCCGAGGCGCGCGCCGCGGTGGCCGCCGCCACCTCGCACGAGGGGGAGGGGCGCCGCAAGAAGCGCAAGGAGAAGCGCGAGGCGGAAAACCGCGAGCGTTTGGAGATGGAGGCCATCGAGAAGGGCCTCGACCCCACGCTCGTGCTGGACGACTCGGTGGTGGAGGTGCCGCAGGGCGCAACGGTGTCCAAGTTCGCCGAGGCCATTGGCGTGCAGCCCAACGACGTCATCAAGCGCCTGTTCATGCTCGGGCAGGTGCTCACGCTCACGCAGTCCATGTCGGACGACCTCATAGAGCTCATCGCCGACGACATGGGCCGCAAGGTGCGCGTGGTGTCGCCCGAGGAGGAGTTCGCCGTGGTCTACCACGACCGCGAGGAGGACTTGGCGCCGCGCCCGCCGGTGGTCACGGTCATGGGCCACGTGGACCATGGCAAGACCTCGCTTCTGGACGCCATCCGCCACACGGGCGTGGCCGCAGGCGAGGCGGGCGGCATCACGCAGCACATCGGCGCGTCGGTGGTCGATGTGGGCGGCCGCCAGATCACGTTCATCGACACGCCCGGCCACGAGGCGTTCACGGCCATGCGCGCCCGCGGCGCACAGGTGACCGACGTCATCGTGCTGGTGGTGGCCGCCGACGACGGCGTCATGCCGCAGACGGTGGAGGCCATCAACCACGCCAAGGCCGCCGAGGTGCCCATCGTGGTGGCCGTGAACAAGATCGACAAGCCCGGCGCGAACCCCGACCGCGTGCGCCAGGAACTGGTGGAGCACGGCGTCATCCCTGAGGAATGGGGCGGCACGAACATGTTCGTGGAGGTGTCGGCGAAGCAGAAGCTGCACATCGACGATTTGCTGGAAACCATCCTCTTGCAGGCCGACGTGCTGGAGCTGAAGGCCAACCCCGACGCGCTGGCCTCCGGCTTCGTGATCGAGGCGAACCTCGACAAGGGTCGCGGCCCCGTGGCCACGGTGCTGGTGCAGCGCGGCACGCTGCATCCCGGCGACGCCGTGGTGGCGGGAACCTCCCACGGGCGCGTGCGCGCGCTGGTGGACCCGCGCGGCAAGCACGTGGACGCCGCCCGCCCCGCCGACCCGGTGGAGATCCTGGGCCTTTCCAGCGTGCCCACGGCAGGCGACGAGTTCCGCGTGTTCGAGGACGAGCGCGACGCGCGCAAGCTGGCCGAGGAGCGCGCGCTGCGGGCGCGTCTGGCCGAGCAGGAAACCAAGGCGCACATGAGCCTGGACGACCTGTTCAGCCGCATCGAGGAAGGCAAGCAGACCGACCTGAACCTCATCGTGAAGGCCGACGTGCAAGGCTCCATCGAGGCCCTGCGCGACGCCTTCGAGAAGATGGACCAGTCCGAGGTGCGCATCAACATCGTGCACTCGGCCGTGGGCGGCATCACCGAGACGGACGTCACGCTGGCTTCCGCCTCCGACGCCATCATCATCGGCTTCAACGTGCGCCCCACCGGCAAGTCGAAGGTCCAGGCCGAGAAGGAGAAGGTGGACATCCGCCTGTACCGCGTCATCTACCAGGCCATCGAGGAGATCAAC
>CAJFUR010000131.1 GCA_904420215.1 uncultured Eggerthellaceae bacterium
GACGGCTTGGCGCGACAGGCCCAGCTTCTCCGCCAGTTCCTCCTGGCTGTATCCCTTTGCGCGCCTCATCTCGGCCAAGCGCTGGGCTATCTCGACGTTCATGTACGACCCCTTCCGTGCCGTCTGTTTCATGGCTTTTCTGCTTCCTCACGGGTTCCAGCCTACGAGAAGGGCACACGGTTGCGCCAGCACCTCTGGTAACCATTTTACGCAACCGGCGGTTGCCTATGCCCGTGAAAAGGGATTTCGTGGCGAATGTTATCGATGCGGGCGTCTTCGCGGCCACTCGCCGCATACGCACGGAAGGACCCCCCCCCCGAGCGCCAGGGAGCACCCGGCAAGATGTCCGCGCCGCGCTTCCGCAGAATAGTCGTATAATGCGAGTCGTTCCATGAGAGGAGGCGCACTCGAGCATGGCCAAAGACGACCGGCAGACAGACAGGACCGACCGGCGCGTGCAGTACACCAAGCGGGCGCTGCGCGAGGCCCTTGTGGACCTCATGCGCGACAACCACATCTCCAAGATATCGGTGAAGGCGCTGTGCGAAGCGGCCGACGTGAACCGCAGCACGTTCTACGCCCACTACCAGAACCCGCGCGACCTGCTGCGCCAGATAGAGGCCGAAGCGCTCGACGACCTGAAGGCCTATCTGCTGGAAGAGGCGCCCCGGACGCGCAACGTCACGAAGATCCTCGAATACGCGCAGGCCAACGCCGACCTTTTCATCATGTTGCTGGACGAGAGCGACGGCAACTTCCAGCGGCAGATCATGGAACTTGCCCACGTGGTTGACCTGCGCATGACCGACCAGCAGGCCCCCTGCGCCGACGACCGGCTGGAATACATGTACCTTTTCGCCGTCACCGGGGCGCTCGGCGTTTTGACGCAATGGCTGAAGAAGGGCACGCCGCAGTCGCCCGCCGTCATGTCCGACATGCTCCTGCACATGATACAGTCGGGCATTGAGGAGGCGTGAGCGGGGCGGAAACGGCGCCTTCCGGCCCCTGGCGGAGGGGTTCTCTGCTCGGCAGTCCTGGGCTCGCACAAAAGCCCCGCAGGGGCTTTCGGCTCGTGCGGAACTCGCAGAGAGCCCCTCCGCCAGGGGCCGGAAGGCGCCGAACGCTACGAGAACAGGGCGAGCAGGCGATCCCACAGGGTGGGTTCGGACGCTTCGGGCTCTTCCTCCTGCGCGGCTTCGGGCTTCTCGATGGCCGCCGTGGTCATGACGAACTGGACGGCGGTCACGTTCCCGTTCTCGGGCGAGACGAACGACACCGGGTCGAACTCGGGGAACGTGAAATCGGCGGTCAGCTCGTCTATCTGCTCGCGCATGGTTTCGGGCAGCTCGGACACCGAGGCGTCGAACTCCCGCATGCCGGCGTCCATCTCCCCCGTGCCGTCGGCCAATTCCCCGGCCCCGCCTGCCAGCGAGGACGTTCCGGAGGCGAAGGCGCCGTACTGCGACGCGAGGGTGGACACGCCGTCGGCGTATTCCGCAAGCCCCTCGTGGAAGCGCCCGTATTCGCCGGCCAGCTGGGAAAGTCCCTCTGCCAGCGCCGGCAGCTGGTCGAGCGCGCCGCCGGCCAGAGAGGACTCAAGCGCGTCGGCCATGGTGCGCAGCGCCTGCGCCGAAGCGGCCAGCGCACCGCCGGACGCGGCATCGGCGGCAAGGCCGTCAAGCAGCGTGCCCGCCGCGCCGAGCGCAGCTGCGGCCCCATCCGTGCCGTTCGGCCCGTAGTACGCCATGCGCACGCGTTGGGCGGCTTGGTAGGTTGCCGTCAGCTGCTCCAGCGTCGCGGCGTCGTCCTGCGTGCCGCCGGCCTTCACCGCATCCGCAAGGCTCGCAAGGGCATCGTCGTTCAAAGACGCGGCGGGAATGCCCGCCACGGCGGCGTCCAACGCGCCCGTAGCCTGGTCGTAGGCCGTCTCCACGACCTGCACGTTCTCCCTCAAGCCTCCCGGCCCGTCGAGGCCGTCCGCCAGCTGCCGCAGCGCCGCGGGAAGCTGCTCCAGCTCCCCCAAAGCGCCCAAGTCGGCCCCCGCCAGCCCCGATGCCACGGCCGTCAGCGCGCCCTCTATCTGGCCCGACGCGTCCACCAGCGAAGCCGCCCCCGCGTCAAGTTGCCCAAGCCCCTGCCTGAACCCTTCCGCGCCCGCGGCAATTTCCCCGGCGCCGGCCGCCAGGCTGTCCGCACCCTCCGAAAGCTGCGCCACGCCGTCGGAAAGCCGGCTCACGGCCGAGGCCAAGTCGTCCATGCCCTCCGTCATCCCGCCGGTGTCGGGCATTTCCACCACCGAGGCATACGGCAGCGCCGCAATCTGCGCGCCCGCCATGGAGAAGTCCTCCACCTGCGCCGTCAGCGTGAAATCGCCATCGCGCCCCGGCAGGGCGGTGAACGCCACCGTCCAGTCCTGCCCGGAGGCGGCCACGGTGGCGCCGTCCGCCTGGATGCCCGACGTCGTCTGGCCATCCAGCGTGAACGTGACCTGCAGCATGAAACTTTCGTAGAACGCGGGATCGACGGCGGGGTTCTGCGTCGTGGCCACGTGGATGGAAAGCGCCCCCGAGGCTCCCGCGAGGTCGTCGGGGGAGACGGGCCTGCCGTCGAGTTCGTAGGAAAGCGCGACGTTCCACGGAAGTTCCGCCTGCGCCGCCGTGCCCTGGTAGTAGAACACGCCCTCGGACACGTCCACCTCCACGGTGCCGTCCTCGTTGACCATTTCCGCCCCGTCGGTCAGGTTCTTCACGACGGAGTAGTCGCCGTGGTCAACCAGCGTGCCGGCCCCTTCCACGTCGAAGCGGTTGATCACGTACACGGCCTCGGGGCTGCCCGTGGCGGCAAGGGTGGCGTACACGATCTCGGACTTCTCATAGACCGCATCTCCCCCGTCGGCCCCGCCGGCGGACTGCGCGCCGGCGGGCTGCGCGCCGCCCTGCGCCGCATCCCGGCCCGCATCCTGCGACGCGGCAAGCGCATAGGGAATGAAGGCCGCCACCAGCACCGCCGCCAAGAAGACGGCCAACCCCGCCTGGGCAAGGCGGGCGGAGCGCCCCTGCGCGCCCGAACACGCGCCGCCGGGTGCCGAACTTTCCCAACAGGCCCGCCTCCCGCAGCCGAGGCGTTCGCCAACCCGCTGTTCGGGGTCGCGCCGTTCGCAGGCGCGGCGTTCGCGACCAAACATCTTGCGCGCGACCCCCTTGGGGTCCCGATGGGTGAAGGTCATCGTTTGCCTCCTTTGCCGTCAGGAAGAAAGAAATCGGCATGATAGGTGGTGCGGCGGATGATGCCGTCAAGATACACCAGAAGCCCGGGCAGGAAACAGGTCACAAGCGCAAGCGACAGCAGCGCACCGCGCCCGAGCAGAAGCCCCAGGCCCGCCACGACCGACAAAGACGAAGTGAGCGCGAGGGCGAACCCCGCCGTGGCCAGAATGGCCGCCGACACCAGAAGCGACGGGAACGTCTCCCCCAAGGCGAGGCGGATGGCCCGTCGCGCCGGCTCGCGGCGGCGGTGGTCCAGGTAGTGCGTGGTCAGCAGGATGCCGTAGTCGATGGTGGCACCCAGCTGCACCGTGTTGATGACCAGGTACCCGATGAAGTTTATCGGCTCGCCCATGAAATACGGGATGGACAGGTTGATCCAGATGCCGCTTTCGATGGCCAACAGCAGCACCAGCGGCAAGGCGATGGAGCGGAACGTCACCAGAAGCACGCCCAGAATGGCGACGACGGCGACGACGCTCACCACCACGTTGTCCACCGCCACGATGTTCTTCATGTCGTAGAGGTTGGCCGACTGCCCAGCGGTGTAGAAGGCGTCGTAATGGCGCGCGACGGTGTCCTGCACGGCCTGCACGGTGGCGAAGGCCTCGTCGCTTTCCACGTCGGTGTCGGCATACACGATGATGCGCGCATAGTTTTCCGAGTAGAACTGGCTGGTCACGCTGTCGTCAAGGAATTCCGCGGGAATGGCGGATCCCACCGTGGAGGCATACGAGAGGACGCCCGTCACGTTGTCCACCTCTTCGAGGTCGGCAGCCAGCGCCGCTTCCGCCGCCACGTCGCCACGCGGCACCAGCACCACCAGGGGGTTCTGCTGCCCGAACTCCTCCTGCACCATGCGCGTGTCAATCCCGGCGCGCAATTCGGGGTCGTTCGAAGTGTTCTGGTACGTGAACACCGTGCTCGTCTGGCCCAGAAAGGCCGGCACCGCCAACGCCAGCACCAGCACGAGCGCCGGGACGCGCACCTTGGAGAGCACCGCATCCACGTTCTTGAACGAGGGCATGAGGGGACGGTGCGCCGTCTTGTCGATGGCGCGGTACACCAGAAGCGTGAGCGCGGGGAGGAGCACCATGACGGTGAAGAAGCTGAACACGATGCCCTTGACCAGGTTGATGCCCAAGTCCGCGCCTATCTGGAACTGCATGAACGCCAAGGCCGCGAAGCCGAAGAGCGTGGTGGTGGCGCTTGCCGCAATGGTGGACAGCGAGCGGCGCGTCGCGCGCGCCATGGCTTCCTCCACGTCGGGCGTGCGCTGGCGCTCGGCGGCGAAGGCATGCAGCAGGAAGATGGCGTAGTCCAGCGACACCGCCAGCTGCAGGATGGGGCTCACCGAATACGTGATGAACGAGACTTCGCCCAAGAAGATGTTCGTGCCCATGTTGAGCACGATGGAAACGCCGATGGCGGCAACGAACAGCACCGGCTCCACCCACGAAAGCGTGGAGAGCACCAGCAGGAGCAGGATGATGGGCACAATGATGGCCACGGCGCCCAGCACCTCGTTCACCGTGTTCGCCTGAAGCTGCGCGGTGTCCATGGCCTCGCCCGCAACCGCGTTCGCAAGACCCCGCCCGCCCGCAGCCGCGTCATCGACGCTTACCTGGTCAACCATCTCGCGCAAAGCGGGGATGGCCACGCCTTCCATCCCTTCGGCCACAGTCACCTGGAAGAGCGCCGTGCCAGCATCGGGCGGCGCAGCGGCGTCGGACGACATGCCGGCGCCAGCCGATGCGGCGGCGTCCGACTCCGCGTCGTTCATGCGGTAGTAGGTTTCCACCGTGGACTGGTCGGCCGTTTCCAGGGGGACGGCCACGTCTATGACGTCGTCCAGCCACATGACACCTTCCACGCCGTCCACGGCGGCAATGCGCTCCTTGAATTCCAACGCCTGCGGTACCGTCACGTCGTGGACGAGGACGTTCGCGTTGGGCACGGCCTGGGAGAACTCCTCCGCCATGATGTTCACGGCCGTGGTGGACTGCGCCTCGTCGGGAAGGTAGTCCACCATGTTGTAGTTCGTCTTGACGAAGGGGATGCAGGCCGCGCACACCGCGGCGGCAGCCAGAAAGGCCACGACGACCGCCTTGCGGTGCGCTATGATGCCGTGTATGAAACGATCCATGCGTGCCGCGCTTCCTCGACGCCGTCGATTTCCACACCATTATTTCCCACACTCCGTAGGATAAACAACACGCTGTAGAGAAACAACCGACACCTTCGCGCGAACCTGCCCGATAGCCGACAATCCGCCGTCCAAGTGTTGCGAACACACAAAACCTGCAGACCCGCGTGGCGGGATCGTCACCGCGCAGCGTCGCGCAAGGCCCTCAGCTTGGCCAGCGTGGAGGGGTCGATGCGCGCGGCGACCGTGTTCTTCTGCGCCACCTTCGGCGTCTCGTCCAAATGCGCGTCTTCGTAATACAGGGCGATCTCGCGGCTGAACCCGTTTGCGCTCATGCGATCCACCCCGAAGCCGAACACCGTGTCCTGAATAGTGGCGTCGCTGGTTACCACCAGCGTTTCCACCTGACGCTCGCGCGCGTCGTGCGCCAGCTTCTCTATCACCTTGTCCGCCGACTGTCCCGCCGGCGAGAACACGATGCGCACGCCGCCGACGGACTGCGCTTCCCCAGTGGAAAACTGGTTCTTCGCGCCATCGAACACGATGATGGCGCGCCAGTCGCGCCCAGCGAAGTTCACCACGTCGTTGACGAGCGCCTCCCGCGCCGCGTTGAAAGCGTCGTCCGTGTAGTCGGGCCCGGCAATGCGCTGGTAGCGGCTGCCCGACCGCAGCACGTTGTAGCCATCGACGATGAGAAGCTTTTTCCGTTGCTTGGACATGGTGTTTTGTGGCTAGTTCCGGCGGCCGGAGGCCGCCGGAACTTCATTCTGCCTGAGCCATTCGTACATGCAGGCGGTGGATGCCTGCGCGACGTTGAGGGACGACACCTCGCCCATTTGGGGCAGCTTGACCAGGAAGTCGCAGCCGTCCTGCACGAGGCGCGAAAGGCCCTCGGCCTCGTTGCCCATGACAAGCACGATCTTGCCTTGCAGGTTGCTTTCCCAAATGGAACCTTCCGCATGCTCGCTGGCGCCCGCAATCCAGAACCCGTTCTCCTTGAAGCGTTCCATGGACTGCACGAGATTGGCCACCTGCGTCACGGGCAGATGCGAAATGGCGCCGGCCGAGCTTTTGTACGTGGCCGCCGTCACGCGGGCGGCGCGCTTGTTCGGTATGACGATGCCGGAGGCCCCCACCGATTCCGCGCTGCGCGCGATGGCGCCCAGATTGCCCGCGTCGGTGATGTGGTCGAGCATGACCACGAGCGCTCGCCCCCCGTTCTCGGCGGCGCTGCGCTCGGCCGCCTGCAGGATGGCCGTCACGTTGACGTAGCCGAACGGGATGGTCTCGGCCATGACCCCCTGATGGCTCCCCCGTTCCGAAAGGTCGTCGAGCCTTTTGCGCGGCACCGTTTCCACCGGCACGTCGAAACGGCGCGCCTTGCGCAGGACGTCTTCGATGAGGGGGTCTCGTTTCGCGTTGTCGGCCAGAAGCACGCGCTTCACCGGCACGTTGGTGCGCAGCGCTTCGATGATGGGGCGTTTGCCCTCTATGTAGTCTGCCATGTTTCCGCTTTCGTTCGATGCGTGCACGTTGCACGGGCAACCAGTGTATCACGGAGGCCTGGCTTCCAGCCGCCCGCGACCCCATGCCGCCTAGAAATCCACGAGTTCGTACTCCACGCCGTCGGGGCAGTACACGGCAAGGAATTCCTCAGGGGTCACCGCCGGCACGGGCGAATGGGCGAAGTCCCCCTTGTTGCGCGTGACTATGAGATCGACGTCGTTGCGCTTGGCCGCATAGGCTATGAGCGCGTCCTCGTAGTCGCCCATGTCGCTTTCGTAGGCGAACCGGCAGTCGCTTGGCTCGTTGTCCATAAGATCGAACAGGCGAAAGATGGTTTCGAGGGCGGCGCGCGCCTGCTTCTTGGACAAGAGGCCCCTGCTATGCAGGACATACACGATATCCGTCGTGGAAGACACCGAAAGAAGCGGTTCGAATTTGCGGAGCATGGCCACGTCATACGCCGCAAAAGAGTCTTTGAACCAAGCCGTCTTCCCCATGATGTCTATCACCACCGACGTGTCGAAGCAAACCTTCATCGCGCCTCGCCATCCTCGAAAAACCGCGCTAAGCGCTCGCGCTTGACATCGTCTAAAGAAAACCCGTCCGGCAGCGGCGCTATGCCGGCGATCTCCCTCAACAGGCGGCGACGCTCCCCGAAAGCGTCCTCGCGTCTTTCGCAAAGCACCCATGCGGGAACGTCTTGCTCGCTTTCGAGGAAGCGGTAAAGCCCCCGCACGGCATCGGACACGGAAACGCCTGCCCGCGACAGAACCATGTCCCCATTCCGCTTCAAGTCCTCGGGCATTCTCACATTCAAAGTTGCCGTAGCAGCCATGGCAGAGCGCTCCTCTCCATCGGCATTGCATTGCTGCTCTGCCCGTATTCTATCAAATAACATTACGTAATGCAACCGCTGAAACGCCTTAAGGCAAAGCGGGAGCGACCTTGCGGGAGCGACGCCGCGCGGGCGCCCGAGCACCGCCCGCACAAACAGAAGCGCCGGGGAACGCGGGACGACGCCCGCCTCCCCCGGCGCATTCGCAATGGGAAAAAGCGCTCTAGCGCAGGACGGCTTGCAGCAACCGACCCGCCGCCGCGTAGAATGGCACGCGCGCTTCCTCTGTGCACTTTTCGGCGAAGCGGGGCATCCACGTGGACACGTGGTCACGCAAGAATTCGTCGTAGGCCGCCGCCGGGGAGCCTCCGGGCAAATCGGCGGAGTCGGGCGCGCCCTCGGCGGGTGCGGCAAGCCCGCCGGCCAGCAGCGCCAAGTATTCCAGCAGCTCGCACTCGGTGGCCACGTAGTCCAAAGGCTCGTTGGTGCCTTCCGGACGGCCCAGGCCGCATGCCTTGCAGAAGCGCTCGACTTCCATGGAATGGGGGTTCACGAACAACAGCGCCTGCACGCCGTCGTCGGCCGCACGCCACACGCCCTCGTAGGGACTCACCACCGGGTCGGGCGCGCCTACGAACAGGTGCGTCGCCTCGGCGCGCAGCCCGTGCAGCAAGGCGTCGGCATCGACGTCGGCCGGGGCGGCGCCTTCCTCCTGCGCACCTGCGTCCAGCGCGGAAAGCCACCCCTCGGGCATCGAAAGCCCCAGCGCATCCGCCACCTCGGAAGCCGCATCGGCCCACTCGCCCGAAGCCACCGCCTCGGCAAGCTCGCTCGTGGGATAGCGGAACGACAGGGCCAGAAGCTCCCACGCAACCGCGCGAACCTGCCAGTCGCCTTCCGTCTTTGCCGCCTCAACCATGTTGTCCCCCATTTCCTGTTCGTCGGCATTGAGTGTCGCGCACTATGGTAGCAGAACGTTGGCGCACCAGCGCGCTCAACGTTTTTCGCCAGCAAGAGAAGGGGGCTCTGGCTCTGGCTCTGGCTCTGGCTCTGGCTCTGGCTCTGGCTCTGCCGCGCTTGCGGCTCCGGCTCCGGCTCCGGCCACAGCCTCGCCGGCGCTCGCCATCCCTTCGGCGCTCGCCGCCTCATCGGCGCTCTCGGCCTCGCCGCCTTCTCCGCCGCCATGGCGACGGGAACCGCGCGCAAAGAAGCCAGCCACCCACTTCCAATGCAGGGCCACGTGCACCACCACCAAGGCGAGCAGCACCTTGGCGGACACTGCGTGCAGCGGGTCCCAGAAGTAGTAGCCCTGCGCGTACCAGCCGAAGGCGCGCAGCACGTCGCCGGACACCATGACGCCGGACACCACGCACACCGCCAGCGCCACGAACGCCAGCGTGTCCACCACCAGGTTTCCAATGCGCATGGCGGAAGGGTTTTCCCGCGCGAAGCGGACGGTCTCGGCCACCCAGCCGGCATGCAGGGCGGTGTGCACGACCAGGAGCAAAAGCGCCCCCAGCCCCAGCCACTCGTGCAGGCCGATGCCAGTGAGCGCGGGGTTGGCCACCACGGCGTAGGCCACCAGCACCGCCACGTCCACCACAAGGTTGCGCGTCGTCTCCTTCATCGCGCGCCTCCCTTCGAGAGCGCCTTCACCAAAAGCACCAGCCCCACCACCAGCGCCACCGGCATGAGGATCCAGACGTTGAGGCTGGCGTCACTGGCCTGGCGGTAGCGGCCCACGAGCGAGTCCCACGCGTGGCACTCCACGCTGGCGCACGACGCCTCGGGGCAGGACATCTCGTGCAC
>CAJFUR010000132.1 GCA_904420215.1 uncultured Eggerthellaceae bacterium
ATCGAGCACGACCGAGGCCCCCGTGGTGGTCAGCCCCGAAACGGCATCGAACAAGGCGTCGAGGTACACGGCATAATGACCCGAGAAGAACAGCGGAATGGCGGCGATGAACGCGAGCACGATCCACGCCAAGCCCGTCACCGCAAGCGCCTGCTGGCGGTTCAGGCGCCCGGACTCGATGCGCAGGAAACGCAAAAGCGACCCGACGATGAACGTGATGCCGATGGCAAGCAGGTAGCGCGCGGCAGGCTCCCATTCGCCGCACAGCACGGCCGTGACCAGGGGAACGGCCATGGCCGCCGCCGAAAACAGGATGAGCGTGCCCAGGTAGTGCCCGATCACGCGGATGTCGTACAGGGTGAATCGCTGCCACATAGGTGGACCTACCGCATCCCGGCGCGCCGCACGTCTCCCGCGCGCGGCATGCGGCGCGCCTGCGACACCCACTCCATCCACACCGGCCATGCCACCTGCAACGGCAGCCCCGCCCGCTGCGCCCGCGCGCCGCCTGCGCGTCGCAACGCGCACAGCGAGCACGCCGCCCCTGCCGTACGCCGCGCGCCACCCGCGCGTCGCGCCGCGCGCGCCCACTGCGCCATTGTCGTCAGCGCGCTCACCCTACCACGACCCTCACAATGATCATGAGCACCCACAGCAGGATGAGGAAGCACGCAATGGCAAGCAGCATGATGCCGAACCCCGTGAGCGGGGTGCGGAAAGACATGCGGTTTTCCAGCCTGCGTTTCAACATGCCGCCATTTTAGTACAAGACCGCGCACCGCGCCGTGCAACTTAGGCGAACACCGGGGTTTCGGCAAGCGCCGCCACGCGACGCACACGGCCGCAGCCGGCGCCCGCACGCCGCGGACCTACGCGGTGACGCCCTCCAGTGCCGAGAGGTCGAAGTCCAGCGGCTCCTCCACGCGGCAGGCGTAGTTGCCGTCCTCGTCGAGGTCGATGAGCACGTGGCTGCGGTCGCGCAGCTGCCCCTCCACCATCTTCTGGGCAATGCGATCCACAATCTCGCGCTGGATCAGGCGCTTCAACGGGCGGGCGCCGTAAATGGGGTCGTAGCCGTCGATGGAGAGGTGCTCCATGGCGGCCGGCGTCACGTCCAGCGTGATGCGGCGGTCAGCCAAGCGGTCGCGCACGTCGTTGAGTTGCAGCTCCACGATGGGTTCCATGGCCGCAATGGACAGCGCGTTGAACGTGATGATGTCGTCGATGCGGTTCAGGAACTCGGGGCGGAACGTCGAGCGCAGGGCGTCGTTCACCTGCCGCTGCAGCTCGGCCAAGCGCTTCGCCGCACCGGCGATATCGCCCTTCATCAGGCCCTCCACCATGTCGCCCATGCTCTCGCCGCCCGTATCCTGGTTGGAGAACTCGCGGATGGACTGGCTGCCCACGTTGCTGGTCATGATGACGATGGCGTTCTTGAAGCTCACCACGCGCCCCTGCCCGTCGGTCAGGCGCCCGTCGTCCAGCACCTGCAGCAGGATGTTGAACACGTCCGGATGCGCCTTCTCTATCTCGTCCAGCAGCACTACCGAATAGGGCTTGCGGCGCACGGCCTCGGTCAGCTGGCCGCCCTCGTCGTAGCCCACGTACCCCGGAGGCGCCCCGATCAGGCGCTGCACGGAAAACTTCTCCATGTACTCGGACATGTCGATGCGCACCATGGCCTTTTCGCTGTCGAACAGATACTCGGCCAGCGCCTTCGCCAATTCCGTCTTGCCCACGCCCGTGGGGCCCAAGAACAGGAAGCTGCCGATGGGGCGGTTGGGGTCGGAAAGGCCCGCACGGTTGCGGCGGATGGCGCCGGCCACCGAGCTGACGGCCTCGTCCTGCCCCACCACGCGCTCGTGCAGCTTCGCCTCCAAGTCCACCAGCTTGGCCATTTCTCCCTGCATCATCTTCTGCACGGGAATGCCCGTCCACGCGCTCACCACTTCGGCGATCTCGTCTTCGGACACCTCCTCCTTGAGGATGGCGCCGTCCTGTTGCTTCACGTTGAGCGCCTCTTCGGCCTCGTGCAGCCGCTGCTGCAGTTCGGGAATGCGCGCATAGCGGATCTCGGAGGCTTTGGAAAGGTCGCCCTCGCGCGTGGCGCGTTCTTCCTCCAGCTGCGCACCCTCCAGTTCGGCTTTCAGGTTCTGCACGTCCTCGATGGCGTCCTTCTCGTTTTGCCATTCGGCCTTGCGGCGGTCCAAGTCCTCCTGCGCCGTGGCTATTTCGCGGCGCAGCGTTTCCAGGCGTTCCTGCGACGCGTCGTCGCTCTCTTTCATGAGCGCCTGTTCCTCTATCTGCATCTGCGTGAGCTTGCGCTCGGCGGCGTCCACTTCCTCGGGCATGGAGTCGATCTCTATGCGCAGGCGGCTGGCCGCCTCGTCCATGAGGTCGATGGCCTTGTCGGGCAGGAAGCGGTCGGAAATGTAGCGGTTGGAAAGCTCGGCCGCGGCCACGATGGCGCTGTCGGTGATGCGCACGCCGTGGTGGATCTCGTACTTCTCCTTCAGGCCGCGCAGGATGGCGATGGTGTCCTCCACCGTGGGTTCACCCACCAGGACGGGCTGGAACCGGCGTTCGAGCGCGGCGTCCTTCTCCACGTACTTGCGGTACTCGTCCAGCGTGGTGGCGCCGATGGCGTGCAGTTCGCCGCGCGCGAGGGCGGGCTTGAGCATGTTGCCGGCGTCCAGCGAGCTGTCGCCGGTGGACCCGGCGCCCACGATGGTGTGCAGCTCGTCGATGAACAGGATCACGCGGCCCTCGCTCTGCTTGACCTCGCGCAGCACCGCCTTCAGGCGGTCTTCGAACTCGCCGCGGTACTTCGCGCCGGCCATCATG
>CAJFUR010000133.1 GCA_904420215.1 uncultured Eggerthellaceae bacterium
CGCACGAGGCGCATGCGCAGCTCGCCGAGATGGTCGAACAGGGGCATTCTTGCCGGACCGATAGGCATCGCTTATTCCCCCTTTTCGATCTTCGTCTCGGAGGCCGCAGCAGACGAGGCGGCCCGCGTGGCCTTTTTCGCCGCCGCGGTCTTCGTTGTAGCGGCCTTGGTGGCTGCCGGCTTGGCGGCCGACTTCGTTGTGGCGGCCTTTGCGGCCGTGGTCTTGCCGGCTGAGGTCTTGGTTGCCGCGGTCTTCGCGGTTGCGGATTTGGCGGTTGCCGAGGCCTTTGCCGTGGCAGACTTCGCTGCCGCAGGCTTCTCGGCCGCAGGCTTCTCGGGCTGGTCCTTGCTTTCCTCCACCTTCTTGGCGGCCGGAGTGGAGGCCGCGCCCTTCGCGGCGCCCGCGCCTTTCGCGCCCGCACTCTTCGCGGCACCTGCAGCCGTCGAGGCGGCAGAGGCGGCCGCAGCGGCCCCCTCCTCTTTCTCGGCGGCCTTCTTGGCCGCGCGTTCCTTCTCGTAGCGCGCCTTGCGTTCGGAGAAGCTTTCCGCTTTCCCGTCTTTTTGGGAGGCGTCGTCCTTCTTGGCGGAAGCGCCGCTCTTCTTGGACGCGTCGCTCCCCTTGCCCGCAACGGCATCCCCCACCTTGGACAAGGCATCCAGCGGGTTCTTGAACGGCTCGTCGGAGTTCGGGTCGTACACTTCCGTCTTGATGACCTTGTTCATTTCCTCTTGCGCGCTTCTGAATTTCGCTATGGCCGCCCCCAGCGTCTTTGCCATGGCTGGCAGCTTGTCGGGTCCGAAAATGAGAAACCCGAACAGCAGAATGAGGAACAGCTCGAATCCACCGATACCAAACAAAGCAATCCCCTTTGCGCGGTTCGTCTCCTACGTTCATCGCAGTCGCCAAGGCGCCTTGCCCGGCAACCGGAACATATTAGCATAAAGCGACCGGTGCACGGCCCGAAGGCGTGCGCGCACACGTTTACCCGACATGCCTTCCGCGCACGGGAAAGCCGCCCCGCCACGCGGCGGGCGGCACGCGCGGCGCGTGGCGCCTACGAACCCAGCACCGCAATGGCCATGGTGGGAATGCCCAGGGCCAGAACCAAGACGACGCACACCACCACGGTGAATATCTTCTTGGTGCGCTCGGCGCGTTCGCGCTGGGCCTTTGCGCGCGCCTCGCGCTCCTGAGCGGCACGGATGCGCTCGCTTCTCTGCTTCGCGCTCAGTTTCTGTTTGCCCTGCTGCTTGTTGTTAGCCATGTGTCCCGACCTCGATCTACAGCCTCAATTTGCCGCGGATTTCTATGACGCGGGCGATGTTCTTCGCCACTTCCACGTCCACGTGCCACTTGTTCTTCTCGTAGAGCAGCCTGCCGTCCACCATGGTCATGAGCACGTCGGTTCCGCTGCAGGTGTTCACCACGGCCGACACGGGGTCGGTGGTGGGCGTCTGGTGCGAACTGGACAGGTCCACCGCAATGATGTCGGCGCGCTTGCCCACGTCGAGCGAACCTATCTTGTCGTCCAGCCGCAGGGCGCGCGCCCCGCCCAAGGTGGCCATTTCCAGCATGGTGGACGAATCCAGGAACTCGCTCACGTTCACGGCGCGCTGAACCAGCATGCCCAGGCGCATTTCCGCCAGCATGTCGGTGGAGTCGGTGGCAGCTGGCGAATCGGTGCCCAAACCCAGGCGCAAGTCGGCGCGCAGAAACTCGTTGACCGGCGCCACGCCCATGCCCAGCTGCGCATTGCAGCGGGGGCACACCGCCACGGCCACGTCGTATTCCTTCAGCTTCTTCACGTCGTCCTCATCCACGTGCACGCAGTGGATGGCCAGCATGTTGGACGTCTCGAACGCTCCCCAGTTCAGCGCATAGCGCACAGGCGAAGCGCCCGTGGGAAGCCACGGGGGGATTTCCACGTAGCCGCGCTTGGTGTCCATGCCGTGCACGGAAAACGGCGACGAGCCGTACTTGGTGAAGCTGTATTCCTCGCGGCTGCCCGCCAGATGCATGGCCATGGGCATTTTCTCGCGCTCGGTGAACTCGGCCACGCGGCCGAAAACCGAAGGATGGCACGTGTAGATGGCCGCCGGGGCCATGCCGATGGTGATGCGGTCGGCGTCCACTTCCTCGCGCCAGTGCATGATGTCGTTTTCCGCCATGCGCATGGCGTAGTCGATGCGCCGCTTGTCCATGGCGCCCACTTCGCGGTAGATGACGCTGCGCAGGCCCAGCTTCTGCGTGGCGGTGCAGGCGGCGCCGGTCACCGTGATGTCGGCCACGCAGGTGATGCCGCTGGAAAGCGCATCGAGGCCGCCCAGGATGGCGGAGTCGTACCAGTCGCCCACATCCATTTTCGCGGCCTTTTCCGCAACCGATACGACCCACGTGGTGTAGGGCACGTCGTGCACGATGCCGCGCATGACCGAGTTCTCCAAGTGCGTGTGCAAGTCCACCAAGCCCGGCATGAGGGCCGCCAGCCCGAAATCGACCACGTCCTCCTCGGGGTAGCGCAGCTTGAGCATGTCCACCTTGCCGATGTCGCGGATGAGGCCGTCGCGGACGAGGACGGCGCCGTCTTGGAACGGTTCGGACGTGATGGGCAGGATGTATTGTGCGCACAGCAGCATGATGGCCCCCGCTCGTCTTCCGTGTTACGTGTAGACTCGTATGATAGCACCGCTTGTGCCCTCTCCCGCGAAAACACAGAGCCCAATCGGTGCGAGGGCGCGTGGGTGCGAGGGTGCGCGGGTGCGAGGGCGCGTGGGTGCGCGGGTGCGCGAGGGGAAGGACAACCACAACGATGGGAAGGACAACTATGCGAGGGTACGCGGGTGCGCGGGTGCGCGAGGACGCGGGTGCGGCGGCGGGCGGCGGCGGGCGCAGCCGCGGGAGGTCACGCGCGAACGGGAGCAGGCCGCGAGGGCGCGGCGCCGGAAGCCGCCAGCGCAGCGGGGCGTGGACACACGTGGAAGCTTTGCGGCGGAAGCGCGCGGCAGCGGGCGCAACGCACGCGATTGGGCTATACTTTCCTGCCATGCAAACCCTTGACATGACATACATCCACGCGCCCGCCACCTACGACTTCCGCGAGCGCTCCATCATGTACGGCCCCGTGTCCGACATGGTGCCCTCCACGCCCATCTTCGAAATGTACCCGCTGGGCCTCACCACGCTGTGCGAGTACCTGGAGCGCCACGGGCTGCGCGCGCGCATCTACAACCTGGCCTCCATGATGCTGCACAAGAAGAACTTCGACGTGGAGAAGAACCTGGCGAAGCTGGACTCGCGCATGTTCGGCATCGACCTGCACTGGATGCCGCACTGCCACGGCTCCATCGAGGTGGCGAAGATCCTCAAGAGGCTGCATCCGCACGTGCCCGTGTCGTTCGGCGGGCTGTCGGCGTCGATCTTCCACGAGGACCTCATCGCCTACGACTGCATCGACTACGTGGTGCGCGGCGACTCCACCGAAGAACCCATGCGCATGCTGGTGGAGCGCATCGCGCGCGCCGAACGCACGCACACGCCGGTGGGCGACCTTTCCGACATCCCCAACCTCACGTGGAAAGACGCCGAAGGGAACGTGCGCATCAACCCGCTTTCGTGGGTGCCCGACGACATGGACGCCATCTCGCTGGACTACGACTACCCCATGAAGGGCGTGCTGCGCCACCACGACATGACCAGCTACCTGCCCATGAAGGGGTGGCTTTCCTACCCCGTGACGGCCAGCCTCACCTGCCGCGGCTGCGCGCGCAACTGCGCCACCTGCGGCGGGTCCGCCTACGCGTTTAAGAACCACTTCGGCCGCCGGCGCGTGGCATGGCGCGACCCGGCACTGCTCGTGCGCGACATCGAACACGTGCAGAACCACGTGTGGGGGCCCATCTTCGTGCTGAACGACTTCCTGCAGGCGGGCGAGGACTACACGCGCCGCTTCGTCACGGGCCTCAAGGGCAAGGTGAGAAACCCCATCGGCTTCGAGTTCTTCGGCCCGCCGCCGGGCGGCGACGAGTTCTACCAGCTTCTGGACGACAACCTGAGCAGCTGGTCGGTGGAAATTTCCGCCGAAAGCCACGACGATGACGTGCGGGCGGCCTTCGGCAAGGGACACTACACCATGCGCGAGCTGGAAGACACCATTGCAGACGCGCTTTCCCACCCCAACTGCGAGCGGTTCGACCTGTACTTCATGACCGGCATTCCCAAGCAGACGGCGGCCAGCGTGCGCGAGACGGGCGCCTACGTGCAGCATCTGTACGAGCGCGTGGGCTACGACCCACGGCTGGTGGTGCTGACCAGCCCCATGGCGCCGTTTTTGGACGTGGGATCCATCGCGTTCGACAACCCGGAGAAGTACGGCTACCGCCTGCGCGCGCGCACGTTCGAGGAGCACCGCGAGCGCATGATCCTGCCCTCGTGGAAGCACATCATGAACTACGAGAGCGCCTACATGACGGTGGACGAGATGGTGGACGCCACCTACGACGCGGCGCTCGACCTCAACCGCATCAAGGGCGAGCACGGCATTCTGGACGCGGGCATGGCAGCGGGCGTGGACGCGCGCATCCGGCAGGCGCGCGAGCAGATGAACCGGCTGGACGACGTGCTGCGCAACGGAGTGGGCCGCATCGACGCGCGGCTGGGCGCGCTCAAGGAGGAGTTCGAGCGCCTCTCCGAGAGCACGGTGGCCGAGAAGTCGGAGTTGAACTGGGCCTTCAACGTGAAGCCGACGCACGTGGGGCATTTGGCGAAGCTGTGGCTTTCCAACGAGCCCGCCAACGCGCTGGCGCGCCTTTCCGGGAAGTGGCGCCCGGCGGCCAGCGGCTTTGCCTATCCCGAGCAGGAAAACGGCGCGCTTTCGCCCGCATGGAACGCCGACGGGACGCCGAGGTGCACCTTCAAGGGCATGGCCACCGACGGCATGGGCGACGGGCGGGCCCTTGCCGACAAGGACGGCGCGCAGGTGGCCGCGTTCGGCAGCGTGGTGGCGCCGGGGTTCTCGCGCGAGAACACGAACGCGGCCTTCGACGCCGGACTGGCATCGCTCGAGGCCGGACGTGCGGGAACGGCCGTGGGCGTGGGCGAGGCGGCGGCCATCCGCGCCGAAGCGCAGCGCACGGTGGAGCGCGACCCGCTGCTGGAACAGATGATGGCCGAGGAGCGCGAACGCGCGCAGGCCGGCGGGCAGGCGGCGAGCGCGGGTGCGGCGGACGGGGACCCGGCAGGCGGGCAGCGCGCGGCCAGCGGGCGCACGGCGGGCGGGCGGCAGGCTCGCGCCCCGCGCGACGCGAGCGGCTTCAAGGGAGCCGGCGGCCGCAGCGGCGCCCGCGACGCCCGCAAACTGGACAAACTGCGCGACCGGAAAAAGTGAGCGCGGAAGCGCGAAGGCGCGTCCCGCGCGGCGTGCCTTTGCGCACGGCGCCGGGCAAGGGAGGGGCGCCGCTGGAAATGCGGCGGAGTTTTCCCTCGCTCGCCCATTTGCACTTGGCGTGACCTATACTGAACGTTCAGAAAACGGCAAGCACCCAACGGAGCAGCATCCATGAGCATCGACACCGCCACTGGCAGGGAAGCGCCTGCGGAACTTTCGTCCGATCGCGTGAAGGGCATATTCTCGGCCATTGCCAAGAAATACGAGCGGTTCAACGCCGTTTCCAGCTTCGGCGCCTACCGGGCGTGGCTTGCCGGCATGATGCGGCAGGCCCCCATCGGCCCCGACGCGGACGTGCTCGACATCGCCGGCGGCACGGGCGACGTGACGTTCGCCGTGGCCCGCGCGAAGCGCCCGCGGCACATCCAATGCACCGACCTCGTGGACGAAATGCTCGACGTGGCGCGCATGCATTGCGCCGAGGGCGCGTCGTGCGGCGTGCCGGTGGACTTCGAAGTGGTGGACGCGCAGGACATCCCCTACCCCGACGCGTCCTACGACGCCGTCACCATGGCCTACGGCATCCGCAACATGCCCGAGCGCGACCGCGCGCTCGCGGAGATGTTCCGCGTGCTGAAGCCGGGCGGCTCGCTCGTGTGCCTGGAGTTCAGCACGCCGCAAAACCGCCTGTGGCGGGCGCTGTACCACTTCTACCTCAGGCACCTCATTCCCTTCTGGGGCGGCCTCATCACGGGCGACCGCGACGGCTTCGTGTATTTGGCGCGCTCCATCAGGGCGTTCCCCGACCAGCAGGGGCTTGCGCGCATGATGGAGGAAGCCGGCTTCGCGGACGTGGAATGGAAGAACTACACCGGCGGCATCGCCGCCGTCCACGTGGCAAGGAAGCCGGAAGCCTGAACCCCGGCGCGCCGAGTCGCCGGGGCGGGGCGCAGCGGAGGTGCCGGCGTGCCGGCGTGCCGGTGTGCCGCGGAGCGGAAGCGACGGAGCGCGGCGGAGCGGAGACGCCGACGGCAAGCGGCCCACCGAAAGCGCGCCGATCGACGCCCCCGCGGCGCACGACGTGAGCGCCTTCCACGCGGGCGATCACTTCCCACCGGGCGCGAAGCGCAGTCAGTACGGCTCGTCCAAGTTCGCGTGGGCCTGCGCGTCGGCGTCGAGGCCGAAGAACGCGCCTTGGCGATAGCGGTCGAGAGCCACGAGCGCAATCATGCCGGCGTTGTCGCCGCATGCGGAAAGCGGCGGCAGCACCAGGCGCACGCCCATCTCGGCGCAAAGGCGCTCGTAGGCGGCGCGCAGCACCGGGTTCGCCGCCACGCCGCCGCCAAGGCAGAACGTGGGCGCGCCGGTCTGCTCGAGCGCCGCGCGCGCCTTCGCCACCTGCACGTCCACCACGGCCTGCTGGAAGCTGGCGCACACATTGGGCACGTCGGGCTCGCGCCCGGCCGCGCGCTCGTTGTTGATGTAGGTGACCACGGCTGTTTTCAGACCCGAAAGCGAGAAGCGCAAATCGCCCGAATGCAACATGGCGCGCGGGAACGCGATGGCCCCGGCGTCGCCCTTGGCCGCCTCGCGCGAGACGACCGGGCCGCCGGGATAGCCCAGGCCCAGCGCCTTTGCCACCTTGTCGAACGCCTCCCCCACCGCATCGTCGATGGTGGCGCCCAGCGTTTCGTAGTCACCCCAGTCCTTCATGTGCACGAGCAGGGTGTTGCCGCCCGACACCAGCGACACCACCGCCGGCGGGGCGAAATCGGGCGCGCCTATCCTGTTGGCATACAGGTGCCCTTCCAAATGGTTCACGCCGATGAAGGGCAAGCCGGCCGCCCATGCCGCTCCCTTGGCGAACGCCACGCCCACCACCAGCGCCCCCACCAGCCCCGGAGCATACGTGACCGCCACCGCGTCGAGGTCGCGCCACGTCAGGCCCGGCACGCCAAGATGCGCGGCGGCCACGTCGAGGCACTCGTCGCACACCCCGCAGATGGCCTCGATGTGCTTGCGGCTGGCAATTTCGGGCACCACGCCGCCGAAACGCGCGTGGAAGTCTATCTGGGAGGCCACCACATCGGCCACCAGATTGCCCGCGCCGTCCACGATGGCAGCCGCCGTCTCGTCGCACGACGACTCGATGGCCAGAATGAGCGGGCGGGCGGCGGCGAGGGGAGCGGACGCGGCGGGGGGGCAAGACGCATCTTGACGCGCGACGGCGCGTGGCGCGACGTCACACGGGGCAGCAGCATGCGGAGCGGCAACAGCGTGTGGGACGGCAGCGCGCAGGGTGGCAGCAGCGCGCGGGGCGGTGGCATCCGGAGTGGCCCCGTCCGGGATGATGGCATCCGGAGTGGCCCCGTCCGGGATGACGGCATCCGGAGTGGCCCCGTCCGGGACGGTGCCCTCTGGGACAGTGTCGTCCGGAGTGGCGCAAATTGCACGATTTTCGACATTTTCCCCATACGAAGCAGGCAAGAGAAAACCGTGATCTGGGCTTTTCCCCCAAGTAGGCAGCGAAGGAGAAGCGGGTTCTGCAGGAACCGCGCATTTCGTGCCAATCCGCACCGATTCGCGCGCCAAAAGCGACTCAGCGCGGGCGGCGTCCACCTGCAGCGCCATGCCCGCCACGTCGCGCACGGCCACCGGCAAGGGGCCCCTCATGATGACCGCGTCCTCTCGGTCGGAATAGTAGCGCGGGCGCACGCCGACCTCCGCCAGCCCCAGCGCCCGGTAGAACGCCTGCGCGCCCGCGTTGCCCGCGCGCACTTCCAAAGAGCATGCCGAAGCGCCCAGGTCGCGCGCGTCGGCCGCCACGCGCGCCAACAGCTCGCGCGCGATGCCGCGGCGCCGCGCCTCGGACGCAACCCCCACTTTGAGGACCTGCACCTCCCCATCGACCACCCAGCCCCCCGCATAGCCGAGCAGCTGCATGTCGGCGGAGCCCGCGGGCCGCCCGCAGGCCGCCGGCTGGCTTGTGGCAGGCTGGCCCTCTGCCGCAAGCCGACCTTCCGCCGCAGGTTGCCCCCCTGCTGCAAGTTGACCCCCTGTCGCAGGTTGGCGCAGTGAGTCAGCGAGGGCTTCCGTGGTGCCCGCAGCGGACGTGATGGCGGAGGCGCCGCGTACTTCGGTACGCAAGCCGCCGTCAGCGCGTCCGGGGCGGGTGCCACGGAAGGCCGCAGCGTCGGCAGGTCCGCCGTCCGGCAGGACGGCGGAACCAAGAGCCATCCACCAGACGCGGTCGGGACGCGCGAGTTCATCGGCCACGAGCGCTTCGTTCCAAGCGTCCGATCCCATGACCTCCCGCTCCAATGCGGCCACGGCGGAAACGTGCGCCGCATCGAGCGGCCGGTACACCACGCCCCACACGTCGGCGGGCGCCGCCAGGCGAGCCGTCGCATGCATGGAAGCCCGCTCGGTGGCAGCAGCAGCAGCGGCGGCGGCAGCGTCGGCGCCAACGACCGGCAACGGCACCCCGCCGGAAACGGCGCCGCTGGCAGATTCTCCGCCGCCCGCAGCGGCGACGCCGTGCGGCGGCACGTCCTGCACGCCGGCGACCAAGTTCTTCGGCTCGCTTTTCGCCAAGCGGGCGCGCTCGTTCTCCTCGGCGTCGGAAAGGCGCGTGTACACCGGCAGCGCGAGAGCGGGGTGGTGCCGGCGGGCGTCCAGCGGGTCGGCCGCGCCCGCGCGCCATGCCGCCTGCAGCGCCAGCAGCAGCCCTTCGCCCGTAGGCGTCCACGCCGTTTCGGGCAGAAACGCGCCGCACGGGGAGAACAGCTCCGCGTACTTGCGCAGGGCATCGCCCGCCACCGCAAGCGTCGGCCCGCCTTCCGCGCACAGCCGGGCGGCGGCCGCGTCGGCCTTCTCCACGCGGTCGGCCTCCAAGCGCTCCACGCCGCCGTCGGCCACGTGGAAGCGCACGGGATACACTTCCTTGCGCATGGCGTCCGCCACCACCAGCATGCGCCCGCGCGCGCCGCCGCGCCACGCGCCCCACGCCACCGCATCGAGTGACGACACGCCGACAAGCCCCACGCCAAGCGCCGAGGCGATGCCCTTCGCCGTGGCCATGGCGATGCGCACGCCCGTGAACGATCCCGGCCCACGGCCGCAGACGACGCAGGCGATGTCGCCGCGCCCGACGCCGCAGTCGGTCAAAAGCGCGTCGATGCGCGGCAGGAGCTGCGTGTTCGAAGCGCGGCGCGCCTCCACCTCCACGGACGCAACCGCCTCCACCGCAGGAACCGCGCCCGGCACCAGCCGGCCCACCCCAATGGCTATCACCTCGTTGGCCGTGTCGAACGCCAGCGCGAAGCGCGCTCCCTGCGCAACCGCGCCGCCGGACGCGGGCTCGCGCATGTCGCCGGCTGCACGGGGGGCACACGACCCATCGGCTGCAGGCGAGACGCGCTCCGCATCCGTCGCGCGCGAACGCCCGCCAGCCCCTGCGACGCCCCCGTGGCCATCGGCTGCGCGGGAAACGCCTTCGCATGCATCGGCTGGGTCGTCGGCAGTCAAAGTCCCGGCAGCCGAAACGTCGGCAGTCGGGTTGTCGGACAGCGGGGAAACGGTATCGGTCATGATTGGGAACCTTTGCAGAAAGCGGGCCGAAAAGCGGGTCGGTAAGTGGGTCGGAAAGCGGTTGGTCAAACCCTCATCAGGCGAGACTTGGAATCCTTCGCCCACAGGAACAGCAGCTGGCGCGAACGCTCCCCGTAAGCGTGCGTGCGCACCGTGCGCACGCCCTGCTCGTCGGATTCCAGCACCACCTCAAGATAGCCGTAGGGAAGCGCCTCGGGAAACTTCCCGCCCCACTCCACGAACGACGCGCCGTCGCCGTCGAGGGTTTCGAAATAGCCGACGTCTTCCAAGTCGTCGGGGTGTTCCAGCCGGTACAGGTCGAAGTGGTACAGCGGCAGCGACCCTCCGGCATAGGCGAGCAGGATGTTGAACGTGGGGCTAGTCACCTGGTCGCGAATGCCCAGACCGGCGGCGACCCCTTGCACGAACTGCGTCTTGCCCGCGCCCAAGTCGCCCCCCAGCACCACCACGTCGCCCGCCCTCAGGTGCGGCGCGAGCGTGGCGGCCAGCTGCTTGGTCGCCTCCGGCGAGGTGGTTTTGCGTATGTACGTGAGTCCATTCATGGTGAATGCCATGATACGCCAACCCGGCCGCCCCTGCACCTGCATCCTCCAGATGGTCACGCAAGCTGCACGGATGCATGGCCGGATGCCGCCGAACGGGTGCCGCCGTTGGACGGGCGTCGTCGCTGGACGGGTGTCGCGGCTGGGCGGGTGCCGCTGGGCGGGCGCCGCGGCTGAGCGAGTGCCGCCGTTGGACGGGTGCCGCCGCTGGGCGCGCTCCGCACGCCGCGCGCATGCGGGGCAGACCCCGAAACAAACCCCGGAACAGCCTGCAAAGTTGGAACGCATGAACTCTCAGAGCCTACTTGGGGCATTTGAACTGGGATGATATCTGATTTTATCAACACGCTTTGTCCTATAACCCACGTTTGACTTCATCAGCCCATTTGGCCTACAACCCCGGCCTTCCGCCGCCTTCCTTTTCTGGAAAACTAATTGCATTACCGTGCAATTTCGTTCGGGATTTGCTACAATGGGTATCCGGCAAAGTCCGAACGCGGGCGGCGCTTCTTGCGAAAGGAGTACTGCCTATGGGAGAATTCCTTGAAATTCTTTATGCCCTCGCAGCATGCGCAACCGTTGCAGAGTTCGTTCTCGAACGGTGGAAGAACTATAAGCGTTACCGGACGGAAGCGGGAGAAAAGGGAAAGCCCGGCGGGCACCGGGCTTCCTAATTCAAAAACCGCGCCGCCCGCCAGAGCTTGACCAGCCACGGGCTTTGCCGGTATTTGCATGGTACCACGCGCAAACCCGAAATTCAAGGGAACGCACGAGTAGACAGGAGCCCTCCATGACCGACCACGCCGACCACGCCACCAGCGGCGTCAATGCCAGTACTGCCGGTGCCACCAGCGCCAACACCGCCAACGCCGCCAGCATCGACACCACCAGCGGCAGCGCCGCCGACGCCGGCGCTGCCGCCTCTCCCGCCGCCGGCACTACGCCTGCCGCGCCGGCGTCCCACGCCCCACACGAAGCGCGCCTCGCCGCCGTGCTGGGCAACTTGGAAGCGACGGGGCTTTCCCAGATGCTCGTGTGCGACCCCCGTTCCATCCAATATCTGACCGGCTTCTACGTGGAACCGGGAGAGCGTTTCCTGGGCCTTCTCGCGGCGGCCGGCCGCAAGCCCGTCCTCGTGCGCAACGAGCTGTTCCCCCTGACGGAGGGCGTTTCCTGTCGGGTGCTTTCCTTCAAGGACGGCGAAGACCCGCTTGAGCTGGTGGCCGGCGCGTGCGACCCCGCGCTGCCGCTCGGCTGCGACAAAAACCTGCCCGCGCGCTTCCTCATTCCGCTCATGGAGCGCAAAGCCGCCGCAGGGTTCGTGCTGTCTTCGCAGTGCGTGGACGACGCCCGCGCGCTCAAGGACGCCGACGAACGGCAGCGCATGCGCGCCGCCTCCCATACGAACGACGCCGCCATGGCGCGCTTCCAAGAACTCGTGCGCGAAGGCGTGACCGAAGCCGAAGTGGCCGCGCAATTGGAAGGCGTCTACCGCGAATTGGGCGCGCAGGGGCATTCGTTCGCCCCCATCGTCAGCTTCGGCGCCAACGCAGCCAATCCGCACCACGAGCCAGACGACACGCCGCTGCATGCCGGCGACGCGGTGCTGTTCGACGTAGGCTGCCGTCAGGACGGCTACTGCTCGGACATGACGCGCACGTTCTTCTTCCGCTCCGTAGACGAGCGCCAGCGCGAGGTGTACGAAACGGTGCGGCGCGCGAACGAGGCCGCCTGCGCGCTCGTGGCCCCCGGCGTGCGCTTCTGCGACATAGATGCCGCCGCACGTTCCGTCATTGAGGAAGCGGGATACGGCCCCTGTTTCACGCACCGCCTGGGCCATCAGATCGGCCTCGACGTGCACGAGCCGGGCGACGTGTCCGCCGCGCATGACGCGCCCGTGCAGCCCGGCATGGTGTTTTCCATAGAACCCGGCATCTACCTGCCCGGGAAATTCGGCGTGCGCATAGAGGACTTAGTGCTGGTCACCGAAGACGGCTGCGAAATCCTGAACGCCTACCCTCACGAACTGACGGTTTTGGAATAGGGGAAGCAGGAACGCGCCATCCGGGGGCGCCCACCCACACGCAGCGCGGGCGCCCCCACAGCGCCCGCGCCGTCCGCAGAAACGTTACGATACCGCATCGCCAACGATGAAGCCGCTGGCCACGCACCAGCCTTGCATCTCGCCGGGAGTAACGGACGAGTTGTAATAGTAGCCGAACGCCCCACCCGCATCTGAGCCAACGGCATACAGGCTAGGAATGGGCTGGCCATCGCTCATGCGCAACACCCGGCACTCGTTATCGACCTTTAATCCGCCAAGGGTGTTATAGAACGCAAGCTTGTTCTTGAAGCAATAGAACGGGGGCTTGGACACGGCGACCAAATGCTCGGCCGGCTTGCCGAATTCGAGGTCGATGCCCGACTGGCAATAGCCATTGTAGGCATCGATGGTTTCCTTGAGTTGCGCCGGATCGATGCCAGCCTGATCGGCAAGCTCTTCAAGGGTGTCGGCCTTGTAGCACGAATAGCCTGAATCGTCTATGACGGCTTGGGCGATATCGGCAGCCGAAGGAATGGGCTTGCCTTCCTCGATTTCAGTGAACAGCTGGCCCTGCCAAGGCCCCTCCGTGGCAATGCGTTCCAGAAACGCGCTGTCGAAAACACTGAACACTTTGTCTTGCTGGCTGACGGCTTCGCCGTTGAGCGTCCAGTCGGCCACAGTGCACAGCTCCTCGGAGACGAAACGCTTCCCGCGTCCATTTACCCACACGAGCGGCTGCTGCTTTGCGAACAAGATGTTCTCGGGCGCCGACTCTCCAGGAAAATCGGCCAACTTGAGATTCGCATAGCTGACGGCATTGGGATGATGCTGGGCGCTCCCCAATTTCAGCCCCATGCGGATGCCGTCCCCCATGGGAACGTTGGACGGCCCATAGAACTCCACCACGTCGTAGCTTACGCCCGTTTCCTCCTCGAACATGTCTTTGTTGGCGCCGAAGCCTCCTGTAGCCAACACGACAACAGGCGCGTTTATGGCCAAAATCTCATCGTCCTTGGTTTTTGCGCTCACGCCGACAACGGCGCCCTCTTCCGCAATAAGGTCAAGCGCCTCGGTTTCGAAGCGGAAGTCTACCCCATATTCCTTGGCCTTCTCGTACACCACATCGATAAGGCCCGGCCCCGTCAACCCGGCACCGGAGACTTCCGGAGCAACCGGCTGATGCACGCTGCCAAGCACATTGAACTGAACCCCCTGATCGATCAGCCAGTCAGTACCAGGACCCGAATACTCGGCATAAGCGCGCACGATTTCGGCATTGCATGCATTGCGGTGATATTCCATCTGGATGCCCATGTAGTCTTCGATGGACATGGCGCCTTCAAGCCCCTTGTTGTCCGATGCCTCGAATGCGGCGAAACCGGCGGTGTACCGCGAACAGCCGCCCACCGCCGTCTCGGGAAGCTTCTCAAGCAGCACGACGCGGGAGCCCTTTTCGGCGGCGCGAGTGGCAGCTATCAGGCCCGATGTGCCCGACCCGACTACCACCATATCGGCTTCGACCTGCGTTGCGCCCGACAGATCGACGGTGTCCTGCGAGTTTTCGGCCGTTTCCCCATCGGCGGGCTTCGGCGAGTTCGAGCAGCCTGCAAGCCCCATTGCGGCGAGCGCTCCCGTTGCTCCGGCGGCCGCAAGAAAACGCCTTCTCGAAATGTCCATGCAATTCCCTCCTTGTGTTTCGTTTCGGCTCGACTGTCGCAAGTCGCGCCCTTCCACAAGGAGGATGCCAGACGACGCCGCTAGCGCCATCTCTCCAATGTTATGATTCCCATTCTTCTCGACCGTCATGAAAAGCGTATGACTCTGCCTTGTCCAGGAACTCTTGCTTGGTATGCACCTGCATCTTCTCGTAGATATGGCGAAGATGGGTTTTGACGGTCCCCTCGGAGATGCACAGGCGCTCCTGAATGGCCGGGAGGCTGCGCCCGCGCACCAGCAACTCGGCCACATCGATTTCGCGCGGGGTAAGACCGAAAGCGCTTGCCCAAGGTATCTGCGCAGGCCGAGCAGCCTCTTGGACGGAATCTGGCGATGCCGTTTTTCCTGCGTTCGAAAGGGAAAATGACCGGACCCGAGGCGGAGATACGACGAACAGGCTTGCACCGGCAGCCAGCAACATGAGAGTTACGCCAAGGCTCTCGCGCCCAACAACGTCAAGCAGAGGATGCAAGAGCGCGGCGGAAACAACCTGCGCACACACTTGGGCGAGCAGAAGCGTTCCCACCATGGAGCCCAGCAGCACATGCGACGAAGCCCCCGTGCACCGTGCAAGCTTGATGACGGAGGCAAAAACAAGTGTCTGAAAGAGGAAATTGGCTGCGTCGTCAATGACGCCAGCATCGACCCCGATGAGCGGGAAAAGCACGACGCCGCAGGCAACGCCGATGAGAATGACGAACAGCACCACCTTGGCTGCCATTACGGAAAGCAGCGTAGCCCGGCGCAACTGGGCCAGAATCTCGGCCACCAAAAGCACGGCAAGAGCAACGACAACCCCAATGGATCGAACAAGGATCATTTGGTTGTGCGAGACCAAGTCGAAAGGAGGCTCAATAAGATACCAAACAGCCATCATGACGAAGCTATATGCGAAAATGCCCAAGCACATGCGAGAAAGCGGCGGAGTTTCGGCATTCGAGGACCCCGTGCCCGCACCGACGGACGGAGAGGCCGACGGGAGCATCTGCAACGAGAGAGCCGCCACCGCCGGAAGCGCCACCTCGCAAACAAGCCGCACCTCCACCGGAGACGCCACTACGACTATGCTGAGAAGCGCCTGCAGCAGAAAAGACACGCCCACCAAAAGCAGGGGCGCGCAATTGGATTTAAATGCCATGGCAAAAACACATGCGTCCAAAAGAAGCGCCAGAGCGTAGGCAGTCAGCGGCAGGCCCACCAAACACGCCAAACCCCAGGGAGCAGCATAGGACATCGCTTGACCCGCCACAACGAGCATGCCACCCAAAGAACCCCAAAGCCCCAGCGCCGCCGTTGATCGCGCGAACGGCAAGCGTTTTCCCACAGCAGCAACCTGCAGAAACAGCACGGCGGCAACAAACACGGGGGTGGCCGAGAAGACGAACGAGGCGAACTCTGGCGAGCCTATAGTTCCAACGGCCAGCCCCCCGGTCACGCTCATCCACGACCACAAGCAAGCAAGGCACATTATGCAGGGCGCTCCAATGCCCCAGCTTGTCTTTCCTTTGCCGTCTTCGGTGCTCACGAAAGGTTCTCATTTCCTTGCAATGGTCTTGGCGGTGGCTTCACCAACATACACTATTTCAAGCCAATGCCTATCATCCGTTTCTTATGAGTTCCTTGTCCGTGCGGCGCCCTCGCCGGCGGGCGCCCCTGCAGCACCCGCCATGCGCGCAGCACCTTCGCCGGAGGGCTCCCGTCGGCACGCCCCATCGGCGGGCCCCCGCCGGCACACCCTCGCCGACTGAGCGCCACGCCCCGCACGGCCCTCAGTCGGCCTTGGAGCGGGTCGCATGCGCCGCATACATGATAACCCCCACCAGCACGCCGCCCAAAATGTTGCCCAAAGTCACGGGAACGAGATTGGCCGTGATGAAGCTTCCCCAGTTCAACAGGGCAACGTTGATGCCCGCGTCCGCAATGGCCGCTGCATAGGCGGGGTTCGCGGCGGCGAAGATGCCGGCCGGGATGTAGTACATGTTCGCCACGCAGTGTTCGAAGCCCGCCACCACGAACCCGAAGATGGGCAGGTAGGCGCCCACCGCCCTGCCCGCCGTGTCCTGCCCGGTGTTGCACAGGTACACGGCAACGCACACCATGATGTTGCAGAAGATCCCCAGCACGAACGCGTTGCCCCAGGAAAGCCCCACCTTGTTGGCCGCCACCTTCGCCGTGTAAACCGCAAGGTCGCCCCCGCCGATGTCCAGCTGCCCGAAGAAGGCCATGCAGGCCGCCAGCGCCACGGCCCCCACGAAGTTGCCCGCGTACACGACCACCCAGTTGCGCAGAAGCTGCCCCCACGTGATGCGCCGCGCGATTGCGGCCGTCACCATGAGCGCGTTGCCGGTGAACAGCTCCGTCCCCAGCAAGATGACCATGATCAGCCCTATGGGGAAAACCGCGCCCGACACCAGCCTTGTCATGCCCGTGTCGGTGAGCGCGTGCGCGGCCGTTGACGAGCTCACCGCTCCCAAGCCGATGAGCACGCCTGCGGCCACGCCCAGCACGAACAGGCGCCAGAGCGGCGAAGTGGCCTTGCCCACCGAGGCGGACAGGTAGTTGTCGGTTATCTGAGTGGGAGTGAGACACGCCATGCGAACTGCACCAATCCTTTCCGGGAGACGAAGGGCGCCCCGCATTCCCCCTGCGGCCCCTTGCTCCCCGCAACTCCTTGCTATTCCTTGCGCCGGCGCCCTACCGGGCGGCGCGCGCCGCCGCCTGCCGTTCGGCCGCTTCCACCACGTGCGCCATGGTCACCGACGTGGTCACCGAGCCAATGCCCCCCGGCACCGGCGTGATGGCTTCCACCACGGGTTCCACCGCCGCGAAGTCCACGTCGCCGCAGAGGTTGCCCTGCGTGTCGAAGTTGATGCCCACGTCCAGCACCACCTGGCCGGCCCGGAAGCACTCCCGCCCGAACGCACGGGCGCGTCCCGTCGCGCAAACCACGATGTCGGCCGACGCCATGAGCGCCGGAAGGTCGCCGGTGCGCGAATGGCACACGGTCACGCTGGCGTTGCGCCGTAGCAGCATCATGGCAACCGGCTTACCCACCACCAGGCTGCGGCCCACCACCACCACATGCCTGCCCTCAACGGGAATGGCGTAGTGGTCGAGCATCTCCAGGCAGGCGGCCGCCGTGGCCGGAGGGAAGCCCTCTCTGCCGTCGGTGAACACCGAGGCCAGCGACGCGAACGTGATGCCATCGACGTCTTTCTCGGGCGCAAGCAGCCCACAGACGCGCGCCTCGTCCACGAACGGGGGCAAAGGGCGGAAAAGCAGGCAGCCGTGCACGGACGCATCGGCGTTCGCGGCGGCGACAGCCGCCTCGACGGCCTCCTGTGGGGCGAACTCGTCCAACACCGTGCGCCTGACGGCAATGCCCAGCGCTTCGGCGCGCTTCGCGGCAGTGCGCTCGTAGGACACGTCGTCGGGGCGGTCTCCCACGCGCACCAGCGCGAGCGTGGGCACGACGCCCGCCTGCGCGAGCGCGTCTATGCGCGGCGCCAGCCTGCACGCCATGCCTTCCACCACGGGCCTGCCGGCCAGCTTCATTGCCATGGGCAAAACTCCTTCACTCGCGACACGACGGCACCCGGCACGCCGCGTTGCCCGCGCCACACGCCAATTCCCGCCTCCCGCAATCCCGCGCGCATCCCGCCGGAAGCGACCGCCTCCCGTCTTCCCCAGCCCCGCGCGCGTCCCGCGCACGCGTCCTGCGCACGTGGCCGGCGGCGGGAACGCGTCACGATATGGCAGCCTTCACGGCGTCGAACACCTCGTCGCAGCGCTCGCGCGTGCGGGCGGCCAGCGCGTCGGCCTCGCCGCGGTAGCGCGCGGCGCGCGCGGCGTCGTCCATGGAAGCGCAGTTGACGTAGACGTTCAGGCTGGCCCCGTCGGAGGCCGCCCGCGCCAAGGCCGCCGCGGCACCGGCGTCCGAGCGCGCCAGCCTGCTCCCGCATTCCGCCAAGTAGGCAACCTCGTCCACCGCGTCGGCCACGGCGCGCATAATGGCAAGCGGCACCTCGCACGCGCCGCCGAGCGCCTGCTGCAGCGCGGCGTTCTTGGCGGCCGCCTCGTCCGGCGTGGCCTTGGGAAGACGGTACGCCGCCGCCAGCGGCTCGAACGCGCGGGCATCCTCGTCCACCAGCGAAAGCATCCGCGCACGCAGCGCGTCCAAACACGCCAGCGAGGCGCGCACGCCGTCCTCCACGTGGGCATAGGACTTCTTGCCCACCGTCAGGTTGCCCACCATGGACGCCAGCGCGCACGCGAGCGCCCCCGCGCACGCGCACGCCCCCCCGCCGCCCGGCGTGGGCGCGGCGCTGGCCAGTTCGTCTATGAAAGTGGCATCCACCACGGCCCGCCCCGTCCTCTTTAGAACAGCCCCGAGATCTTGCCCGTCTCGTCCACGTCTATGCGTTCGGCGGCGGGCACCTTCGGCAGGCCGGGCATGGTCATGATGTCGCCGGTGAGCGCCACCACAAAGCCGGCGCCGGCCGACACCTTCACGTTGCGCACCGTGATGCGGAAGCCGCGCGGCGCGCCCAGCTTCTTCGCGTCGTCGGAGAAG
>CAJFUR010000134.1 GCA_904420215.1 uncultured Eggerthellaceae bacterium
GCTCCACCATAAGAGAATTGGTCGAACCCCCGTCTTGGGGGTTCGATTTTTTTGCGTCCGCGCTTTCTCGCGCCCTATAACCCTATAACCCTATAACCCCAAACTGGCGGCAAAGCCCACGTTCACGTGCATGGCGTCGCAGAACGGCTTGTTGCGCGACACCCCGCAGCGGCAAAGCGCGTAGCGGTTGCGCCGTTCGTACTCCGTGCCGTCCGCCGCTTCGAGCGCGATGCGCCCATGCACGAACAAAGGCCCGCTCACCTTCTCGTCCACGTCCTGCAGAAGGGTGATGCCGGGTGCGAGCGCGGGTTCGTACACGCGGGCGTCCTGCGTGTCAACGTGCGTGAGGCGTCCGGCGGGGCAGTCCATCGACGCGCGCACGGCCTCCCGCTTGAGGCGGGGGTCGGACGACTCCTCGGTGAGCGTCCACGCCTCGCCGTCTTCGCGGTGGCAGAACCGGGCATAGGCGCAGCGGTTGTCGTCGAACAGGTACGCCCCCGCGCCTGGGTAGACGTCGGCGCGGTCGCGGTAGGGCGCGCGCGACGCCGCTTCGGCCCCGTCGAACCGGTGCGTCTTGTGCGACCCGTCGCAGAAGGGAGGCGTGGTGGTGTTGCCGCAGCGGCAAAGGGCATAGGTTTCCCGCACGTCGAACGTGCGGACCCTGCGGTATTCGTGGTGGCCTTCCACCGATACTATCTGCGCCTCGTCAAGGGTCGCCCCGCCGGAAACCAGATAAGGCCCGTCTGTGGCGATGCGGATGCGCGGGGTCGCGGCTTCGTTCCCGTTCCCGTCTTGCCCGTCCCCACGCTTGCCTTCGTGTCTGCTCGCGCGCCCGTCTGCGCGCGGCCACGTCGCTTCCATAGTGCCGCTCATGCTGCCCTCGCTTTCTGGGATGCCGGTCGTTTGCGGCATCCAGTATAGGAAGGTCGCACTCCCGCGCCGCAGGGAACGGGCCATCGGGAAGGCCGCGTTTCCCCGCAGTGGCAAAGGCGTTACCCGCGCTCCGCGCGTCCGATTTCCCGGCGGTGCGGCCCTTCGGTCGGTCGGCTTGCGCATGGATCTCTCGGCTCGCCTGCGCCCCCGCCGCATCCAGTGGCCGGCCGGCGCCAATGGAGGCGTTACCCGCGCTCCGCGTGCGCGGCGTCTTCCCGTTCGGCCATCCATCCGCGCACGAAGGCACGCAGGGCCTCGCGGCAGTTCTCTGTCTCTTCGTCGATGACGGCCTGCAGCGCCGCGTCGAGGGCTTCCCCCACCATGCGCCCGCGCGGAACGCCCAGTGCCAGCGCGTCGTTGCCGTTTATGGCCAGATTTCTGCGCGAGAATGCCTCGCCTGCCGCCAGCACGCCGGCGAGCGTTTCCTCCAGCTGGTCGGCAAGCTGCACCCGGTGGGCGCAGGATGGGGCGTGCGCGAGGGAATCGGCGCGCTTGAGCTTGCAAAGCGCCGCGAACAGCGACGGGTCGCCGCCCAGGCGCGCAATCTCCCGCTTGACCGCCTTCGGGGTGGCTTCCACCACGTCGTCGTGATGGGCGACCAGCGTCAGCACGCGCTCGCAGAACGCGCTCGGCAGGCGGAGGCACCCGAAGGCCCCCCGCGCCAAGCGCACGCTCACGTCGGCGTGCCCGTAGGCGTGCCCCACGCCGTCTTCGCCGACGAAGAACGCAGCGGGCTTGCCGGCGTCGTGGAAAAGCGCCGCCCACCGCACGAGCGCGTCGTCGGGTGCGTGCTGCAGCGTCCACGCGGTATGCTCGAGCACGTCGTATATATGGTAAGGGGAGCGCTGGTCGAGCCCCTTCATGGCCACCAGTTCGGGCAGCGCCATTGCCAGCACGTCCACCGTGAGCATGAGCGCGTCGTGCACGTGCGCGCCGCGCAGGAACCCGTCGAGTTCGTGGGTGATGCGTTCCGCCGAAATGCGGTTCAGTAGGTGCTTGTGCGACAGCAGGGCGGCAAACGTCGCGCCTTCGATGGAGAACCCCAGCTGCGAGGCGAAGCGGCATGCCCGCAGGATGCGCAGGGCGTCCTCGCTGAAGCGCTGCTGCGGGTCGCCCACGGTGCGCAGGACGCCGCGGCTCAAATCCTCCATCCCGCCGAAGGGGTCAAGGATCCCGCGCTCCGGGTGGTAGGCGAGGGCGTTGACGGTGAAGTCGCGCCGAGCCAAGTCTTCCTGTATGCTGCCGACGAACGAGACGCGTTCGGGGTGACGGGCGTCGGCATAGGCGCCGTCGGCACGGTAGGTGGTCACTTCGACGGGGACGCCGTCCACCACGACGGTGACGGTGCCGTGAGCCGTCCCCGTTTCGTGGACGCGGTGCCCCGCCGCTTCGAAAGCCCGCTTGACGCTTTGCCACGGCGCATCGGTGGCGATGTCGATGTCCGCGCAGGGCCTGCCGAGCAGCCCGTCGCGCACGAACCCGCCGACGCACCACGCCTCGTGTCCGGCGGCTTCCAGAACGGAAAGGGCGCGTGCCGCATGTGCCGGCAGCGGAAGGCTCGCGCCGTTTGCCGTGTGCCGCGCCGCCCGTGTCCGCGCGTCCGCCTGCGTGTTTGCGGGCTTTTCGGTCCGTGCGCCTCTCGGTGCGCTCGCGGGCGCGCCCATCGGTGCGTTCGCCTGCCCGCTCGCCCGCGTGCCTGCCGGTTCTCTCGTGAACGCGCGCGCGGGCATGCCCGCCTGTGCGCTTGCCGGTTGCACATCCACGTTGTCGAAGCCACTCGCCATGGGCACCGTCCTTGTTATCATCGCGGGGGGGGGGGGTGCGTCCGCGCCCCTTGCGGCCTGTCGTAAGCCGAATGCGCCGATGCGGGAAAGGCCCGGCATGCCACCGGCCCGCATTCCGCCTTCGGGACTCGTGCATGCCGCCGGCCCGCATCCGCCTTCGAGGCCCGCGCCTCCCAGGCATCGCGTCTTGCTGCCAAGCTCCGGCCCATCCCCATTGCTCTTTATATATAGAATGTCGCTATAGAATGCCGGCTCCTATGATACCGGTTCCGGACAGGATGCCAAAGGCTGAAACGTCCCCGTGCGTCGCAAGGTTGTCGGCCGGTTGCCCCGCATCGAGTCAAGGGGGTCTCCCTGTCGCAAGGGGGATGGAAAAAAATATGAGTAGAATCGAAATTAACCCTTGCAAAACGGTCGAAGCATCTGTATTATATGCAAGCTGCCTTGAGGCGGCGCGCATAAATCCGCACGTCAAAGTGCTTTTTGCGTAACTGGGAACGATTTGAGCGAAAAATTTTTCCCAGAAATCGGAAAAAGGGTCTTGACGGGAGGGTGGCGGGAGGGTAACATGTCTCCTTGCGCGTCTCTCCGGAGGCGGCGCGGCGGGGCCCGGGAGGGCGCCCGCGGGAACCTTGA
>CAJFUR010000135.1 GCA_904420215.1 uncultured Eggerthellaceae bacterium
CTCGCGCGGCATGCCGTGGGCCTTGCCGCCCAGGCCGTCCACCACGTTGCGCAGCTGGCGGTCGTTCATGTCCACCACGCGCTTCCACGTGATCTTGCGCACGTCGATGCCCAGCTCGTTGCCCTGCTGGATGTGGTTGTCCAGCATGGCGGCCAGCAGGTTGTTGGCGGCGCCGATGGCATGGAAGTCGCCCGTGAAGTGCAGGTTGATGTCCTCCATGGGGATGACTTGGGCATAGCCGCCACCAGCAGCGCCGCCCTTGATGCCGAACACGGGGCCGAGCGACGGTTCGCGCAGCGCCACGCACACGTTTCTGCCCTGGCGCGCCAGCGCATCGGCCAGCCCCACGGTGGTGGTGGTTTTGCCCTCGCCCGCCGGCGTGGGGTTGATGGCGGTCACCAAAACGAGTTTGCCCGGTTCGTGCTGCTCGTCGGCCAGCAGATTGTAGTCCACCTTCGCCTTGAAGTTGCCGTACAGCTCCAAGTACTTCTCGTCCACGCCCGCTTTCCGCGCAATGGCGCCGATGTGCTCGGGCTGCGTCGCTTGGGCAATCTCGATGTCGCTGAGCATAGGGCCTCTCTTTCTCGTCAGGTGCTTCTCGTCAGGTGCTTCGTCGGATGCTTCTTGCCGTCGGGCGCTTCTTGCCGCCGCATGCGCCCGGCCGCAAGACGGGGCGCGAACCCCCGCAACATGCTGCCCTCGGGAAAGGGCTTCTCGCGGGATACCCTGCATTCTACCGGCTTTGCCGGGGAAGGAAAGCACCCTCTCCCCCAAGGGCGGCAGATTGCCATCGAAGGGCGGCAAGGTACACGCGGGTGGAGCGGGCGGCTCCGCGGCAGCCGACGCACGCGGGCGGCCGGCGCCCGATGGCGGTGCGGCAGGCGCCCCCGCACCCGGCAGTGCGGGCGGCGTCCGCACCCCACGGCGCAGCGCGCCGGGCGCGTCCCACGCTCCGGCGATGACACGGCTGGTGCACTGCACCCGACTGAGCACGCCCGCAAGGCAGGCAGCCAACGCGTGCGTCCCGCCCGTCAGCCGCGCGCCGCGCACGCCATGAGGCGCAGGCCTTCGAGCGTCAACTCGGGGTCGATGTGCGCAATGGTGGCTGACTGCTCGGCCACGCACGTGGCCAGCCCCCCGGTGGCCACCACAGAAGCCTCGTAGCCCAACTGCGCGAAGATGCGCCGCACCAGCCCGTCCACGCGGTCGGCCTCGCCGTACACGATGCCCGCCTGCAGCGCGGCCTCGGTGCTTTTGCCAATGGCCGCGTGCGGGTCTTCCAGCTCGATGGCGGAAAGCCGCGTGGCATGCGAGAACAGGGCAGACGCCGACGTTTCCACCCCCGGCGCGATGACGCCCCCCACGAAGCGCCCTTCGCGGTCGATCACTTCTATGTTGGTGGCCGTGCCGAAGTCCACCACCACCACCGGCGACCCGTAGCGCGCCTTGGCGGCCACCGCGTCGGCCACGCGGTCGGCGCCTATTTCGCGCAGCGACGGGTAGTCCGCTTGGAACAGCCCCGCCTCCGCAGCCGCCTGCGCGGTGCAGGTGAGCGTCTCGGCTCCCGTCAGGTCGCGCAGCGCCCGCTCCCACGCCTGCGTCAGCTGCGGCACCACCGAGGCCAGCGCCGAACCCCGCACCTCGCCGAAGGAAAGCCCCGCCGACGCGAACAGCGGCGTCAGCTTGATGCGCAGCTCGTCGGCCGTGTGGCGCTTGTTGGTGGCCACCCGCCACATTCCCACCAGATCGGCCCCGCGGTAGACGCCAATGACGGTTTGCGTGTTGCCCACGTCGATTGCAAGTAACATATTCTTGACAAACTCCTTCGCGAACGGGCGGAATGGATATAGTTGCCAATGGTCATTATAAACAACCGGGCAACGCGCGCCCTCCAAGCTTTCGAGCCAATGACACCGCATACACAGAAAGGCCGCTCATGAACGACACGCCGAACCGCATCCTCGTCGTTGACGACGAACCCTCCATCACGGAATTCGTCAGCTACGCGCTGAAGAAGGAAGGCTTCCACACCGACGTCGTGGACAACGGCGAAGACGCGCTGGCGCTGGCCACGAAGAACGCCTACGACCTGTTCGTGCTCGACATCATGCTGCCGGGCATGGACGGCTACGAGCTGTGCCGCCGCCTGCGCTCCAAAACCACCGTGCCCGTGCTGTTCCTTTCCGCGCGCGACACGGAACTGGACAAGGTGGTGGGGCTGGAGATTGGCGGCGACGACTATCTGGCCAAGCCCTTCGGCGTGCGCGAACTCATTGCGCGCGTGCGGGCGCTTCTGCGCCGCGGCGCAGGCGGCGACTTCCCCGGCGCCAGCCACGCCATCACCGCCAGCGGCATCACGCTCGACGAAGACGCCCACACCGCCGCCGGCGACAAGGGCGAGATCGACCTCACGCCGCGCGAGTTCGAGCTGCTGGCCAGCCTCATGAAAAACGCCGGGAAGGTGGTTTCGCGCGAGGACCTGCTGCGCGACGCATGGGGTTGGGAATACTTGACGGAAACGAAGACCGTGGACACCCACATCAAGCGCCTGCGTGATAAGATTGAGTCGGCCGGGTACGACCCGGGTTTGGTGGAAACGGTTCGCGGATACGGATACAGGTTCAAGCAATAAAACGGCTGCAGACATACTTCTCGCTGCTGGCAACGCTGCTTGCGCTCCTTCTTGGCTCGGTTGTCCTGCTCGTTTGCCTTTTCGCCTTCGGCATGCCGCCGAAGGCGTTTCTGCTTCTGGCGCCCGCAGGTGCCGTCACGTTCGTGTTGAGCCTCGTCATTGGGCATTTCCTGGCCGAGCCGCTGTTGCTTCTGGTCAAGCGCGCGCAGGCGTTTCGCGTGGGCGACGACGCGGCCTTCGAGCCCGACGGGCGGCTCTACGAGGCCGACGAGCTGGCGCGCAGCTTCAACGAGCTGGCGCGCACGGCCAAGGTTCAGCAGAAAGACCTCGTGCTCAAGGAGCGGCGGCAGGCGGCGTTCGTCGGCGACGTGGCACACGAACTGCGCACGCCGCTCACCGCCATACGCGGCAACGCGGAAATGCTTCTGGACCCCGACCTGCCGCCCGAGATGCACGACAAGTTCCTTTCCATCATCATTGGGGAAAGCGAGCGGCTGAGCAGGCTCACGAACGACCTTCTGACCCTCAAGCGCATCGAAAGCGACGTCATGCCCTTCGAGCTTTCGCGCGTGAACTTGGGCAAGGTGTGCCGGGAGGTGCTCGACATGCTGGAGCCCATCCTGCGCGAACGGGAGGCGAACACCGAGGTGGTGGGCGAGGCGCCCGACGTGCTGGGTAACCCCGACCGCCTGAAGCAGGTGGTGTCGAACCTGGTGGAGAACGCCAGCCGGTTCATCGACCCCGGCGGCCACATCGTCATCGAGCTGTTCGGGCTGCGCGGCAACTCCATCGTGGCCGTGAAGGACGACGGCTGCGGCTTCGGCGACGTGGACCCGGCGCTTCTGTTCGACCGCTTCTACCGCACCGACTCCTCGCGCAGCCGCGACACCGGGGGAACGGGCCTGGGGCTTGCCATCGTGAAGTCGGTGGTGGAGGCGCACGACGGCACCGTGGAAGCCATCAACCTGTCCGATGGCGGCGCCTGTTTCATCGTGGCCCTGCCTGCCATCCCCGGCGACGCCGCCTGAGCGGGCGGCGTCGCGCAGCGCGCGTGCGGCGGCGGATCGGGCGCGGCACGCAGCGCACCACCCCGCGCCGCGCGAAGCCGCCCGCCACCCGCCCGCGCGCGCCAGCCCATGCCCACAGTGCCAGCACGCCCTGCCGCCCGCGCCGGCACGCGGCGCCCCGTGTAGGAAACTCGTTGGAATTGGGAACGCCTGCGCGCGGGGTGGTATACTTCAATGGTTTGATCATCGAAGCATTTCAAGGAGACGCCATGGGCTGCACGATCATCGGGTGCGGGAAGGCCCTTCCCGCCTTGGAAGTGGCAAACGACGACTTGGCCAAGCTGGTGGAGACGAACGACGAGTGGATAGTCACACGCACCGGCATTTCCAGCCGCCACATTGCCGTGGACGAAACCGGCACCGATTTGGCCGAGGCTGCCGCGCGGGCCGCGCTGGGCTGGTCGCCCGACGGTTGGTGCGAGGCCAGCCTTGCGCCAGAGGACATCGACCTCGTCATTGCGGCCACCTTCACGTCCGATGCCCTGGTGCCCTCCGCCGCCGGGCTTTTGCGCGAGCGGCTGGGGCTGGAAAACGCCATCGCCTTCGATCTCAACGCCGCCTGCACCGGATTCGTCTACGCGCTCACGGTGGCCGAAACCATGATGGCCGCCAGCGCGGCGGGCTTTCCGGGCGCGGCGGGGCGCAACCCCATCCGACGCGCCTTGGTGGTGGGCAGCGAGCGGCTGACCCACGTGACCGACTGGGCCGACCGCAGCACCTGCGTGCTATTCGGCGACGGCGCGGGCGCGGCCGTGGTGGAATGGGACGAGGCGCGCCCCGGCATCCTGGCATCCTTCATCCTGAACACCACCGACGACACCGGTGCCCTCAGCTGCCCCCACGCGTTCGACGCTCCCGTGCCGTTCGACGCGGACGGTGTGGCTCCCGCGCTGCTCGACGGGGCCGGCAACGTCCCCTACGCCACCATGCCTCCCGCCAGCCATGCGGACGACGCCCACGTGGCGGCGCTGCAGGAGCCACCTCTGCAGACCGTCTACATGGATGGCCAGAAGGTGTTCAAGTTCGCCACCGAGGCCATGACCGAAGCCATCCACCGCGTGCTGGAGCGCAGCGGCGTGGCGCTCGAAGACGTGGCGTGCATCGTGCCCCATCAGGCAAACGAGCGCATCATCAAGTACGCCGCCAAGAAGCTGGGCCTTCCCTTGGACCTGTTCCAGCTTTCCATTGCCAACGTGGGAAACACCTCGGCCGCCAGCGTGCCCATGGCGCTGGCCGACGCCTACGCGGCCGGCCGCATCAAGCGGGGCGACAAGGTCATCATGGTGGCCTTCGGCGGCGGCTTCACCTCCGGCGCCGTGCTGTTCGAAGCGTAAGACGCGCAAGGCGGGGCCGCCTGCGCCCCTGCGCGGCAGCCCCGCCCACACGCTCGCGCAACCCGCAGGCAAGCCGCTTTCCGCACAGATGCCCGCGGACGCCCATCCGCGAAGCCTGCATGCGCACCCGTCCGGAAAGCCCTTTACCGCACGGCCATGCGCACGGCGCGGGCGCATATGACGGCCGCGACGATCTTCGCCATGTCCACCACGATGAACGGGGCGATGGCGGTCAGGAAGGCGGCCTCCGGGCCCACGTTCGCCACGGCCATGTACTGCGCCCAGCCGCACAGGTACGAAATCCACGTGAACAGCAGGCCCGCCACCAGCTCGAAGCCGGCGTCGCGCAAAAACAGGAGCACCTTCGCGCCCGCGCCCACCGGCCCAGCGGCAGTCGCACCGCTGCCGCCGGTGCCCGCCGCCGGGCCGCCCTGCACGCCGCGCGGCGCCTTTTCGCCCACGCGCCGGCGCACGACCCACAAAAACAGCGCCGCAGCCGCCGCGCCCAGCAGATAGCCCCACAGGAAGCCGCCCGTGGGTCCCGCAAGCACGCCGATGCCCCCGCGCATGCCGGAGAACACGGGCACGCCCACCGCGCCTAGCAGCAAGTACCCGGTCACCGCCGCAATGCACTCGCGGGGTGCCAGCACCACGATGGCGAACGTGAGCGCGAACATCTGCAGCGTGAAGGGAACCGGCCCCAGGGGAACCGTCACCCATGCCGACACAGCCATGATGGCAATGGTCAACCCCACGAACGCGATCGAACGCGTGCGCGACAGGGATCCTCTCCGTTCCTTGACGTTTTCCACGAGTCCTCTCTTTCGGTCGGCCTTCGACGAGTTTGAACATGCCGCGCGCGTTGCGGGCACGGCGCAAGAAGCGCCTATGATACCGCACTTACGCCGCCGCCTCCACCGCCAATTATGCACCGGCAGGCAAAATCCGGCGCCCCGCCTTGAGGCCGGAGCGAATGCGCGAAAGATGCTGGCAGGCGGAAACCGTCCGACCAACTTCGAAAGTCAGCCGGGGCGAAACCAGCCAGGCCAAGACGAAGCAGGCGACGCCATTCCCGTCCGAAGCGGCAGGCAAAGCCCGTCACTTCGCGGCGGCTCCCCTGTTTTCCCCGCAATCCCCGAATTCCCCGCGGTCTTCGCGCTTCCCTTTCTCCCCGCGCTCCAGCCTTTTCAGCCGCTTCATTTCCACCAGCACGAACGCCAGCGTGGCGGCCACGGCAAGGAGGTCCGACACCGGCGCGGCGAAGTACAGCGCATCCAATCCCGCGAATTGCGGAAACATGCGCGGAAGCACCTCGGGCAGCGCGAACAGCAGCGGAAGCAGGAAGATGATCTGCCGCGACAGCGCCAAGATTATGGACTTCAGGGGCTGACCAGTGGCTTGGAAGTAGTTCGCCCCCACGATTTGGAAGCCAATGAGCGGCAGCATGGCAAGCTGCACCTTGAGCGCGAACACCGTGAACTCCACCAGCCCGTCGTGCGTGATGCCGAACACGCCCACGATGGCGTCGGGCCACAGGTGCACGACCACCCACATGAACACCCCAATGACCGTGGCGCCCGCAATGCCGTACCACAGCGTCTTGCGCACCCGCCCGATGAGCTTCGCGCCGTAGTTGAATCCCAGAAGCGGCTGGATGGCAATGGAAACACCCACTAGCGGCAGCATGGTGAACATGCCCACCCGCTGCACCACGCCAATGGAGGCCAGCGCGTCGTCGGCCCCAATGGGGCTGGCCGCGCCGTAGATGACCAGCAGGTGGTTGATGGCGAAGTTCACGATGGCCGCACCCGCCTGCACCGCGAAACTTGCCAGGCCCAAGGACAGGATGGCGCCTATCGTGCGCAGGTGCGGGCGCATGTAGCGCAGGTGCAGCTTCAGCGGCACGTTCTTCGTGAAGACGAAGTACCACAGCACCGTCAGGCACGAAATGGCCTGGCCGCACACCGTGGCCAGCGCGCTGCCCTCCACGCCCCAGCCGAACTGCATGACGAACAGGTAGTTGAATGCCGTGCAGCTGAGCGCGCCGATGAGCATGGTCAGAAGGGCGCGGTTCGGCGCGCCTGCCGTGCGGATGAAGTTGTTCACGCCCATGCCGATGCATTGGAACACGAACCCGAAGCAGATGATCTGCACGAACGCCCGTGCATAGGGGCGCACTTCGTCGGTGGCGCTCGAAAGCGTGAGCAGGCCGTCCAACAGGAAGGGGTTGGCGGCGGCAAGGGCCACCACCACGGAGAACACCAAGCTCAAAAGCACGGTGTTGCCAAGGCTGACCTCCGCCTTCACGCGCTTCCCCTCGCCCAGGCGCAGCGCCGCCAACGCGTTGCCGCCGTTGCCCACCAGCATGCCCAACGCCATGAACACGATCATGATGGGGTTGGCCACCGTGGCGGCCGAAAGGCCGATCTCGCCCATGGCCTGCCCCAGAAAGATGGAGTCGATGACGTTGTATGCGCCGTTGACCAGCATGCCCAGAATGGCCGGAATGGCGAATTCCGTGATGAGCATGGGGATGGACGCCGTGCCCATCCGGCTGACCTTCTCGTCGCGCTTCGGGTTCTTGGGGTCTTGCCCGAGAGGCGCCCCCGTGCTGTCTTCATTGAGATTGCGAGGCAACCTCACCGCCGCCGCTGCTGCCGCCATACTTCATGTGCCTTCCCTTAGTTTCCGGAAACCATTCTACTCCCGGGAGCAAGGGGGCTGCGGGAACGCAGCGGCGAGCGGCACGGCGCGCGGCGAGCGGCCACGGAGGCGCGGCGGGCGGAAGAGATGGGTCGCCGCGAAGGGGGTGCAGAGAGCAGTGGGCAGCGCGGGCGACGTGAGACGCGGACAGCGCGGGGCGCTGCGGGAGGGTGCCGGCGAGCAGTGGGCAGCATGAGGCGCGGGCGCGACTACTGGTGGTGCGGGACGCAGGCGGCAGGGACGCGGTTGCCGGTGGCGTGGGACGCGGGGGGATGCGGCTGCGGTGCGGGCGGCGTGAGACGCGGGCGGCAGGGGGCGATGCGAAGGCAGCGGGGGGCGGGCCTCAGCGGTTCAGCACGTGCGCCTCGCCGGACGAGACGGGAACCACGCCTCCCCCGTCGGTCATCACGAGCAGGCGGCCGCAGTCATCGACGCCGCAGGCCGTTCCCTCGCAGATGGCGGCTCCCGCCCGATCGACCATGCGCACCGGCCTGCCCTCCAGGGCCGCGCAGGCCTCGTATGCCTTCCGCAGCGGGGCGAACCCCTGCTCGCACCAGAGGGCATACCGTGGCGCAAGACAGTCCAGAATGGCATGCGCCAGCGGGGCAACGGCCGCCATCGCGCCGACGCGATCCCAACCGGCAACGTCGGCCAGATAGGCCGGGCGGTTCTTGCCGCCCACCTCGGGGGGCGCCTCGGAAGACCCCTCGAAAGACGCCGCAGGAAGCGTCACGTTCACGCCGATGCCCACGCACACGCCTCCGGCATGCGCCTCCAGCGAAATGCCGCACAACTTCGCGAACGGGGCGGGCTCCGGACGCGATTCTGGCGCAAAATCGCCGATTTCCGACATTGGAACGCCCTCCGGCCAAGAGCCTCCGGAACGCGTTGAAGAAAAGGCCCGTTCGGGGGCATGCCCTATGCCCAGCAGGCCAGGAGCGTCGCCGCGCGCCTCCTGCGAATGTCGGAAATCATCGATTTTGTGGCCTTGCGCCAACGGAGCCGCAGCACCATCCCCTTCCGCAACCACCACGTCGTTGGGCCACTTGATGAGAATGCGCCCGGCAAGCGCACCGCCGGCAAGCGCAACGGCTGCCTCGCGCACGGCAAGGCCAGCCACCAGGCTCAACGTGGGAAGCTGCGCAGGCGGCACGTGCGGGCGCAGCAGCAGCGAGAGGTACAGGCCGCCCTCGGGGCTTGCCCATGTGCGCCCCTGGCGCCCGTAGCCTCCGCTCTGGCAGCGGGCGCGCACGGCCAGGCCCTCGGGCTCCCCCTCCTCGAGGGCGTGTTTGACCACCTCGTTGGTGGAGGTCACCTCGTCGAACTCCCGCAGGCGAAACAACGGCGCCCCGGCACCACCGGGCACGGCGTCGGGAGCGGCGTCGGGAGCGCCCCTCCGAGAAGCCGGGCCGGGCGTGCCGCCGCCAAGCGCAGGGTCGGACGTGCCGTCTCCATCTGCAACACCGGGAATGCAGCCTCTGGGCGTAGAGCCGGGCGCGCCACCAGCCGCAGCGTCGGACGCACCGCCAGACGCAGAGCCGGGCACGCCGCCGGGCGCACCACCCACGGACACGCCGCCGGAAATACAGCCTTTCCCCGTAGCGCCGGAAACGCGCCCCTCGGGCATGCGCCCCCTTCGACCCGCGTCCACGCCCCGGCCTACAGCCTTGTGGCGCGGCCCACGCGCTTTTCCGCAGGCACGCCATCCACCGGGGTGCCATCAGCCAACACGTGGCCGGGCAGCAGGTCGAGCAGCGGCTTCACCACGAAATCGCGCTCGCAGACGCGCGGATGGGGCAGCGTCAGTTCCTCCGACGCGCACACGTACATCTGGTAGTCGAGGATATCGATGTCGCAGGTGCGCGGGCCGTTCTCGATCTCGCGCACGCGGCCGAGGCTGTTCTCGATGGCATGCAGGTAGCCCAGCAGCTCCTTGGGCGGCACGCCGCAGCGCATCAGCACGACGGCATTGACGAACGGCTCTTGGTCCTCGTAGTACGCCGGCTCGCTTTCGTAGAACGGCGAAATGTCCACAATCTGGGAGTCGGGAAGGGCGCAAAGCTGCCCGATAGCATGGTTGATCTGGGCCTTTTTCGCCTCCTGCTCCTCCCCCGGCTCGGCGACCAAGGCCACGTTGCAGCCAAGGCCCAAAAGCACGTAGGGCCGCAGGTCTTTGAGCGCCCGCACCGTTTCCGCCACGTTGTGCGTGCGCACCACGGACGCGCCCAGCTCGCACGCCATGAGCGCCTCCGCTGCCGAAACGCGGTCGCGCTCGAGCGGGTCTTCTATGCGGTAGGCATGCCCGATGTAGCTTTTGCGCGAGAGCGCGGCCATCACGGGATAGCCCGTGCGCACGAACTCGTGCAAGTTGCGCACCAGTTCCAGCGAGTGCTGGGGCGTTTTGCCGAAGCCCGGGCCCGGGTCGATGCAGATGCGGTCCCGCGCGACGCCGGCCGCCTGCAGCATGTCCGCCTGGCCCACCAGGTAGTCGCGCACTTCCTGCACCACGTCAACGTACGTGGGGTTGTCCTGCATGGTGGCCGGCTCGCCCTGCATGTGCATGACCACCAACCCGGCATCGCTCGCGCGCGCCACGTCCACCATGGCGGGGTCGCGGAAACCCGACACGTCGTTGACGATGCTCGCCCCGGCCTCCAGCGCCGCGCGGGCCACGTCCGCATGGCGCGTGTCGATGCTGACGCAAAGGCCGCGCCCGGCCAGCTCCCTCACCACGCCGATCGTCCGGGCGCGCTCTTCGTCGGGTGAAACCGGCACGGCGCCCGCCCGAGTGGACTCGCCGCCCACGTCGATGACATGCGCGCCCTCTTCCACCATGCGCAGCGCGTGCGCGACGGCGGCCTCGGCATCCGGATGGGCGCCCCCGTCGGAAAACGAATCGGGGGTAACGTTTAAGATGCCCATGACAATGGGCATCTTGGTGTCGAACTCAAAACAGGAGCAACGCCATGTCATCGCTTGTCCTCGTCGCCTTTCGCATCGCCGCGCGCCTCGTCCGCCTCGCCCGGCGAGCGCTTGCCGCCCTCGGGGTCCGAAGCGTCGGCTTGGGCGCGCTTCATTTCGCGGAACCCGCGCTCTATCTCGCCAAGGAAGCCCGAGCTGGCGCCGATGCGCCCGCCGCCGTTGTCCACCGCCGTCACGGACACGGCGGAATCCTCCGGGGCGCCCTGCCCGCCCGAAGCCTCGGCCGCGCCGGCACTGGCCGCATCGCCACTTTGCGCATGCGTCTCGGATGCGTTTCCGCCCGCCGCGCCCATAGGATGCGGAATGCCGGCCTCCACCGGATCCCCGCTCGGAGGGGCCGGCGTGCGGTAGGGAGGCTGGGGATCCTGGTCGCCCGGCGCGGGAGGCTCGTCCTTCCAGTTCGGGTCGGCCAGCTTCGCGTCGCGCTCGCGCGCGGCGGCCTCTTCGGCCTCCTTGCGGGCGTTTATCTCGTCCTCGTGCTTCAGGTAATCGTCCCAGCGGTTGTCCAGCAGGGCCTCGCAGGCCTCACCCTCCACCGTTTCGCGCTCCAGAAGCACGCTGGCCATGAGGTTCATCTGCTCGCGGTGCGTAGTCAGGATCTCGTGCGCCCGGTCGTGCGCCTCCTTCATGATGCGCGCCACCTCGTCGTCGATGCGCTTGGCCGTTTCCTCGGAGTAGTCCTGCGTGTTGCCGTAGTCGCGGCCCAGGAACACCTCGTGGTTCGGCTGGCCGAACACCTGCGTGCCCAGCTCGGCGCTC
>CAJFUR010000136.1 GCA_904420215.1 uncultured Eggerthellaceae bacterium
GATGATGCTCATCATGAACGGCGTGTCGGTCGCCATCGTGTGGATAGGCGGCAACTACATAGACACGGGCGTCATCCAGACGGGCGACCTCATAGCGTTCATCACGTATTCCATGGTCATCATCATGAGCTTCCTCATGATCGGCATGATATCCATCATGCTGCCGCGCGCCGACGTGGCCGCGCAGCGCATCGACGAGGTGCTGGCCACCCAGCCCTCCGTGCGCGATCCCGAAAGCCCGAAGGACGCCCTGCTGGCGGGCACGCCGCAGGCGCCTGCGGCCGCGGGCGCCGCCATCGAGTTCGACGACGTGTCGTTCGCCTACGCCGACTCCAAGGAATGCGTGCTGGAACACGTGAGTTTCGTGGCGGAGGCGGGCAAGACCACGGCCATCGTGGGCTCCACCGGCTCGGGCAAGTCCACGGTGGTGAAGCTCGTGGAGCGCTTCTACGACGTGACGGCCGGGTCGGTCACCCTCGACGGCGTGGACGTGCGCGACCTCACGCAGAGCGAATTGCGCAGCCAGCTGGGCTACGTGCCGCAGAAGGCGTTCCTGTTCTCGGGCACCATCGCCTCCAACGTGGCGTATGCGGACGAGGGCATGCCGCGCTCGCGCGTGGAGGAGGCGGCCGACATCGCGCAGGCCACCGAATTCGTGTCCTCGAAGGAGGAGGGCTTCGACGCCCCCGTGTCGCAGGGCGGCACCAACGTGTCGGGCGGGCAGCGGCAGCGCCTGGCCATTGCCCGCGCACTCGCCACGGACGCGCGCGCGTACCTGTTCGACGACAGCTTCTCGGCGCTCGACTACAAGACCGACGCCATCCTGCGGCAGGAGCTGCGAGAGCGGCTTGCCGGCAAGACGGTGATCATCGTGGCGCAGCGCATCTCCACCGTGCTGCACGCCGACCGCATCGTGGTGCTGGACGAAGGGCGCGTGGCCGGCGTGGGCACGCACGACGAGCTCATGGAAACGTGCGAGGAGTACCGGGAGATCGCGCTCTCGCAGCTTTCGGAAGCGGAGCTGAACGGGGGTGATGCGGCATGAGCGCACAGGAGAGGAACGTGCAGGCGGCAAGCGGCCGCCCCGCGCCCGCCGCCACCGCCGCCCGCCCGCCGCGCCGCGGCCCCATGGGCGGGCACGGGCACGGGCGCATGATGCCCGGCGAGAAACCGAAGGACTTCAAGGGCACGCTGAAGAAGATGCTCGCCTTCATGGGGCGCTTCAAGGCGCTGCTCGTGGTGGTGTTTGCGTTCGCCATCGGCTCCACCGTCTTCAACATCGTGGGCCCCAAGGTGCTCTCCGAGGCCACCACCGAGCTGTTCAACGGCATCGTGGCCAAGATCGGCGGCACGGGTGGCATAGACTACGACCGCGTGGCGCAGATCCTCGCGTTCACGCTGGGGCTCTACGCGCTTTCGGCGGCGTGCTCCTTCGTGCAGGGCTGGATCATGAGCTACGTGTCGCAGCGCACGTGCTACCTGCTGCGCCGCGGCATCGCGGAGAAGATCGACCGCATGCCGTTCGGCTACTTCGAGCGCGCCTCCACCGGCGACGTGCTCTCGCGCATCACCAACGACGTGGACACGCTGGGGCAAAGCCTCAACCAGGGCGTCACGCAGCTCATCACCTCGTCCACCACCATCGTGGGCGTGCTGGCCATGATGCTGTCCATCAACCCGGTCATGACGCTCATCACCGTGGTCATCCTGCCGGTGTCGGCGGCGCTAGTGGCGGTGGTGGTGAAGCATTCGCAGAAGTACTTCCAGGCCCAGCAGGACACGCTCGGCGCCATCAACGGGCAGGTGGAGGAGACGTTTTCGGGGCATGCCGTGGTGAAGGCGTTCGGGCAGGAGGACGCCACGGTGGCGCGCTTCGACGAGACGAACGCGCGGCTGTACGAGTCGGCGTGGAAGTCGCAGTTCATCAGCGGCCTCATGCAGCCCATCATGAATTTCGTGGGCAATCTGGGCTACGTGGCCGTGGCCGTGGCCGGCAGCTTCTTCGCCGTGCAGGGCATCATCACGGTGGGCGACATCCAGGCGTTCATCCAGTACGTGAAGAACTTCACGCAGCCCATCACGCAGCTCACGCAGGTGTCCAACGTGCTGCAGCAGATGGCCGCCGCGGCCGAGCGCATCTTCGCGTTTCTGGACGAGCCGGAAGAGGCTCCCGACCAGGTGCGCGCCCGCACGCAGGACGTGGACTGCACGGTGGAGTTCGACCACGTGTGCTTCGGCTACGACGCGGACGCGCCCGTGATCAAGGACTTCTCGGCGCGCGTGGGCAAGGGGCAGACCGTGGCCATCGTGGGCCCCACGGGGGCGGGCAAGACCACCATGGTGAAGCTGCTCATGCGCTTCTACGACGTGCAGGCGGGCGCCATCCGCATCGGCGGCACCGACGTGCGCGACTTCGCGCGCGAGGACGTGCGCGGCCTGTTCGGCATGGTGTTGCAGGACACCTGGCTGTTCAGCGGCACCATCCGCGAGAACATCCGCTACGGCAAGCTGGACGCCACCGACGCGGAGGTGGAGGCCGCGGCCAAGGCGGGCTGCGCGCACCACTTCATCCAGACGCTGCCGGGCGGCTACGACTTCGAGATCAACGAGGACGCCAGCAACGTGAGCCAGGGGCAGCGCCAGCTGCTCACCATTGCGCGCGCCATCCTGGCCGACCGCCGCATGCTCATTCTGGACGAGGCCACCAGTTCCGTGGACACGCGCACCGAAGAGCGCATCCAGCGCGCCATGGACAACCTCATGGCCGGGCGCACCTCGTTCGTCATCGCGCACCGGCTTTCCACCATCCGCTCGGCCGACCTCATCCTGGTGATGGACCGCGGCGACATCGTGGAGCAGGGGACCCACGAGGAGCTGCTGCAGCTTGGCGGTTTTTACGCTGACCTGTATAATAGCCAGTTCGTGGAATGCATCGACGAGATAGAGGACTGACGGAAAAGGCAGGCTTGGGGGCTATGGAAACCTCGCATACCGGGGTTGCGGGCGCGTCGGCGCCCGGCGTGGGCGCGGGCGCAGATGCGGGCATGGGCGCGGCGTCGCCCGGCGCAGGCGCCGCCGCAGTCGCGGCGGGTGCCGCTTCCGGCATGCCCGGGGCTCCGGCGCAGCTGGCTGTGTTCGACTTCGACGGCACGAGCATCGCAGGCAACTCGCCGGTGCTGCTGGTGCGGCACCTGACGAGCCGGGGCATGCTGAAGCCCTCGGCCGTGCTGCGCATCGTGGCGTGGGCGCTCGCCTACAAGCTGCGCCTGCCGCAGAACGAAAGCTGGGTGCGCTCGCTGGTGTTCTCGGCGTTCGAGGGGCGCCCCGCCGCCGAAGTGGACCGGTTCCTGGCCGACTTCTACGACGACGCGGTGTCGCCGCTTTTCCGGCCCGCGGCCGACGCCGCCATGCGCGAGCATGCCCGGGCCGGGCACGTGGTGGTGGTGATATCGGCCACGTTTGAGCCCATCATCCTGCGCGCGATGCAGCACCACCCCTTCGAGAACCAGATATCCACGCGCATGCGCGTGGCGCCCGACGGCACGTACACGCGCGAGGTGGAGGGCCTGCCGGTGGAGGGGGAGCAGAAGCTGGTGGCCGTGACGGAGTTCGGCGACGCGCGCTTCGGGGCGGGCAACTGGGAGCTGGCCTACGCCTACGGCGACCACCACTCCGACCGCGCCGTGCTCTCCGCCGCGCGGCGCGCCTTCGCGGTGAGTCCCGACAAGCCGCTTTCCCGCACCGCGCGCAGGCAGGGCTGGCCCGTTCTGGACTGGGACTAGCCGCGCCGGTTGCCGCGGCGCGGCGAGCGTGCAGGGCCGCGGCGGGGCGGGCGGCGCGCGCCGGCTGCCGGAGCGCGGCGCCTGCGGGCGCGGAGGGC
>CAJFUR010000137.1 GCA_904420215.1 uncultured Eggerthellaceae bacterium
CATCATCAACGTGCAGCGCGGCGGCCCGGGCCTCGGCGGCATCCAGCCCTCGCAGGCCGACTACTGGCAGGCCACGCGCGCGCTTGGCCACGGCGACTTCCAGATCATCGTGTACGCCCCCTCCACCGTTCAGGAGATGGCTGACTACGCCTACGACGCGTTCGACGTGGCCGACCGCTACCGCGTGCCCGTCATGATCCTGGCCGACGGCATGCTGGGCCAGATGATGGAGCCGGTGGTGCTGCCCGAGCCGAAGGACTCGCTGCCCGACAAGCCGTGGGCCACGTGCGGGCACAAGAACCAGCGCGCGCACAACGTGGTGAACTCGCTGTACCTGACGGCCGAGGACCTGGAGCGCCTGAACGTGGAGCGTTTCGCGCGTTACGAGGAGATCAAGCGCAACGAGCAGCGCGCCGAGACGTACCTGACCGAGGACGCCGACGTGGTGGTGGTGGCCTTCGGCGCCTCCGCGCGCGTGGCCCGCAGCGCCGTGGCTTCCGCGCGCGAGGAGGGCATCCGCGCCGGGCTCGTGCGCCCCGTCACGCTGTGGCCGTTTCCCGTGCGCGCCATCGAGGCCACGGTGGGCACTGCCAAGGCGTATCTCACGGTGGAGATGAACATGGGCCAGATGGTCGACGACGTGCGCCTGGCCGTGGCGGGCCGAGCGCCGGTGGAGTTCTACGGGCGCACGGGCGGCGTCATCCCCACGCCCGCCGAGGTGTTGGCGAAGATTCGGGAGATCGACGGAAAGGCGGGTGAGTAGCATGGCGAAGGAGGGCGCCGTCGTGTTCGAGCGGCCGCACGCGCTTCTGCCGGTGGTGACGAACTACTGCCCCGGCTGCTCGCACGGCATAGTGAACCGCCTGGTGGCGGAAGCCATCGACGAGCTGGGCGTGGAGGGCGACGCCGTGGGCATCGCGCCCGTGGGCTGCTCGGTCATGGCCTACGACTTCTTCGGCTGCGACATGATAGAGGCCGCGCACGGCCGCGCGCCGGCGGTGGCCACCGCCGTGAAGCGCGCGCTGCCGAACGGCGTGGTGTTCGCCTATCAGGGCGACGGCGACTTGGCTTCCATCGGCATGGCGGAAACCATCCATGCGGCCACGCGCGGCGAGCACATCACCGTCATCTTCATCAACAACGCCATATACGGCATGACGGGCGGCCAGATGGCGCCCACCAGCCTGCCGAACCAGGTCACGCAGACGAGCCCCTACGGGCGCGACGTGTCCACGGCGGGCTACCCCATCCGCGTGTGCGAGCTCTTAAGCTCGCTCGACGGCGTGGCGTACCTGGAGCGCGTCACGGTGGACTGCCCCAAGAACGTGCGGAAGGCGAAGAAGGCCATCAAGAAGGCGTTCCAGTACCAGGTGGACGGCATCGGCTACTCGCTGGTGGAAGTGGTGGCCACGTGTCCCACCAACTGGGGCCTCACGCCGCAGGACGCGTTCGCGTGGATGCGCGAGAACATGCTGCCGTACTATCCTCTGGGCGTGTACAAGGACGTGGTGGCCGACGGCTACGCGAACGCGGCCGAGGCGGCCGCCGCGCGCGCGGCGGCCTGCCCGATGGCCAACCCCGCCCCTGCAAGCGAAGGAGGTGCGCGATGAGGCCCGACGCACGCATCGTGCTCGCCGGCTTCGGCGGGCAGGGCATCCTCTTTGCTGGCAAGGTGATCGCCTATGCCGGCCTCGTCGAGGGGCGCGAGGTGTCGTGGCTGCCCTCCTACGGCCCGGAGATGCGCGGCGGCACCGCCAACTGCTCCGTGACGCTTTCCGACGCGCCCATCGGCTCGCCTTTGGTGGTGGAGCCGAACATGCTGGTGGTGATGAACCAGCCTTCGCTGGAGAAGTTCCGCGACGCCGTGGTGCCGGGCGGCGTGGTGGTGGCCGACGCCTCCATGGTGCCGGACGTCCCCGCCATCGAGGGCGTGCGGGCGGTATCGCTTCCCGCCACCGCCATGGCCGAGGAACACGGCCTCAAGGGGCTGGCGAACGTCATCTTGGTGGGGCGCCTGTGGGCCGAGACGGGCTTCTGCGAGCGCGCGACGCTGGACGCCGCCATAGAGAAGTGCGTGCCTGCCCGCAAGGCCGCCATGGTGGACAAGAACAAGCAGGCGCTGCGGATAGGCATCGGGGAATAGGGGGCCGCCGCGGGAAGGAGCGCCCGGCGCTGCGGGCGGGCGAAGGGCGGCACGGCTGCCCCTTGCTGCCCCGGAGCGCCGCCGCGGTTGCCCCCTGTCATCCTGAGCGGAGCGCCGCAGGCGTGGAGCCGAAGGATCCGGGTGGCGAAGCGTTCAACGAAGGAAGGAAGCAGATGGTCGAGGAACTGGCCGAGATAGGCCTCAGGCTCAAGGGCCTGCGCGAGTCGTGCGATGTCACGCGCGAGGAGATGGCCGCCGAGCTGGAAGTGCCGCTGGAAACGTATGCGCGCTGGGAGGAATCGGGCGAGGACGTGCCCATTTCCGCCATCTACCACATGGCGCGCAAGTTCGGCGTGGAATTCACCGAGGTGCTCACGGGCACGGCCGCCAAGCTGCAGACCTACCAGGTGGTGCGCGCGGGCGAGGGGCGCGAGGTGAACCGCAACCCCGAGTACCACTTCGAGGACTTGGCGTGGCGCTACACCGGCAAGGTCATGCAGCCGCTTCTGGTGGTGCTCGATCCCACCGACGAGCCGGCCAAGCTGGTGACGCACGGCGGGCAGGAGTTCAACCTGGTGCTGGAGGGGTGCATGGTGGTGACGTGGGGCGACAAGGAGTTCACGCTGTGCGCCGGCGACAGCATCTACTTCAACCCCGAATGCCCGCACGGCCAGCGCTGCGAAGGCGACGTCCCCGCGAAGTTCGTCACCATCATCGCGGAGTAGGTTCCACCTGCGAGCCGGGCCGCCGTGCGGCGAGGGGCGTCGTGCTCAAACAGTCCTGTGCTCGCACGAAACGTCCACTGGACGTTTCGGCTCGTGCGGAACTGCGCGCGACGCCCCTCGCCGCACGGCGGCCCTTGTTGCCGATCGGGAAACGACTGGAGGGGCCGACTCGTCGGCGGAGTTTGGCGAGAAGTTCGATTTTGCGAGACTGAGAGGAAAGCACAGCCCGTGAACCACATTCTGAAAAAGTACTGTCCCCGCATCGAGTTCGACTCCTACGAGGACTTCTACGAGAACTTCCGGATCGACGTGCCCGAGGCGTTCAACTTCGGCTTCGACGTGGTGGACGAGTGGGCGCGCGTCGAACCCGGCAAGCGCGCGCTTCTGTGGTGCGACGACCACGGCGAGGAGCGCACGTTCACGTTCTCCGACATGGCGCGCCTGTCGAACCAGGCGGCGAACGCCTTCGCGAAGCTGGGCATCGGCAAGGGCGACGTGGTGATGATGATCCTGCGCCGCCGCTGGGAGTACTGGGTGTGCGCTGTGGCGCTGTGCAAGCTGGGCGCCACCCTCATCCCCGCGTCGCTGCAGCTCACCAAGAAGGACATCGTCTACCGCGCGGAGTCGGCGCAGGTGAAGATGGTGGTGTGCGTGGACGACGACTACGTGTGCGGCCAGATGGAGGCCGCGCTGCCCGACGCGCCCTCCGTCCGCGAGCGCGTGCTGGTGGCGGGCAAGCGCGACGGCTGGACGTCCTTCGACGCGCTCATTGCCGGCGAGTCGGACGCGTTCGAGCGCCCGGTGGGCGAGGCCGGCGTCACGAGCAAGGACATCATGCTCATCTACTTCACGTCCGGCACCACGGGGCTGGCGAAGGCCGTGTGCCACAACTTCGCGCACCCCTTGGGGCACATCATCACCGCGAAGTACTGGCAGCAGGTGCAGGAGGACGCGCTGCACATGTCGGTCACCGACAGCGGCTGGGCGAAGTTCGGCTGGGGCAAGATCTACGGCCAGTGGATCTGCGGCGCCACCATTTTCGCCTACGACATGGACAAGTTCGTGCCCGCGAAGCTCTTGCAGAAGATCCAGGACTACCGGCTGACCACGTTCTGCGCGCCGCCCACCATGTACCGCTTCATGCTGCAGGAGGACGTGGCGTCCTACGACCTTTCGAGCGTGCAGAACTTCGCGACGGCGGGCGAGCCGCTCAACGCCGAGGTGACCATCCAGTGGGAGCGCCTGACCGGCAAGAAGATCCGCGAGGGCTTCGGCCAGACCGAGGGTCCCGTGCTGCTGGCCACGTTCCCGTGGATCGAGCCGCGCCCGGGCTCCATGGGCAAGCCGTCGCCGCTGCTGAACGTGAAGCTGCTCGACGACGAGGGCATGGAGGTGCCCGACGGCGAGGAGGGCGCCATCTGCGTGACCGGCCTCAAAGAGGCCTACCCGCCGGGGCTGTTCGTGGGGTACTACCGCGACGAGGAGCGCACGCGCGAGGCCGTGGGCGGGGAGTACTACAACCTGCACGACATGGCGTGGCGCGACTC
>CAJFUR010000138.1 GCA_904420215.1 uncultured Eggerthellaceae bacterium
CGATGCGGCTGATGGAGAACTCCACCTCCTTGCCCACGTTCATCATGAGGTCGGCCAGCTCGTCGATGATGATGACGATGTAGGGCAACTCGTCGCCCAACTCGGGCGCGGGCGGCTCCTCGCCGGCCTCCTCCGCCACGCGGATGGCCTCCTTCTCGGCCTGCGCCTTCGCGTTGAACTGCCCGATGTTGCGCGCGCCCACCTTCGAGAACACCTTCAGGCGCCGTTCCATCTCGGCCACGCCCCACGAAAGGGCGCTCGCGGCCTCCTTGGCCTCGGTGACCACGGGCACGTACAGGTGCGGGATGCCGTTGTAGGGCGTGAACTCCACGCGCTTGGGGTCCACCATGATGAAGCGCACCTCGTCGGGCGTGGCGCGCATGAGGATGGACATGATCATGGCGTTGATGGACACCGACTTGCCCGAGCCGGTGGTGCCGCCGATGAGCAGGTGCGGCATCTTGGCCAAATCCGACACGATGCAGCGCCCCTCCACGTCCTTGCCGATGGCAATTTGGAGCGGGCCTTCCGGGGCGTCCTTGAGCACGTCGCCCAGAAGCACGCTTTGCCGCGTGCGGTTGGGCACTTCTATCCCGACGTAGTTCGTGCCGGGAATGGGCGCGAAGATGCGCACGCCCGGCGCGGCGAGCGCGAGCGCGATGTCCTGCTCGAGCGCCGTGATGCGGTTCACGCGCACGCCGGCGGGCAGGTCCACCTTGAACAGCGTCACCGTGGGGCCGGCCACCCAGCCCACCACCTCGGCGTATATGTTGAAGCTCTCGAGCGTTTCCTGCAGGCACGCGGCCGTCTCGCGCAGTTCGGAGTCGGTGGCCTTGTCCTTAGACGAAGATGCCCCGGCGTTCAGAAGCGAGAGCGGGGGCAGCACGTAGCCCCCGCGCGGCTCGGGCGGCTGGGCCTCCGCATCCTGCTCCTGTGCGCCCTTCTTCGCGCGCGCCTTGCGCGCGGGGCGAGCCGCCGAGCCGCCTGCGTCGCCCGAGCCGCCCTCCTCGGCATGGCGGCGCCCGAGCTTGCGCGTGAGCGGGGCGGTTTCCCCCTCGAGCGGCTCGATGGGCTGGACGGGGGCGAAGGCGGCGGTTTCCGCGGCGGCGTCGTCTCCCGATGCGGCGGCCATGGCCGCGCCCAGAGGCGCCGACGCGCGCCGCGGGCGGCGCCGCTCCCCCGCCCGTGGCAGCACTCCCGTCGGCGCGGCGGCAAGCGGGCGGGCGGGGTTCACGGGAGAGGAGCCGGCATCCGCAGGCGCGCCGTCCGCCCCCGCCCCCCGCCTCACGCGCGCGAAGGGCGGCGCGGCCTCCACCGCGTCTTCCGCGCGCTCCCGCCGCCGCTCGCGCACGTGCTCGATCAGCTTGGAGAGCGAAAGGCCCACGACGGCCAGCCCCGCCAGCATGACGCCGACCATGATCACGCAGGAAGCCGTCTGGCCGAACAGCGTGAGGCCCACCCACGCCACGCCTGCGCCCACGTACCCGCCGCGCGCGGCGAGCGCCTCGGGGGCGAACAGGCCCGACAGGTCGTGTGGGTCGGCAAGGGGGGTGAAAAGCGCCAGCATGACCAGCACGGCGAAGAACACCAGGGCCAGTCCCACGGCCACGCGGGCCGGCACCCGCTCGCGCTCGAAGCGCACGAGGAAGCTTATTCCGATGGCCAGCAGGAGAAACGGCAGGAGGTAGGCCCCCAGCCCCAGCGTGAGGTGCAGCGCCGTGGAAAGGAACGCCGTCACGATGGCGTCCGTGGGCAGCACAGCGGCCACCAAGAGCACGGCGCCTGTGACGGCGAGCGCCACGCCGGCTATGTCCTGACGCGTGCGCGCGTCGATGAGGCGGGCGTCCTCGGCCGGCGCGGCCTTGGCGCGCGCGGCGCCCCGCCGTCCACCGTCCGACGGGACGCGGGACGCGCCCTTGGAGGCCTTCTTGGGTTTCGATGCGTTTGCGGAAGCCGGTTGACGGGTCACGCCCCCACTCCTTCATGCTGCGTTTTTCGTGCGTTTCGGGTGCTTCGAATGCGGTGCCGCAGGCCGCGGCGCCCCCGCCCGTGCGGAGGGCGCCCTGCGGCTTCTGCCATTATAGCCTAAACTTCCAGCAAGTTCACAATGACCATGGGGCGCTGCTTCGTGCGCTCCCACAGAAGCGACAGCAGCGCGTCGCGCGCGGCCTTCTTGACCTCTTTCGCGCCGCCGTCCTTGCCGAGCGCGCGGCGCAGCGCGCCTTTGACCGTCTGGGCCGTCTCCTTCGCCAGATAGGGGTCGTCGCCGCCCGTGATGCCGTGCATTTCCACCTGCACCTCGCCCACCACGTCGCGCTTCTTGGCCGACACGGCCGCCGCCACGCTGGCGAAGCCCTGCGCCCCGAGCGCGCTGCGCTCGTCGAGCACGTCCTGCGAGGTGTCGCCCACCGAAAGGCCGTCCACGTACACGATGCCGCTCTGCACCGTCTCGCCGCGGCGCACCCCGCGTGCGGAAAGCTCCAGCGACTCGCCGTTCTCGCAGATGAACACGTTCTCGGGCGGCACGCCGGTGGCTTCGGCCAGCTTCGCGTGCGCGCGCAGGTGGGTGGCCTCGCCGTGCACGGGCATGAACGCGTTCGGGCGCACGATGGAAAGCACGATCTTCAGCTCCTCGGCCCCGGCGTGCCCCGACACGTGCACGCGCGCGCGGTTCTTGTCGTACACGTCGGCGCCAATCTTGGCCAGCGAGTTGATGACGCGCGTGACCGCCTTCTCGTTGCCGGGCACGGGCGTGGCCGACACGATCACCGTGTCGCCCTCGTCTATCTCGATGGTGCGGTGCTCGCCGTTGGCAATGCGCGCGAGCGCGGAAAGCGGCTCGCCCTGCGATCCCGTGCACATGATGACCACCTGCTCGGGCGGCACGCCCTTGAGGTCGTAGGCGTCTATGATGTCGGTGTCGCTGATGTCCAGGTAGCCCAGCTTCCGCGCAATGTCGGTGTTCTGGATCATGGAGCGGCCCGTGACCACCACCTTGCGCCCGTTGGCGATGGCGGCGTCGCATATCTGCTGCATGCGGTGGATGTGGCTGGCGAACGACGCGATGATGACGCGCCCCTTCGCCTGCCCGATGATCTTGGAAAGCTCCACGCCTACCGTGGCCTCGCTCGGCGTGAAGTTGGCGTTGGTGGCGTTGGTGGAGTCGCTCATGAGCAAGTCCACGCCCGCCTCGCCGAACCGCGCGAGCGCACCGAAGTCGGTGTGCACGCCGTCGATGGGCGTCTGGTCGAGCTTGAAGTCGCCGGTGTGCAGCACGTTGCCGGCGGGGCTTTGGAAGAACACGCCCACGGCGCCGGGGATGGAGTGGTTCACGGCGAAGAACTCGGCCTCCATGCAGCCCAGCTTCACCTTGTCGCCGGGCTTGATCTCCACCAGCTTGGCGTTCTTTATGCGGTGTTCGGCCAGCTTGCCCTCGATGAGGCCGAGCGTGAGCTTGGTGGCGTAGATGGGTACTTGGCGGTCGAGGTCTTTCAGCAGATAGGGCAACGTGCCCGTGTGGTCTTCGTGGCCGTGCGTGATCACGATGCCGCGCAGCTTGTCGGCGTTTTCCAGCACGTAGGTGTAGTCGGGCAGGATGAGGTCCACGCCGGGGTGGTTGTCGTCGGGGAACATCAGCCCCGCGTCGTCCACGATCAAATCGCCCTTGCACTCGAAGACGGTCATGTTCTTGCCGATGGCGTCGAGGCCGCCGAGCGGGATGATCTTGAGTGTCGCGCGCGGGTCCTTCTTCGCCGCTCCGCCCTGCCGCGGCGCGTTTCGCTGCGCGCCCCCGGGGCGCCGGGCGGGCGCCGAACCCTCTTTGGTGAGCTTGGGGCGCTCGCGCTCGAGCTTCACGTGCTTGTAGGACTGGGTCTTGCGGCTCGCGCGGTCCGACCGCGCGGCCTCGCCGGCGCGCTGCGCGCGCCCGTCTCCGTGTTTTTCCATGGCATTCCTTCTCGTCGCATGCGCAGGCGGGCGCGGGAGCGCGTGCGCGGCACTTGCCGGCCCGCGCAAAACGTGCCGAATGCATGCCGGCCTGCAAGCTCTCCGCGCCGCCTGCGCGGCCTTCTGTTTCCTTCAAAGCAACGCGGCGCCCGTGCGCCCGTTGCGTTCTTCCTTTTCCGTTGCGCGGCGCATCCGCACCGCCGCGCGTGCGCGCGCGGAAAGCCGTGCGCGCACCCTGCGGCCACAACCGCGCCGCCTGCGCGTGGGACGCGCGACGTGCGCCCTTCCGCGCGGCAGGGCGCCTATGCCTCGAGCACGCCCACTTCGCGCATGATGCCCGCGAGCCGGGAGGACTGCTCCTCCGTGGCGTCCACCAGCGGCAGGAGCACGCCCCCCACCGGGAAGCCCGCAAGCTTCAAGGCCTCCTTCACGAGGATGGGGTTCGCCGTCTCGAACAGGCCCTCCATGAGCGGCATCAGCCGCTCGCTCGCCGCGCGCGCCTCGTCCCATGCGCCCGCCGCGCACAGATCCACGATCTCCTTCATGCGCCCGGGCGCCACGTTGCCGGTGGTGGTCACCACGCCCACGCCGCCGGCCTCCATGACGTCGCAGGTGGCCGCGTCGTCGCCGGAGTACACCGCGAAGCCCTCGGGCGCGCCGGCCACGATGGCCCTCACCTGGTCCATCTTGCCGGACGCCTCCTTCACGGCCACCACGTTGGCGCATTGGCGCGCCAGGCGCAGCGTGGTTTCCGCCTCCATGTTCACCACGCAGCGGCCGGGGATGTTGTACAGCATGACGGGCAGCTCCACCGCCTCGGCGATGGCGCGGAAGTGCCGGTAGAGGCCTTCCTGCGGCGGCTTGTTGTAGTAGGGCACCACGCACATGAGGCCGTCCACGCCGAGCGATTCGGCCTCGCGCGCGAAGTCGATGCTGTCGCGCGTGCAGTTGCCGCCCACGTTGGCTATGACGGGCACGCGCCCGCCCACGGCCTCCTTCGTGCAAGCGAACAGCCGCGCCTTCTGGGCGTGCGACAAGGTGGGGCTCTCGCCGGTGGTACCGCACACCACGAGCGCGTCGCTGCCTCCGTCCACCAAGCGCACGGCCAGCTGCTGCGCGCGCTCGAAGTCGGGCTCGCGGTTCTGGTCGAGCGGGGTCACCATGGCCGGTATCATGCGTCCGAAACGGGGTTCTTGCGACATGGGTGCATCTCCTTGCACGGCGCCGGCATGCGGCGCGGGTTCGTTCGCGGTGCGTTCGCCAGACATTATGACATGGGCGCGCGCCTCACGCCATGAAGTTCTCCAAACCTACAATCAGGCCCTCCCGCTCGCCGACGCTGCGAATGCCCAGGAGCACCCCCGGCATGTACGAGGCGCGGTCCCAGCTGTCGTGGCGGATGGAAAGCGTCTGGCCGAGTGAGCCGAACACCACTTCCTGGCTTGCCACGAAGCCCATCGAGCGCACCGAGTGCACCGGCACGCCGTCCACGAGCGCCCCGCGCGCGCCCTCGGCGCCCGCTATTTCCGTCTCGCGCCCGGGCGCGCCGCTTTCGCGGCCCCCGCGTGCCTCGGAGATCACCTGCGCCGTGCGCACCGCCGTGCCCGAGGGGGCGTCAAGCTTGTTGCAGTGGTGGAACTCGATGACTTCCGCCTCGGGGAAGTACGGGGCGGCCGCCTTGGCGAACTGCATCATGAGCACGGCGCCGGTGGTGAAGTTCGGCGCGTAGAAGAGGCACGTGCCCGCCGGGGCGAGCGCCGCCAGCTCCTCGAGGGTTTCCTGCGAAAGGCCGGTGGTGCCCACCACGCAGTCGATGCCCGCAGGCAGGGCCGCGCGCAAATTCCCCTCCACCACGGCCGGCTGCGTGAAGTCCACCAGCACGTCGAAGCGCGCCGCCTCCACCGCCTCGGGCACGCTCGCGAACACGGGGAAGCCCGCGCCGCCGGCACCCTGCGGGTCTATCCCGCAGACGAGTTCCAGATCTTCGGACATGCGCACCGCGTCGGCAACCGTCGTGCCCATGCGCCCCGCGCATCCTGCAACCGCCACTCCGATCATGGCTTCCTCCCTTTCGATCCGCCTTCCGGCCATCCTATCATGCCGACTCGCGATGCCGCCCGGGCGTTGCCCCAGCGGCATCGCCTCCGCAGCCAAGCGGCGGCAGGGGCGGGAAAGCGGGTTTTCGCAGCCGCGCGATCCGGCCCCTGCCCGCACGGCCCCCGTCCCCCGCCAAGGGAAGGCGGAGCCGGCAGACATCCTCCGTCGGGGCGTCCGCCCCGGCCCGACCCGCCCCGCAAAGCGAAGGGCCGCGCATGCGGCCCTTCGCGGCGGTTTCCGGCCCTCGCTAGCCCTCGTGGCGCCTGCGCGGCGTCCGGCCGCTCGAGGCGCGTCCGGCCCGTCCGGGACGGTTGTCGCGCTCGGCCTGGCGCGGGCGGTCGGAACGCTCGCTGCGCGCGGGCGCGGACCCTTCGGGGGCGTCCGGCTTGTCCAGGCGGTCCAGCGAGATCTTGCCCGTGTTGGGATCCACCTCGAGCACCTTCACCTTCACCACGTCGCCAAGCGAAAGCACGTCCTCCACCTTGCCCACGCGCCCGTTCGCCACGCGGCTGATGTGGAGCAGGCCGTCCTTGCCGGGGGTGAGCTTCACGAACGCGCCGAAGTCCTTGATGCCCACGACCTCGCCTTCGTACTCCTCGCCCACCTCGGGTTCCTTCACGATGCCGAGGATCATGGCCTTCGCGGCCTCGCCGGCCGGGCCTTCCACGGCGGCGATGTGGATGGTGCCGTCCTCCTGGATGTCGATGGAGGCGCCCGTCTCGTCCTGGATGCCGCGGACCACCTTGCCGCCGGAGCCTATGACGTCGCGGATCTTGTCCACGGGGATGTGGATGGTCTCGATGCGCGGGGCGGTGTCGCGCAGCTGCTCGCGCGGCTGGGCGATCTCTTCCAGCATGGCGTTGAGGATGAAGGCGCGCCCGTCGTGCGCCTGCTTGAGCGCGCGGGCCAGGATGTCCACCGAAAGGCCCTTGGCCTTGTTGTCCATCTGCAGGGCCGTGATGCCCTTCTCCGTGCCGCACACCTTGAAGTCCATGTCGCCCAGGAAGTCCTCGAGGCCCTGGATGTCGGAGAGGATGACCACGTCGTCGCCCTCCTTGATGAGGCCCATGGCGATGCCGGACACGGGCGCCTTGATGGGCAC
>CAJFUR010000139.1 GCA_904420215.1 uncultured Eggerthellaceae bacterium
CATGCCCGTGACGAACGCGACGTCGTAGCCGTTCATGCGCTGGTAGCGCGCCACGGTGTCGGCCGCGATGGTGGTGTAGGCCGTGCCCAGGTGCGGGGCCGCGTTGACGTAGTAGATGGGCGTGGTGAACGAGTAGGTTCCCTTTGACATGGTGCTTCCTTTTTCTCGGGGCCGCGCGGGTGCGGGGGCGCATGGCGCCCGCGGCCAGACGCGGGTTGACAACCTGTCTATTCTACCATGTCCCCGCACGGGAACAGGTTCGTTTTCGGAAGCGTGCGGTACACTTCGGTCACGGCTGCGTGACTGCGGAAAAGGTTCTGCTATCATGGGCGCATGAGCAACCGAACCGACACCACCGCTCCCGCCGACACCGGCACCGCCGATGCCGCCGACGGCCCTACGCCCGCCGACGCGCCCGGCGATCCCGCGCCCACTGCCACGCCCGCCGGCGTCCCCGGCGATCCAACGCCCGCCGCCGGCCCCAAGAGTTGCACCTCCACTGCTCTCGCCGGCACTGACGCCGATGCCCCCGGCACCACCGGCCCCACGCGGCGCTGGCCGCGGCGGCTCGCCATTGCGTTCGCGGCAATCGTCACGGCCGCGTTCGTGGCGGTGGCGGCGTTTCTGGTGTACGCGAGCGACTACTACCGCGCCGGCAGCGAGGCGCAGGCCAGCCTGACCCCGACCGCCGAGGTTCCCGTCGAACAGAGCACGCGCTACCTCGCGTTCGGCGACCCCGCGGCGCAGACGGGCATCGTGTTCTACCCCGGCGCGAAGGTGGAGTACCTTGCCTACGCCCCGCTCATGCGCGACTTGGCGGAACGAGGCTACTTGGCCGTGGTGGTGGAGATGCCGTTCAACTTCGCGTTCTTCGACATCGCCGCCGCCGACGGCGTGCGCGCGGCGTATCCCCAAGTGGAAAGATGGTGGGTGGGCGGCCACTCGCTCGGCGGCTCCATGGCGGCCCAGTACGCGGCCGACCACGCGGACGACGCGGCACTGGCGGGCCTTGCGCTGCTGGGCGCGTATTCCACCAGCGACCTTTCCGCCTGCGACCTGGACGCCGTGGTGATCTACGGGCAAAACGACCAGGTGCTCAACCGCGACAAGCTGGAAAACAACGCCCCGCTGCTTCCCGAAGGCGCGCTCGCCATGGAAATCGCCGGCGGCAACCATGCGGGCTTCGGCGATTACGGTCCGCAGGAAGGCGACGGCGAAGCGGGCATCGCGCCGCAGGAACAACAGGAGCAGGCAGCCGACGCCCTCGCCTCCCGCATGGCCCAAGCAGCCTAGCGCCGCGGGCGTTTCTCGCACACGCAGGGCGTCCGGAATAGAAGTTCCTCCGAAAGCCATCCTGCCCGATCAGAACCTCGCGCCCATCCAATGCGGAAGCAAAAAACGCCATAATCCGAAAATAGGATCTACCACAATCCGAAAGTAGCGGCAACCATAATCCGAAAGTAGGATCCATATGCGTTTTTTCGAAATCGCCCGCACCGCGCGGCGGGTTTTCCCGTTATCTGTTGGCGAAGGAGGTGAAACGGCTTGCACGCACAGGCACGCGAAATGCAGGCGCAAACGCAGGCACGAGAAGCACAGGCACGCGAAACGCAAACACAGACGCACGAAGAGCGGGAGCGCGAGGCGGCGGCGCAGGCGGCCGAGCGGTTCGCGGCAGAACATTACGACGCCGTTTTCCGCTACTGCCTGCGCCACGCGGCATCGAAGGAAGACGCGCAGGACTTGACCCAAGAGGTGTTCCTGCGCGTCGTGCGCAGCGCGGCGCCCTACGAGGAGCGCGGCAAGCCGCTCGCCTACCTGTACACCGTCGCGCGCCACGTGTGCGCCGACTTCCACCGAACGCGCCGCGCGGCGTGGGTGGAAATTGGCGAAGACGTGCCTGACCCCGCAGGGCAGCGCGGCACCGACGCCGTTGACCTGGCCGACCTCATCGCCCGCCTGGAAGCGGACGAGCGCGAGGTGGTGGCCTTGCGCTACGACCAGGGACTGTCCGTGGCAGACGTCGCCCAGGTCATGGGCGTGTCGCGTTTCGCCGTCCACCGCACGGCGAAACGGGCACTCGCGAAACTGGAACGGATGATGCAAGGATGACGCCATGAAAACGCACGAGATGGAAGACCGGCTGCGAAGCCACTACCGCCAAAGCGCGCGGCGCGCCCAGCCCGACCCCGCGGCGAAGGCGCGCACCCTTGCCGCCGTGGCCGACGCGGCGCGGCGGCACTCCCCCACACCCGCCGCGGCGCCTGCGCCCGCGCCGTCCGGGGCGCGCGGTGCCACGCCGCCGCAGGTGCCGGCGACCACGCAGGCGCCGGCCCACCGGCCCGCCGCGCCGACCGCTTCCGCGCCGGCCCGCCAGCGCCGGAAGGCCCCCGTCGCAGCGCCTGCGGGCGGGTTCGCGCACTTCGCGTTCGAACAGGCGCGTTTCGTGCGCGCATGGGTGTGGGTCGCTCAGGCGGGCATCCTCGCCCTGACGGCGGCGGGCGGCCTTCTTGCCCCCACGGGCGAAGCGGCTTCGTGCATGGCCGCCGTGGCCGCCGCGCTCACCGTGCTGGTGGGCGTGCCCGACCTCGTGCGCAGCCGCGAAAGCGGGGTGGCCGAAGTGGAGTACGCCTGCTTCTTCGATTTCCACCAGGTGCTTGCCGCGCGCATGGTCGTGCTCGGGCTGACGGACGTGGCCGCGCTCGCGTTCATGGTGCTGGCCGTGCCGGCGCTCGCCGGAACCGACCCCCTGCTCGTGTTCCTCCACGCGAGCGTCCCCTACTTCGCCACGGCCTTCGGCAGCCTTTGGATTGCCACGCACACGCGCACGGGCGTGACCGTCCGCTGCTTCGCGCTCGGCACGCTCGCCGCGTCGCTTGCCGTGGTGGCGTGGCAGACGGCGCCGGCGCTTTACACCGCTTCGGCCGCGGGGCTGTGGGCGGCCCTGCTGGCGCTTGCCCTGGCTGCCACCGCCGTGGAGGCGCGCGCATGTTTGAGCAACGCCGCCGCCGGCCTCGACCGGCTGGGCTGCGGCCGCGCCCTGTCGTAGCCCGCAGCCGCTGCGGCCGCCCCTCCCCCGCCCGCAGCCCACGACCCGACGGCATCGTCCGTGCCGACCGCGGGCACCCGGGCGCCCGCCTGCGCCCGGCAGCCGCTCGGGCACCCGCACTCGGCGGCCGCCGCGCCCGCAGCCGCTCGCCCGACATCCCCCGCCCCAACCCCAGCAAGCAACCCGAAAGGACCGCACATGGAACTCACCCTCGACCGACTGACCAAGCATTTCGGCGCGTCCATCGCCGTCGATCGCGTCAGCGCGACGTTCACCCCAGGCGTCTACGGCCTGCTCGGCGCGAACGGCGCCGGCAAGACCACCCTCATGCGCATGCTGTGCGACGTGCTCAAACCCACGTCGGGATCGGTGCTCTGCGACGGCATGGACATAGTGCGCCTCGGCGCGGACTACCGCGCGCACCTGGGCTACCTTCCGCAGGAGTTCGGCTACTACCCCGACTTCACGGCGCTCGACTTCATGCTCTACCTCGCCTCGCTCAAGGGCATCGGCCGGCACGAGGCGCGGCGGCGCTCGCTCGACCTCCTTGAAACCGTGGATCTCGCGCCCGTGGCCAAACGCAAGATCAAGACGTTCTCGGGGGGCATGAAGCAGCGGCTGGGCATTGCGCAGGCCGTCCTCAACGACCCCGCCATCCTGGTGCTCGACGAGCCCACGGCCGGCCTCGACCCCAAGGAGCGCGTGCGCTTCCGCAACCTCATTGCCTCGTTTGCGCAGAACAAGGTGGTCATCCTCTCCACTCACATCGTGTCGGACGTGGAATACGTGGCCGACCGCATAGTGGTCATGCGCGCCGGCTCCTTCGTGCTGGAAGGCTCGCCTGAACAGGTGGTGGCCCAAGTGGCGGGCAAGGTGTGGGAATGCGCCGTGGACCGGCGCGAGGCCGACGCGCTCGCCGCGCGCGGAGGCGTGGGCAACGTGCATTACGGCGAAGGCGCGCAAGTGGTGCTGCGCATCGTGTCCGACGAGAAGCCCCATCCCGCCGCACGCCCCCTCGAACCCACGCTCGAAGACGTGTACCTGTACCTTTTCCGCGAAAGTTCCTCCTCGCCGACGCGCCGCGCGCACGCGCAAACGGGCGCCGGCACGCGCGGGAAGGGAGGCCGCCATGCCTAGCCTCGTTGCCTTCGAGTTCAAGAAGATCGTCGCGCGCCGCGTGACGCACATGGCAACCTTGGGGCTTTTCGTCCTGTTGGTGCTGATCATGGCCTTGAACATAGCCCAACAAACCGCCACCGACGCCGCCGGCGACGTCGTTTCGGGGCCGGCGGCCATCGCCTTGGAGAAGGAGCGCGCCGAAGCCCATGCCGGCGCCGTCACCGAAGAACGGGCCACCGAGGCCATCAGAGCCTATCAGGCGCTGCTCGCCGCGGCCGAGGACGCGGAAGCCGGCGACGCCGAAGCCGCGGGCGACGCCGGAGCCGGGGCCGCGGACGCGACAACCGACGGCAGCGCGGATGCCGAGGCCGCAGGCGGCGAGGCGGCCGCAAGCGGCACCGCCGGCGCCTCCGCCGCCGGTGCCCCTGCCGACGCCGCCACCAACGACGACGCTCCCACCGGCGCCACCGCCAACGCGCCCGCCGGCACCCCCGACCCCACCGCCGGCGCCTCCGCCGCGCAGGAGCTGCTCGCCTACGAGGCAGACAACACGGCCTATCTGGGCCTGGTCATGCGCCCGTGGATGACGGGCTACGAGTTCGTGGACAGCGTGGCGCCGCGCATAGACGCAAGCGGGACCGTGCCGCTGTATGCGCAGGTGGCGGCATCCGTGGAAGCGGAAGTGGAAGGAAGCCCCGGCACATGGGAGTACACGCCCGCCGAGCGGGAATACTGGCTGCAGAAGTACGCGGACACGGAAAAGCCCGCCGTCTACGGCTATGCCGGCGGCTGGACCGACATCCTCTCGTGCATCGACTTCCTGTTCCTTGCCATCGTGGCCGCCTGCGTGGCGGCGGCCCCGGTGTTCGCCGGCGAATACCAGGAACGCACCGTGGGGGTGATCCTTGCCACCCGCCACGGCAAAGGCCGGCTCGTGGCCGCCAAGCTTGCCGCGTCCTTCCTGTTCTCCACTTGCGTGTACGCGCTGTTCGCCGCCGTGGTCGTGGGCATCCCCCTCGCGTTTTTCGGCGCCGACGGCGCACAGCTGCCCCTGCAGGGCCAGCGGCTTTCCATCCCGTATTCAGCCACCATGGCGCAGGCGGTGGGCATCTGCCTTGGCATCGGCTGGGCAATCACGCTGGGCATGACGGCCTTCGCGCTGCTCCTTTCCGCGCGCCTGCGCTCGCAGCTGGCCATCTTCGCCTCGTGCATCGCCGTGGTCATGCTGCCGCTGTTCCTGCCCACCCTGCCGTCGAGCCTGGCGAACCACGCCCTGCAGCTGCTCCCGCTCAATGGCCTGAACTACGTCAACCTCTTCTCGGAGTACGTCTCGTATGCGGCGGGACCCGTCGTGCTGGATTTGCAATCCGCGCTCGTGGCCGCCTACGCGGTCGTGACCGCCTTGGCAGTCCCCCTCGCCGCCCGCGCCTTCCGCCGCCACCAAGTGCAGTGAGGCCGCCCGCCTACGGCATGCGCGCATGCAAAGCACGCGGTCGAAACGCGCGCGGGGCGCGCAAAAAGGCCGGGACCGCATTCCGGTCCCGGCCTTTCGCGCAGCCGTCCGCAACCGCCCCGCAGGGCGCGGCGTCCCACGCGCGGAAGACGACCGCATCTCGCAGGGCATGCCGCCCCGCAAAGTTCGGCGCCTAGTAGCCCACCATGGCCACCAGCGGCGCGAGGGCAAACGTGTGCAGCAAGACCATGGCAACCGTCGGGATGATGCCGGCGACGACGAAGTCCTTCATGGTCCACTGGTTGTACTTGTACGTCATCATGTTGCAGCTGTCCACGCCCAGCAAGAACGACGCGTTGGCGTTGTAGGCGATGATGATGGCGAAAGTGACCGGCGACGCGCCCAGCGCCGGGGCCATGCCCGCCAGCGGGAAGATGCTCACGGCAATGATGGCCGGGCCAACCGGCACAATAAGGTGCAGAAGCGGCAGCACCACGGCAACCGCGGCCACGAGGGCCGTGGCCGACGCGCCTATCTTGCCAACGGTGGAGCTGAATATCCACGCCGCGGCGCCCGAGTCCTTGATGCCGCCGGCGATGGACTGCACGCAGCCTATGAGCAGCACGATGTTCCACTGCACGCTGGAGACGAACTCCTTCCAGTTGAGCACGTCGATGCCCGGCAGGAAGAACAGGGCCATGCCGATGACGGCAATGGCGGTGGCGTCCCAACCGGTCCAGTTGCTGGCAATCCACGCGGCAATCATGCCCAGAATGATGACGAGCGCTTTCCAGTCGAACGCGTCGAGCTTGCCGATGGAGGCGCCGCTTTCCCGGATGGCGGCAACGGTGGCATCGGAAATGCGGTCGGTTTTGAACACCAGCACCACCGACGCCCACGCCACGAACAGAAGCACGATGGCAATGGGCGCGCACATGATCACCCAGTCCAGAAACGCGATGCTCGCCACCCCGTCGGTGGCGTTGCGCAGCATGTTGATGGTCATGATGTTCAGCGCCGAACCGGCGGGCGTGATCATGCCGCCCATGATGGCCGCATACGGAATGCCTATCATGAGGGCCTTGCCCAGGTTCTTCGTGTGCTTCGTGTCGGCGCCGGCGTTCTTTTGCTCGAGCTCGATGACGTTGCTCATGGCAATGCCCGCGAACAGCGCCGCGCACGGCAGGTTGGAAACGAACGCCGACACCACGCCCGTGGCGATCATGAACATCAGCACCGTGGTCTTCGCGTTGCCCTTCGTGAGCTTCATGAGCGAGAACACTATTTTCGCAGGCACCTTCGTTTTCAGCAGCGCCGACGTGATGCCGAACGACGCCAGGATGAAGAAGATCACGTTGCTGATGAAGTTCGCCCAAATGCCGAGCGTCATGGCGCCGGTGGCCGCATCGGTGGCGTTGTTGTACGGCGAGATGCCGAACATGGGCACCATCACCATGATCACCAAACCCGAAATGGCCATGGGAACCGGCTCGGTCACCCACAGCACGATGCCGGCCACCATGAGGCCGATGGCCATCTTCCCGGCATACGTGAGTCCTTCGGGACACGGAATGAAGTGCGCAATGCACACGATGGCCGCGGCCGCGACAATGAGGGCAATGCGCGTGCCGAGCGACTTCCCCTGTGCTTGGTTCTTGTTGTCAGCCATGTGAGAGTCCTACCCCCTTCGCTTGTTTCAAAGACGACACCTAGACGGTACGGATGCGGCCCCTCTGTACGTCCGCCCCCTTCCTCCAAGGGCCTTGCTTTCCGATTGCCCCCACTGTGCCGCCCGCCGGCGCGTTTGGAATCGCAAGCCCGTCACTAAAAGCGCGCTTCCCCATAGAAAAATGCGTATGAAGGCCGCCGGAACGGGAGTTACTACTCTGGGTAGGATGGCATGGACAGGGAAATCTCAGGTGGGAGCCTACTACTTGCGGTAGTATTCGGCAGCAGGAAGGCCATACCACTGATTTTTCGATGCAGCGCCGGATGCTTCGTTCGCCTTGAATGATTACCCGCGCCGCGCGTTCCGATACCCTGACGGTGGCTTGAGAGGCTGGCAGCTGGCATGTCCCAAGCGTTTCATTCGCAAGACGAGAAGAAGGGGATCGATCTGCAATGGAAAACACGTGCCCGCCCTCCACGGGGCCCTCGCTCAAGAAACGCTTCGCCTGTTTGGGAATCGCCTGCGCCATCGTCGCACTGGGCTGGCTGGCGCCCACGCCGGAGGGCCTTTCCTTCGCGGGGAAGATGGCGCTGGCCCTCATGGTCGCCGGCATTTTCCTCTGGGTGACCGAGCCGGTGCCCGTCGCCATTTCGGGTCTGGTGATCATGGCGCTCCTACCGGCATTCGGCGTCCTTCCGTTCCTCAACGTCACCGACGCCGCCACGGGCGCCACCACCATCGGCGTGTGGGGAAACTTCATCAGCAACGTGATCTTCTTCATCCTGGCGTCGTTCGGCATCACCGCCGCCCTGCTGAAAACGAAGATACCCACGAAGATCGTGTTCGCCCTGTTGCGCCTGACCCGCGGCAACGCCCGCGCCACCATTGGGGCGTTCATGGCGGCGGCCGCGCTGCTCTCGCTTTTCATTTCCGATTTGCCCTGCACGGCGCTTTTCACCGGCATTGCCGTCAGCAGCATCCTGCGCGTTCAGGGATGCGCCCGCGGCTCGTCCAACTTGGGCAAGGCCCTCATGATCGGCATCACCTACGCCTCGGTCGTGGGCGGGCAGGCCATCCCCTCGGGTAGCGCCATGAACGTCATGGCCATGAACGTGCTCGCAGCGCACACGGGCGTGTCCGTCTCGTTTCTGGGGTGGACGGCCATCTGCCTGCCCATCACCTTGGTGCTGCTCGTGTTCTGCTGGGCATCGGTGGTGCTGGTGTTCAAGCCCGAACCCATTGCCGAGGAAACGCGGGAGCGCATCGAGCGGCAGGGCCGCGAGGCCGGCCGGCTGGAGGCGCTCGATTGGAAGGTCATCGCCATCGTGGCCTTCACTTTCGCGCTGTGGGTGGCCAGCAACTGGACCGGGTGGGACATCAACGCCATCGCCGTTTTGTGCCTGGTGCTGTTCTTCGTGCCCGGCATCGACGTGCTCACCTGGCGAGAGTACGTCGCCAGCGTTTCGTGGAACATCGTGCTGCTCATAGGCTGCGTGCAGGCCATCGCCGGCGGCGTCCGCGAACAGGGCGCGGCGTCGTGGCTGTTCGGATCAACCGTGGGCACCATGACCGTGTCGGGCGGCACCGTGGTGGCCGCCACCGCCGGGTTGCTGCCGCTTCTGCGCCTGATATGCCCCGTGGGCCCCGCGTTCATCGCCATCTGCCTCATCCCGCTGGCCGGCATGGCCCCGGCGCTGGGCGTGAGCCCCGTGGTGTTCGCCGTCATCGTGGGCGTGAACGCCTCCACGACGTTTCTCATGGGCGTGGACAGCAACAACATGCTGTCGCACCGCCATGGCTACTGGAACATGGTGGACTTCTTCAGGGCAGGCATCATTCCCACGCTGGCCATGGTGGCCCTGCACGCCACCGTGCTGTCCCCGCTGGTGGCGCTGGCCGGGTACTGAGGGCGCACGCAAGCGCGGCGAGCGCGCGGACCGGAGCCGGGAGCGCAGACCGGGCGGCGAGCGCCCAGCCTGCGCGCAAGCGTGGCGGGCGCGCGGACTGGGGGCGCAAGCGTGGCGGGCGCGCGGACTGGGGGGGCGGCTGAACGCGTAGGCGGATCACGGGTTGGGCGCACAAGCGGCGCGCGGAGAGAGCGCAGGCCGGGGCGCGGCGTCACTTTTTCGACGATTTCCGACATCGCCCGCGCGCGGGCGCGCGCCGGGAGATCCCGAACTGGCTTTTTGCGGGGCGCACACGTCTTCTGTTCGGTCAGGGGCTCCGAAGAATGCAGGAATCGGCGAAAATGCGCCAACTCCACGCGCACGCCGTGCCCTTTCCACACTCCCGTCGCGCCCTTTCCCCACCCGAGTCCCACCCGCCCACGCCGCGCCCTTCCTCATCCGCACCTCCGCCGCGCGCCCTCCGTCCGCACCGCGCCCTGCCGCGCACCCATGGGCAGGACGGAGCACCAAGGAGGCAGAGTGGGACGCCAGGAAGGCAGGGCGAGGCACCGGGAGGCAGCGCGGCGCGCAGTACTAGTGGTATTCCACTTCGGTGGAGTCCACGATGGTGATGAGTTCCTGCTGGGAGTTCACGCCCATCTTCTGGTAGATGTGGTACACGTGCGTCTTGACGGTGTAGGCCGAAATGTTCAGCTGCTCGCTGATGAACTGCGCGTTGCGGCCCTTCGCCAGGTAGTGCAGCACTTCGCCCTCGCGCTCCGACAGCTTGTAACCGGCCGCCACCTTCTGGCAGCGCTGCGTGAAGAAGCCGCCCTCGGCCACCTCGCCGTCGGCGTTCTTGTCGGCGAAGGCGTTGTCCTGAAACGGCTTCAACACCGCTATCATGGCCAGCACCAGCACCACGCCCAAGCCGAAAAACGGCACGAAGGGCTGCGCCTGCGGGAACCACGTGTCAACGGCAAGGCAGCCGGCCCAGCCGATGCCCATGCCGCCCACCATGACGAACTGCCCGCGCGAAATGCGCCAGAACGGCGAGGCGTGCCCGCTGGCGAAACCCATGAGCGCCGACATGTTGGCGAAGTCGAGGTAGGTCCACACCGCAACGACGAACAGGCCGCATGCCGCCTTTGCCGCGTCCCCCGCCAGCGCCATGGCCAGAAACCCCGCCGCGCACAGCAGAAGCGACACTTTCTCGGCGGTGCCGAACGAAATGTAGTGCTTCACCAGCAGGGCCAGCGCAACGTGCACGCCCGCCCCCGCCGCCACCGCCAGCGTGACCAGCGCCGGATCCACCCATGCCGAATGGGACGCCACTTCGTACAGCCCGATGCCGAACAGCAGCCCGAAAAGCAGCACCGTGAAGCCGGTTAGCAAGAACAGGCGCGTGCCCTCGCCCGCCTTTGCCGAGCCTTGCCCGCCGGACACGATGTGCGACACCACGTAGCGCAGCACCGCCACCGAAAGCAGCGGGAGCAGCATGAGCGCAATGCCGTCGTAGGGCGGCCGCAGGTTCACGGCGAACAGGTACACGACGCCGCCGAGCAGGCCGCCCGCCGCAAGAAACATGCCCACGTCTTTGCGCCACGCCACCATGAACACCTTCGGCCATTCCAGCAGGATGAGGGAAAACCCGCAGCCCGCAAGCGCCCACGCTATGGCCCGCACGACGAACGGCACCCCCATGCCCGCCTGCGCAACGAGGTTCGTCGCACCCATGAACAGGCACAGCACCACAGCGAACGCGGGAATGGGGTCGGGGCCCTCGGCCGCTATGAGGTCGCGCTTGGCATATGCCACCAGCATCATGGCGAACGCGCCGACAATGAACCCCAGCCGCAGAAGCGCCGCCTCGCCGCCGTCCGGAGCCGCCGAGGGTCCCAGCAACACCACGAGCAACATGCCCCAAAGACACGAAAAGCCAGCGGAAGCCACTGGCAACATCGTCCGGACGCTGGCCTTCTTCAGATTCAGATCAAGTTTGAGCATGACGCCCCCTCGCCACGGGAAAACCTGCCGCATGCGGCCGCGAATCAATGCATTATACCCTCTCAGTCGAGCACGCCGTGTCTTATCCGTTCCATTTCGAAGTTGGGTTGGTTGCAAACGCCGCAGAAGGCCGGCCTTCTTCCGAAGTAGAGCGCCCCGCACGAAGGGCACAGCGAAAGCTCGCGCTCGCGGTCCACCTGCCCCCGCGCCACGCTGCGCGCCATGTCGGCATGCATGCCCTCCACTTCGCCGATGATGCGCAGCTGCTTCGCCACGTCGCGGTAGCCTTTCTTGCGCGCACGCTGCACCGTCGCGGGAACGGCGTCGTATGCCCAGGCGGCGGCTTCGTCGGCATAGGATTCAAGCGCTTCGGCCAGCGAGGCGAACGCGTCTTCCTTTTTCTGGAAATCCACGCTGCGCACGTCCAGCTTCTGCCGCAGCGCCTCCAGGCTTTCCAGCTGCGCCCGCTCTCCCGCCAGAAGCCCATCCACGATGCAGGCCACGGCCTCGTCGCCCTCCTCCCCGGCACGGCGGGCGCACTGCTTCAGAAACGCCTTGGAGCGCAGAAGGTAGGCCCGGGTGGATTCCATGTCCTGGAACACCTCGCCAAGGCTTTCTTTCGTGAACAGCGCCTCCTTGCGGGCGCGGTAGCGCTTGTAGGCGCGGTAGGCAACGACCTCTATCAGCACGCACGCCGCCAATCCCACGACGAGCATCAGCCAATTGTCCATCGGCACGCCTTCCTTTCCTCATCCGGACGCGTGGCAGGGCCGCCCCGCTGCCCTGCCACGCAGCCAACCGGGCGCTCCGCGGCGTGGCGGGACGCCGCCACGCCGCTGCGCCGCCGTCCCGGCACGTTGTTGCACGCCGCGCCGCCCCGCCTACCCGGCACGCTGTTGCACGCCGCGCCGCGCCGCACACCCGCCACGCCGCGCCGCGCGCCAGGCGTCAGCCCAGCACGTACAGACACTGCTTCGTCTTGTCCTCCAGCTTCTTCGCCAAGTCTTCCACGGCGCCGTACTCCAGCACCACGGCCTGGCAGTGTGACACACACGTGGGCTTCTTGCCCATGGCCACGCGGTCGGCGCACAGGTCGCACTGGTCGGTGGGTACCGGCATGTAGGCGTACTGCCAGTGGTCGCCCTCTATCTGGTACGGCCCCACTTCCTTCACCATCACGCCGGTCTGCCCCACCGGGAAGCCGTGTTCCATCTGACAGGCGAACTCGCAGGAATGGCAGCCGGTGCACCATTCGTAGTCTACCAGGATACCGTGTTTCGCCATGGTCTATTCACCGTCCTCAAGC
>CAJFUR010000140.1 GCA_904420215.1 uncultured Eggerthellaceae bacterium
GCCGTTGGCAAGGCCGCGCTTCTTGGGCTCGTACCACATGGCGATGACGCCCGGGCCCGCCGTCATCGTGGCGCCGTAGCCGCAGCCCTCGAGGGCGCGCGTCACCAGAATGCCGACGTCGCTCGTCCAGAACATGCCGATGACGTTGCCCACGATGGACAGGCCAAGGGCGATGCCGACCACCTTGCGCGCCCCGAAGCGGTCCATGAGCGCGCCGCCGAACAACGCCATCACCACGGCGGCCAGCGAGAACATGGTCATCATGAGGCCCTGCGTGGTATACGAGATGCCCAACACCTCCATCATGTTCGGCGCAGCGGGAGACACCTTGCCGTACTCGAACGCGATGAACACGCTCGCGATGATGATGGCCCATACGGGAATCCACGCCTTGGTCTTCTTCCCTTGCATTTCCCCTCTCCTTCCCTGCTAGACTTTACTCGGACTGGCTGCCGGAGAACAGCATCTGCTTGGGCTTGCGGGCAAGCTCCTTCGACAGCTCCTCCAGGTCGCCGTACTGCAGGCACTGGGCTTGGCAGTGCTTCACGCACGTGGGAACGTGCCCCCGCTCCACGCGCGACGCGCACAAATCGCACTGGTCGGTGGGCACCGGCAGATAGGCGTACTGCCACTTCTTCTCGGCGTACTGCCACGGCCCCACCTCGCAGACCTTGATGCCCCATTGGTCGGTGGGGTAGCCGTGCTCTATCTGGCAGGCCACCTCGCAGGTGTGGCACCCCGAGCACCATTCGTAATCGACGAGCAGTCCCTTCGCAGCCATCGCTACTCTCCTTCCGCCACGCGGTAGATCTTGCAGATCGTGTTCTTGTAGTTCGCGCCGAACCCGGTCTTGCCGCAGTCGTAGGGCAAGAGGTTTTCCACCGTGAGGTCCCACAAATCGTACAGGCCCGCATCCAGCTCGCCCGGGGCCTCGGGGTGCCACCACGCGTGGTCGGTGCTTGCGGTGTGCTCGTTCACGATGGGGGTTTCCTTCACCACGCGCTTGCAGCGGCCCCGGTGGTTCTCCACCCACACCCAGTCGCCGTCCTTCACGCCGAACCTCTCCGCGGTCTTCGGGTTCACGTACACGAGCGGTTCGGGGTGCAGCGCGCGCATGCGCGGGATCTGGCGGTGTTCGGAGTGGAACATGCCCCACAAACGCGCGCCCGTGGTGAGCACCAGCGGGTACTCCTCGCACAGCTCGGGGGTGGAAAGCGGGCTGGGAACGGGTTCCTCGTAGGAGGGCAGCGGATCGAGCCCCAGGTTGTTGTACATCGAGCACCACAGCTCGATGCGCCCGGTGGCCGTGTCGAATCCCACGTTGCCGTCGGCGCGCAGAAGGCCCTTCTCGTGCATGCGGTACGCGAAGGGCGGATACCCCGGCGCAAGTTCCTGCATCTCCGCGAAGGTGTGGCCCGTTTCCTCCAGGATGTTCGAGAACATGTCCTCCACGGTGTCCCACGGCCACGCCTCGGGCGAGATGCGCTTGCCGATGTCGAGGCAGATCTGCATGTCGGAGCGCGACTCGCCCAAAGGCTCGATGGCCTTGTTGATGGTTTCGGCGCGCTGCGCGCCGTCGCCCACGCGCAGGCCGTTGCGCTCCGCATACGTGCAGGCGGGCAGGAAGTAGTCAGCCAGGGCCATGGACGTGGGCGTCATGAACAGGTCCACGTACACGATGGTCTCTATGTTCATGTGCGCCTCGAGCGTGCGCTTCGCGTCCACCCCCGTGCAGGCAAGCGGGTTGGTCGTCTGCATCCATGCGACCTTGATCGGGTAGGGCTTGCCGGTTTCGAGACAGCGGATGTAGTCGTCGGTCACGCACTCCTGGAAGCCCATCTTGATGAGCGGGTGCTCCGCCTGGCCGATGCGCTTGGCCTCCTGCTCGGGCGTCAGGAACTCGGAGCCCCAGCCGGCCGCGTAGTTCAGAAGGCTCGCCGGCTGCTGCATGGTTCCCGGCTTGCCGATGTTGCCCGTGATCTCGAAGATGGCGAGCACCGCCTGCGCCGTGGGGATGGTTTCCTTCACCTGGTCGATGGCCACGCCCCACTGCAGCGTCACGGCGTCGGACTCCGCGATGGCGCGCGCAGCGGCCACGATGTCTTCTTCGGGGATGCCGGTGATGCCCGCCACCTCGCCAAGGGGGTATTCCCTCGCGCGTTCGGCCAGCTCGTCGAAGCCGTAGCATCACAGGCTGACGAACTCGTGGTCGTAGAGGTCGTTCTCTATCAGGTAGTTCACGATGCCGAGCGCCAGGGCGCCGTCGGTGCCGGGGCGTATTTGCAGGTAGTGATCGGCCTTCGAGGCCAGCCATATCATCTGCGGGTCAACGACGATGGCCCGCGAGCCCATCTTCAGGCAATCGACCACCCAGTGGCCGTACAGGCCGTCGGAGTTCGACACCACCGGGTTGTTGCCCCATATCACAATGAGGTCGGGGCGCTTCCATTCCGGGTTGGCGTAGCGGTCGGGAAACTGCTGGGAGTAGTCGCCCACCCAGAACGACCCCGACGTGGAGAAGCACCCGGCCACGCGCGGCGAGTAGCACGACTGCCCCGACATCAGAAACACGAAATTCGGGCTGTTGAAGCCCCAGCACAAACGCGTGATGTACTGCCCGATGTCGCGCCCGGTGCCGGAATAGAACGCCACGGACTCCGGCCCGTACTCCTCCTTGGCCGCCAGGATCTTGCCGGCGATCTCGTCGAGCGCCTCGTCCCAGCCGATGAGCTCCCACTTGTCCTTGCCGCGGTCCTCCCGCGCGCGCTTCATGGGATGCAGGATGCGGTCGGGCGAATAGACCACTTCCGGCAAGTCGAGGCAGCGGACGCACAGGCGGCCCTGGTTGAAGGGTTTTCCGGGTCGCCCTCCACCTTGACGAGCCTTCCCTCGTCGTCGGTGTACAAAAGGACGCCGCAGCCGATGTGGCACCCCGGCGCCGACCAAGCGCACCCGCGCGTCACGTGCAGGCCGTCCTCGTCGAACCGGTACGGCTTCTCGTGGCCGACGAGCGTGTATTCCCTCTTTTCCGCCATGGAAACTCCTTCCTTGCTTTCGGACAAGTTCCAGCTTGGGAATCCGGCGGTGCGCGGAGCCGCCGGGCCGCCCGACTGCAACGGGTGCGGGCGGCGGCCAGTCGCCCGGCCCGGCGGGCGCGGGCGGCGGGCGGGCGTTCGCCGCTGCAGGCCATCCGCTTGGCTGCAGCGGGCGGCAAGCGGCAAAGCCGGGTTCCAAGCCCCCCCCTGCGCGCAGTCTTGCACGCCAAGCGGGTGACGGGCGCCCGTTTGCCGTTTCGGGCCAGCCGCCTGCCGCAGCGGATGTCGCCGGACGGCAAAGCCGGGTTCCAAGCCCCCGTGCGCAGTCTTGCACGCCGCGCAGACGGTGAACGTCGGCCATGCCGCGTATTCGAAAGGCGCACCGGGTGAGTTTCCTACGAAAAGGGACCTACTACCTTTGGTATGAGTTTTCGTTTCCGCAGATGGAAGTGGGGTTCTAACAGGAATCGCACCGCAGCCGCCGGCAAGGGCGCGGCGGGTTGGCGGGGTGCGGAGCGGGGGCGCGAGGGCGCGAGGCGGGTGCACAGGGCAGGCGAAGCCGCAGACGCAGGGCGGTTGCCAACGCAGGCGCTTGCCGCCCTGAGCAGAGCGCCCCCTTGAGCGCAGAGCCGTAATGTTTTCGCTAGCGGGATGCGGGGCAGGCGCAATGCAGCGCAAGGCAGCGGGGCGGAGCACGGGATAGGATTGCGAGTGCAGCGCGGGACGGGTGCGCGCGACGCGGGGTGCGGTGCGGGAGCCGCGAGGCGGGATGCGGGCGAATTCGCGTGCGGGAAGCCCCACGAAAGGCCCCAAGCCAACCCGGAAGGAGTACAATGCCCTTCGAAACATGCGCAACCGATGCAAAGGAGGCCGTCATGGAACAAACGCCCAAGGAACACTCGTACCTCTCGCTCGTGGGACACCGCTATTCCTGCCGCAAGTTCGCCGACACGCAGGTTGACGACGAGCAGCTTCGAACCGTGCTCGAGGCGGCCCGGAAGTCCCCGAGCGCCCGCAACAACCAGCCGGTCCGCATCTGCGTCGTGCAAAGCGACGAGGGGCTTGCGAAGATAGACGAATGCACGCAATGCCGCTACGGCGCGCCCACGGTGCTCGTCGTCGCCTACGACCACGAGGCGTCCTCCCACCCCACGCCCGGCCACGGCCCCGAAACGTGCGACTTCGGCGACATCGACGCCGCCATAGCCATCACGAACATGGAGAACGCCGCGGCAAGCCTGGGGCTGGGAACCTGCTGGGTCGGCGCGTTCGAGCCAGAGAAGGTGCGCGAGCGTTTCAACGTCCCCGCAACGTACCGCCTCGTGGAACTCCTGATGTTGGGACACGCGGAAGCTGCACCCGGACCCCGGCACACCGAGCGCCTCGCCATGGACGAGATCGTCGTGCGGGAAACGTTCTAGCGGAAACGGAAGAAACAAGGGAAGCGCCCCGCCCGTCTTGCGAAACGGGCGGGGCGCTTCCGCATTGCACGGAGCGGGGCCGCAGGCGGCCCGGGCGCGGGCAGGCCGGGCACACGGGCCGACACGCGGCCATGAGCGCGCAGGCCGACTTGCGGCCCAGATGAGACGGCCGCGGACACAGACACGTCGGGTGCGCAGGCCGGCATGCGGCCCTGGGCGCACAGGCGCAACCCCCGGACCACGGCCAGCGCGCAATCCGCGAACTGCGGGGCCAAGGGGCGGCGAAGCCCTACACGATCTTCTTGCCGAACACGGCGGCAATGTCGCGCAGCTGGCCCACCAGCGTTTCGAACTGGACGGGCGTGAGCTGCTGCGGGCCGTCCGAGAGGGCCTTCGGCGGGTTGGGATGCACCTCTATCATGATGGAGTCGCAACCTGCCGCCACGGCGGCATAGGCAAGCGACGGCACCAAGTCGCGCTGGCCGGCGGGGTGCGACACGTCGATGCACACCGGGTAGAGCGACTGCTTGTGGATGACGGGCACGGCCGCAATGTCCAGCGTGAAGCGCGTGGCGGTTTCGAACGTGCGGATGCCGCGCTCGCACAGCACCACGTTCTCGTTGCCTTCGGCCGTGAGGTAGTCGGTGGCAGCCAGCCACTCGGCAATGGTTCCCGCGAAGCCGCGCTTGTAGAGCACCATCTTGTGCGACTCGGCGGTCACGTGGCCGATCTTCTTCAACAGGCTGAAGTTCTGGAAGTTGCGCGCACCCACCTGCAAGCCGTCCACGTAGGAGTGCACCAGCTCGCAGTGCGCGGAGTCCATGACCTCGGTGAGCGTCTTCAGGCCGTACTTGTCGCCCGCGTCCTTCATGATCTTGAGCGCGTCTTCGCCGAGGCCTTGGAACGAATGTGGGTTCGTGCGGGGCTTGAACGCGCCGCCGCGGATCCAGTGCAGACCCAGGCCGGCCACGCAGGCGGCCACTTCGTCGAACTGCTCGGCCGACTCGATGGAGCAGGGGCCGGCGAAAATGGTGATCTCGTCGGTGCGCGTGCCCAAGTCGGGTATGGGGGAAAGGTTTGCTTGGCTCATACGGACGGCGTCTCCTTCATGACCTTGAGAATGCTGGCATAGATTTCGCGCAGGTTCTCGTTGTACAGGGGGCCGTCGTTGTAGCCGTCCACCTTGGCGAAGATCTCCTCCTCGCGCTTGGCGTCGTACAAGCCCATGTGAGCACCGGGCTTGAGACCGCGGATGACCAGCGAGTGCCCCGCGCGCTTGTTCAGCAGCGCGACGAGTTCGCGGTCGATCTCGTCGATCTTGGCGCGATGTTCTTGGATTTGCGCGACGACGCTGTTTTCTTCCGACATCGGCTCTTCCTCTCTTGCCTCAAAAGCGGTAACGAGCATTGGCCCCGGCCCCGCGAACCCCGCGGTGCCCGCACGGCGGCGCCATGCCGGGCGCTTGCGCGCACCCACGCGGCGCCGACGAAGCGCTTGTGCGGCGCCAACGCCGTCCCGGACTTCCCATTCGGGCACTCGTGCAAAGCCCTCGGCCGGGCATCTGCGCAAGCTTCCCGCCCGGACACCCGCAACAAAACGTCCGCTGCAGCCGCAGCGCCCGATGCGAGCGCCTGCGCAGAGCCCACCGCAGATGCGCTGCACCCCGTGCGGCAAGCGAGCCTTGGGGCCACTCGTGTGCCTGACATGATAGCAAAAGCAACCCACCGGAAAACGTGTCGCCGGAATTTACGGCAAACATCCGCGGCGTGCGAAAGCGGCACTCGATTTCGATCTTCGTCACGCCAGCGCACGAAAAACGTGGTTCAGTGCCGTAGTTGGCAAATCCGAACTGGGAAAACGCCTCCACAACCGCACGCCGCAGCGCAGAGTGGGCGATTTTGCGCACGAAAATCGCAATCGGGTGCCACTTTCATCGTGACCAAGCGCCACTTTCGGGATGCCGCGCTCCCGCGCTTCCCGCCGACGCGAAAACGCCCGCCCCCTTGTGGGGAGCGGGCGCATGCGAGCGACATGGTTGCCGGCTCGCCGAGCGGCGAAGCGACCAACTCGCCAGCTTGCCGGCCAGCAGCTGGAGCAGCTACCGGCCAGAGGATGGCCCGTTGCCAGGCGGCCCCGGCCAGCGGATGGCCCGTTGCCAGGCGGCCGGAGCCGCCGCCGGCTGGCTTGCCGACGGGCCTGCTAGACCTCGGCTTTCCAGAGGCCGTGCTTGTTGCAGTATTCGTACACCTCGAGCGGGCGGTCGTCCACCAGCGCGAAATCGGCCACAGGGGCCTCGCCCGGCTTCAGGCACTTGGACTGCACGCCATGCTCGGTCACCAGGTAGATCCACTCGATGTAATGGTCTTCCTCCATGGGGTGCTGCACGCTGCCCACTTCCACGTGCACCGTATCGCCCTCGACGGTCACCACGGGGACGTGCTTCTCGGTGGCGGCGTCGGTGCTGTTGGCCTCGAGGACCGACATCTCCTCGCCGCAGCACACCAGCGGCACGCCCGAATCGACCGGCTTCATGGCAATGTTCCCGCAATGCTTGCAGATGTAGAACGTAGACCTGCGCATGGCACATCCTCTCGTCTGGGACGGATAAAACGACATGCCCATCATAGCACGCCGCGAACGCCCCCGCCCCGTTCGAAAATGTGATCACATAAGTAGCATAAAGGACAGGAGCCGGGGGCGGAAAGCGGCGCTACGGCAGCATCCCCATGCTTTCGAAGGCGAAGTAGCCCAGCACCAGCACGCCCACCACGATGCGGTACCAGCCGAACGCCGTGAAGTCGTTCTTCTTGATGTAGCCCATGAGGAACTTGATGGACACGACCGACATGACGAAC
>CAJFUR010000141.1 GCA_904420215.1 uncultured Eggerthellaceae bacterium
GATGTCGCGCTGGTGCTGGGTGCAGGCACCCGTCACGCGGCGCGGCTTGATCTTGCCGCGATCGGTCACGTATTTGCGCAGCATCTGTGTGTCTTTGTAGTCAACGTACTGCGCATCGTCCTTGCAGAACTGGCAGTACTTGCGACGCGGCTGCTTCGCGTAATCGGACATTTCTCAACCTCTTTCGTATCGCTTAAAACGGGATGTCTTCGTCGTAGACCGAAGAAGAGGCATCGACCATGGGCGCAGACGCCGGGGCTGAAGCGGGGGCGGAATAGCCACCCGCGTTGTAACCGCCGGCATTGTAGCCTGCGTTGCCACCACCATACGAAGAGTCGCTGTTACGGCTCGACATGAACTCCAGCTCGTCCACGATCACCTCGATCTTGGACCGCTTCTGGCCGTCGCGCTCCCACTGGCTCCAGCGCAGCTTGCCCTCGATGGACACTTTCGTGCCCTTGGACAGGTAGCGCGAGAGACTTTCGGCCCGCGCGCCGAACATGGTGCAGTCGATGAAGTTGGGGTAGTCCTCCCACTCGCCGGTCTGCTGGTTCTTGCGGCGGTCGTTCACGGCCACGCCGAAGCCGAGGACCGGCAGGCCCCCCGCCGTCGAGCGCAGTTCGGGGTCGCGCGTCAGGTTTCCGCTGATGATGACACGGTTAATGCTCATTTCAACCTCTTCTCATGCCGGACGGCCCCATTGAACCCAAAGGCCTTTGCGCCGCCCCTGCCTTTTCCTTAATCGCGATCCGTGCGCTTGACGATCATGTGGCGCACCACGGCATCGGTGATGCGCAGAACGCGATCGAGTTCGGCAACGTTTTCGGGATTCGCATGGAAATCGATGAGAGTGTAGTCACCGTCGGTCAGACCATTGATCTCGTAAGCGAGTTTGCGCTTGCCCCACACGTCGATGTTGTCCACCGTGCCCTTGCCCTCGGCGATCGTGGTTTCGATACGCTTCATGACGGCAGCTCGGGAATCCTCATTGATTGACGGGGCGACAAAAAACAACAGTTCATAAGCCTTCATCAGCTCACCTCCTTTGGACTTAACGGCTTCGGGGCTGGTGAAGGCAGACTACCCGAAGCAGGATTAGCCCGCCTATTCTAGCAGAGCGCTTCCCGTTCGGGCAAGGCGAACTTCCTCCGTCACCTTAACCACACACCGCTTCAACCTCGATCGGCCCTTACACCGTGCCGAACTCCCTGTTTTGGCCATCATACCAGCGCCATCCGACAGAAACATGGCCAATGGACGGCAAGGGGACGGCACGGAAGCCGCATGCAAGCGGCAGAAGCGCAGCATTCGATCGGCGGGAAGCCGGCCACGGACGACAAGGCGAACAGCGGGGCTTCGGCGTTCGAACGGCGAGGATGCGCCCTGCAGTCGGCACGGATTCGGCACGCAGGCGCTGCGGGCACGGCAACAAGGCAACGAGCATACGGCAGCGGGATGGCACGGGCACTGCGGCGGGGCGGCGCATTCGCATCCCAAGTGCGGCGAGATTGCTTCGCCGAAACAACAAAAACGCCGCCACGCGGCGGCGAAAAGCCGGCACGCGGGCGGCGTAGGTTCGGTAGACAGGCGACGTGCGTTCGCCGGAATGTCGCAAGTTCGCCGGCAAAAAACCCGCGCAAACCTCGGCAAAGCCGCCCGCCTGCGCATGCATGCCGCGTGCGCGAAGGCGGGCGGCGCTTTTCCTATTCGGCTTCTTCTTCGCCCTCGGCTTCTCCGCCGAGATCGACGTCGTAGTCGTCGAGGTACTTCTCGTCAATCTCGCTGTCGTCGTATTCGCTGGCATCCTTCAAGTCGGCCATGAAATTCGGTGCCTCGCCAATGTAGGCGGGTTCGCCTTCGAAAGTCGGGCGGCCTTCGTCGTCGAGCGTGTACACGTACCCCACGGCATAGCCCTCGTCTTCGCCGGGCACGCCGCCTTCGGCAATGAGCGCGTCCCGCGTGCCGTCGTCGATTTCCACATAGCCGTCGTAACACAGCGCATACGCCTCCGCCCCGCGCGCGCCTTCCACCGTGTGGCGGGCAAAGGCGAAGCATTCCTCGGCCGATTCGCCGGGATGCGATTCGATGAAAAGGTTCTCCCTCACCACAAGCGCCGTGAAAGGAACCACGTCGGCGCCCTGCGCCATCTTTTCCTTGGCCTCTTCGAGCGAGAACATCAGCACCTTTTCCAGAGTGTCGGGAATTTCGGGCACTTCCTCGGCGGTGGTTTCGATAATGCGGTCAGCCATGGCTTGATCCTCGTTTGTTCTTCCTGCCACTTCATACGCAGTGGCCGCGTCCGTGTGCAACCATCGTCGAGCGCATCGCAAAAGCGCAGGACATGCTTAGTGTATGCCTTGCGCGGGCAATAAGCACGCAACAGCTTGGTTATCCGGCGTATCTTCAAAGGACTGCGGGCGTGCCGCCGGGACGGAGCCCACATGGCGGCGGGGCGGCCCGTATTTGCCCCAGACGCAAAAGCCGGCTCGGCTTGCCACAAGCCCTTTCCCGCAGTCTCACAACGGCCCTTCTTCATGCGGCTTCTTTTGGAATTTTTCCGGGCGACATTTCTCCGCTTGTGAGCGCTTTGCGGCTGTTGTATACTACTTAGCTGCTGCTTCGTCTGAAGATGCAGCGCTATGGCGAAGCGGAGAGATGTCCGAGCTGGCCGAAGGAGCACGATTGGAAATCGTGTATGCGCCAAAAGCGTATCCGGGGTTCGAATCCCCGTCTCTCCGCCATGAAAACCTAATACAGAGCCCGGTTTCCCAGCCCTTTTGATCGGTTGCGGAACCGGTTCGCTGGACAGCTTCCCAAGCTTGTCCATGGCCGTTGGAGAAAACCTTGCGGCCACATCCCATGCGGAGGGGTGGCAGAGTGGTTGAATGCGGCGGTCTCGAAAACCGTTTTACCCGTAACCCGGGTAACGAGGGTTCGAATCCCTCC
>CAJFUR010000142.1 GCA_904420215.1 uncultured Eggerthellaceae bacterium
CGGGCGGGACCTGCAAGACGGAAGGCTGCGCAGCTTCTGCAGTCTTGCAGGTCCCGCCCGCCGCGCTCCCGCAGGTTGCCCCCAGCCCGCCGCGCGCAGGTCGCCCGCCGCGCCGCGCCTACTCGTTCGACTTCAGGCTCTCCACCATGTCCACGCGCAGCAGCTTGCGGCGCATGGCAACCATCACCAGCGCCGTGAACGCCATGGTGAGCGCGAACGCCAGCGCGAAGCTGGCCGCGTGGATCTCGCGACCGAACATGACCTGGTCAACTTCGGCCGTCTGCACCACGAAGCTTTCCATGAACACGCCTAGAGCCAGGCCCACCACACAGCCGATCAGGGAAAGGAGCGCGATCTCGCGGTAGATGTAGGCGTCCACCTCGCGCGGCGTGAAGCCCAGCACCTTCAACGTGGCGATCTCGCGCGCTCGTTCGGTGATGTTGATGTTCGTGAGGTTGTACAGCACGATGAACGCCAGCGCCGCCGCGGCCACCACCAGAACCACCACCACCAAGTTCACGCTTGCCAACATGGAGGAATACGTCTCGATGGTCTCGTCGTTGTACGTCACAGTCTTCACGCCGTCGATGCCGTCCAGCGCCGCACCGAACTCGGCGCGCGTGCCCGCATCGGACGCAACGGTGGCGAAGACGGCATCGAACCGGGCCGCTTCGCCCCATGCCTGCTCGTAGGCATGGGGGCCCACGTACAGGTAGTTGTAGATGTAGTTCTCCATGACGCCCGTCACCACGAGCGCATGCTCCGGCCCCGTGGCGTTGCCCATGGCGTCCTGCTCGCGCACCACCACCTCGTCGCCCACGCCCACGCCCAGCTGCGCGGCCAGCTTCTCGGCCAGCACCACCCCGTCCTGTCCCAATTCGATGGGCTGCTGCCCCACGCGCGTGCGCATCAGCACGAAGTCCTGCAGGGCACGCGCGTCCTGCGGCACCACTGCCTGCACGCCCACCTCGTCCCCGCCGGCGCCCGCCACCATGTTCGCGCGCATGACGCGCGTGCTCGCGGAAACCCAGCGCCCGTCGGAAAGCGCCGCGTCCAGCTGCGCTGCGGCCTCCCCGTCCATGTCCCCGTCGGTCACGATGGTGGCGTTGTATTGCGTGATCTGCCCGAACTGCTTTTCGATGATGTCGTTGATGGCGTCGGAAAGCCCCAGCCCCGTCAAAAGCAGCGCCGTGCAGCCAGCAATGCCCACCATGGTCATGACGAAGCGCTTCTTGTAGCGGAACAGGTTGCGGAACGTCACCTTCCACGAGAAGGACAGCCGCCGCCACAGCGGGCGGACGCGTTCCAGCAGGATGCGCTTGCCCGCCTTCGGCGCGCGCGGCAGCATGAGTTGCGCGGGGCTTTCGCGCAGCGTCGCCGTGACGGCGGCCCACGTGGCGGCGAGCGTGATTCCCACGCCCAGCCCCGCCGCAAGCGCCGCGAGGCCCCAGTCGATGGGCTTCGGCCCCTGCGGCACGAAGTAGATGATGGCGTAGGCCGTCTGTATCACCGCCGGCAGCACCTGCGAAAGCACCCCGATACCCAAGACGGCGCCCGCAAGGCTCGCCGCACCCGCGTAGACCAGGTACTTCGAGGCGATGCGCCCGCGCGCGTACCCCAGCGCCTTGTACGTGCCCACCAGCACGCGCTCCTCCTCCACCATGCGCGTCATGGTGGTGAGCGCCACCAAGGCCGCCACCAGAAAGAAAATGAAGGGAAACACCGAGGCGATGCTGTCCACGCGGTCGGCATCGGCCTCGAAGCTGGCCACGCCGTAGTTCTGCGTGCGGTCCATCACGTACCACGAGGGCGCGCCCAAATCGTCGATGGCCCGCTGCGCGTCGTCCAGCTCGCGCCGCGCGTCGGCAAGCTCCGCCTCCGCGCGCGCCCTCTGCTCGTCGTAGGCCGCCCGCCCCGCCTCGTAGTCCGCCCGCCCCGCGTCCAGCCGCGCGCGGGCGTCCTCCAGTTGGGCGGCCGCAGCCGCAAGCTCCGCTTCCGCGTCCGCCAGCTGGGCGGCGGCTTCCGCCTGCGCCTGCCGCAAGGCCTCCCCCTGGCGGGCCACCTCGGCCGTGCCCTCTTGGTAGGCCGCCTGGGCGGCATCGAAAGACGCCTGCTGGGCCTCCAGCTGCGCCTTGCCGCCGGCCAGTTCCCGCTCGCCCTGCTCCAGTTGCGCGCGGGACGCTTCCGCCGCGGCGAGATCGGCGGCGTGTTCCTGCTCGAACTGCCGCAGCTGCGCCGCTGCCGCGTCGCGCCGCTGCTCCAGCACGGCTATCTGCGGGTCGGCGGGGTTTTCCTGCTGCAGCGCCTCTATCTGGGCATTCAGGGCATCCACGGCCCCCCGCAACGCGTCGCGCGCGGCATACAGGGCGTCGGCCTGCGCATGCCACGCCTCCCATCCCGCGTCCAACTCCGCAGCCTGCCGCTCCCATTGCGCCCATGCCGCGCGCAGCGTTTCCGCGCCCGCGTCCAGCTGCGGCTTCTGCGCGTCGAGCGCGCCCTGCGCCTCGGCGAGCGCCGCCTGCGCCTGCGAGAGGCGCGCTTCCGCGTCCGCCTTCTGTTGCGCCAGCGTCTCCGCCCCCGCGTCGTGGGCGGCCTGCCCGTCGGCCAGCTCGCGCTCGCCCGCGGCAAGGGTTGCCGCCGCCTCGTCCAACTGGGCGGCGGCGTCGTCCAGCTGGGCGTGCGCGTCGGCGCTCTGCCGTTCGTATTCGGCGCGCGCCTCGTCCAGCTGCGCCTGCGCATCGGCGCGCAGGCCGTCGGCGCGCGCCTGCTCGCGCTCGGGCGCAAGGGCCTCGATGGCGCGTTTCACCGCCTCCACGCGTTCGTCGTATGCCGCGGAAGACGCCGCCTCGCCGGCGGCGCCCTCCACCGTGAGGAACGCCTCCGTGTAGGGAAAGTCGTCCAGGAAGTCGGCCTCCGGCACGTACATGACCTGCTGGATGGACCCGCTGCCCAACGACGTGGTGCCCAACGAGGACGAGGTGGCGTAGTACGGCGAGCGCACCAGCCCCACCACCGTGTAGGTGCGCGTGGCCAGCACCTCGTCCACGTCCTGCGTGCCCTCGCCAAGCGCCACCGCGTCGCCCACGCGCACCGGCGTGCCCATCACCACGTCGCCCAGAAGCACGCACTCCCCCTCGTCCTGCGGCCACGAGCCCTCCAGCAGCACCAGCCGGTTCAGATAGCCGGCGTCCCCGGAAGCCACGTGCACGCCGTCGTCCGTCGCGCTTTCCAGCGCGGAGGGGGAAAGCGAATGCACGCGCACGGCGTAGCGCTCGTCGCCGATGTCGGCCATGGCGTCGGTTTCGTAGGCGCCCATGACCTCGTCCACGCCTTCCACTTCGGAAAGCGCCTGCAAGTCGGCGTCGGTCATGCCCAGCGTGGAAAGCACCCGCACGTCCATGAGCGCCGTGCCGTCGTAGAACAGGTCGGCCGAAAGCTTCATGTCGGGCGCCGTCATGCGCAGGCCGGCGTAGAACCCGCAGCCAAGCGCCACAATGCCCGCCAAGGCCAGGAAGCGCCCGAGCGAACGCGCGATGGAACGCGCGACGTCTTTGCGAAACGCGCTGCTCACGCCCGCACCGTCCGCATTCCGCACGCCGCGCCGCGCCCTGCGCCGTCGCGCCATGCGCCGTCGTGCCCTCCGGTGTCCCGCACGGCCCCCACGCCCCTACCACTCCAGAACGTCGGCGGACAAGGGGCGGGCGTTCGTCTCCACGCTCGCCGCGCGGCCCTCGCGGATGCGCACCACCCTGTCGGCAATGGCCGTGAAGGCGGCGTTGTGGGTGATCAGCACGCACGTTTTGCCGGCAGAACGGCACGTGTCCTGCAAAAGCTTCAGGATGGCCTTGCCGGTTTGGTAGTCCAGCGCCCCGGTGGGTTCGTCGGCCAGCAGCAGCTTGGGGTTCTTCGCAAGCGCGCGGGCGATGGCCACGCGCTGCTGTTCGCCGCCGGAAAGCTGCGCGGGGAAGTTGTCCAGCCTATGCCCCAGCCCCACCTGCCGCAACACGTCGGCGGCCGGGAGCGGGTCCTTGCAAATCTGGCTTGCCAGCTCCACGTTCTCCAAGGCCGTCAGGTTCTGCACCAGATTGTAGAACTGGAACACGAAGCCTATGTCGTAGCGGCGGTAGTACGTGAGCTCCTTGGCGGAAAAGCCGCTCACGTCGCGCCCGTCCAGCAGGATGGACCCCGACGTGGGCACGTCCATGCCGCCGAGCATGTTCAGAAGCGTGGTCTTGCCGGCGCCCGACGGCCCCACCACCACCACGAACTCGCCGCGCTCTATGCTAAACGTCATGCCATCGACGGCGGCCACTTCCACCTCGCCCATGGCATACACCTTGCGCACGTCGCGAAACTCCACGAAAGCCACGGCCCGCGTCCTTCCCCGCACACTCCGCCGTCCCCGTTTTCCACCGAGCAACGATACACGAACGCAAGCCCCCATGCCAGAAAATCAACCG
>CAJFUR010000143.1 GCA_904420215.1 uncultured Eggerthellaceae bacterium
ACCCACTGGTTGCCCATGATGACGTAGCACAGCGCCGTGCGGGGCAGCATGCAGGAGTCGCCGGACAGGAAGCACAGCGTGAGGTCGGCGCCGCCGAAGTTGGCGTACTGATTGTGGGCGATGGCCTGGGAGACGTTGCGGCCGGTGCCGATCATGGACACGATGCTTTCCGGGCCAAAGTCGCGCTGGATGCGGTGGACGTTCTCGATGATCATGTCATACGCTTCGTCCCAGCTGATGCGCTCCCACTTGCCTTCGCCACGCTCGCCGGCGCGCTTCACGGGGTGGGTCAGGCGGCGGGGGTTGTTGACCATCTGGGGCAGCTCGAGGCAGCGCATGCACAAACGGCCCGCCGTGTAGGGGTTGTTCGGGTCGCCCTCGGTCTTCACCAGGCGGCCGTCCTTGTCGGTGTAGAAGATGATGCCACAGCTCTGGTGGCAGCCGGGGCCCGACCACATGACGGTGCGGGTGGCATTGAGGTCGCCTTCCTGGTAGCGGGCCTGGAAGGGGTACTTGTCGAAGTTGTAGTGGTTGTTGTACTCGACACCGTAGGCGATGCCCTTCTCGCGCACGGAATCGCCGATCTGGTCGTCGGCCTCGGTGGTCTGGACCAGGCCGTTCGCACGGGCAAATGAAGCGTCTTCGAATGCCCCGCGATCGTTCATCTCGTCACTCATGCTCCGGTCTCCTCTCGTTGTCGCTGGCGCGGACATGCGCGAACGCCGCCCCGCGCGGCATGCGCGCACGCCCGCCCGTTTCGCCCATCTTCCCTTGCCGCCCGCCTGCCTCGTCGTGCAAGGCGGCCGGGAAGGAGATACTTGCCATTCTATAAAGATCGCAAAAAATCTTTAGATGAGCTTCCTCCAAAAAAGAGAGGGAGATTTTGGAGCATTGCCCGTGGAATATCGGGCAACGTGCTTTTAAGGGGTCCGCAGGGCCTGCGCGCCCCGGCGCGGCAGGCGGGCGCCGCGCGGGCGCAGACCGGGGCGACCCGGAGCGACGCGTGAGCAGAGTGGCGCATCGGCGCAGCGGCCCCAACGCCCCGCCCGCGGGCCGGCACGGCCCCGGCGCGGCAGGCCTGTTCGGACGGCCTTGCGGCACTCGAGCAGAACGACTTCGCAGGGCCTGCGCGCCCCGGCGCGGCAGGCCCCGGACCGGCATGCCGCGCCCGCCGCCGGCTGCGGCGCGAAGGGGCGGGAAAGCCGCCGCGCGGGCCCAAACGCCCTGTGCAGCGCGGGAGCCTCTGGAGCGGACGCGCTACGACGCGAGGGCCTCGCGCACCGTTTCGGCATCAAGTACGCGGCCCGCCTCGAAGCCTGCGGCCGTCATCAGGTACTGCACCGCATGGCGCACGTCGGTGAGGTCGTCCGAGAACGCCGCAAGCGCCTCCACGGCCTCGTCAGACAGCTCCGGGCTCTTCCCTTCCTCGAAGAACATGTTGCGCATGGCCAGCACGAAGGCGCGCCGCCCCGCTTCGTCGAGCGGCTCCACGCGCACTTCCTCGAACCCGTCGAGCGTCCCCTCGAACGCCGAGAGGTCGAACGCCGAAAGCGGCGCGTCGGAGGCGAGCACTGTGTCCAGCCCCAGGCGGGCGCGCTCCGCGAGCATCAGCTTGCACAGAAGCGGCCCCGCCTCCTCGTCGGAAAAGAAATCCTGGAAGTCGTCCACCAGAAGCACGGGAACCGTGCCCAGCTCCTCGAAGAAGGAGTCCGGCGCATCCATGCGGATGGCGTTGATCATCTCTGCTGCGGCGTGCACGACGGCCTTCCTCCCGGACAGAAGGTCCCTCTCGGCGGCGCGCGCCCGCAGAAGCGACGTCTTGCCCGCGCCGCGCGGCCCCACCATGAACAGGCGCACCGGCTCGTCGTGCTTCTGCGTGACGTCGATCACGCGCTCGAAGGCCTCTCGGTTCCCGTCCGCAACCACAATCGCGTCCAATGGCGTACTCATCCTCGCGTCCTTTCCGTCGGCCATGGCGCCCGCACCGGAAGCCCCTGCCCTTCCGGCGCGCGGCCCAGGCCATGCGTAAGCCCTGCCTGTTTTCCTAGCCCGTCTATGGTAACAGGTCGCCCGCCTTACGGCGGCGCGGCAGGGAAATAAGCCTTCGCACTCCATGACGGCACGCAGGCGCACGCCTACACTTCTAGGGAAGGAAACGGGAATGCACGGGCAGGGCACGGGCGGGGTGCAGCCGGGGTGCAGGCGAACGGGCCTGGGCATTCCAGCCACGCCCGCAAGCACGGACGGGCGAAGCCAGAACGCGTGCGGATGCGGCGCGGCCGGGTGTGGACCGGAATGCGAGCATGCGCACAGGCGCACAGGTCGCAGCCGGCCGCCCGGATAGGCTGGATGCGGATGCGGTCGGACGCGGACGGGATGCAACCAAGGCCCGACCGGGGGCACGGACGGAATGCGGATGCGAAAGGGAGCGACATGTCGGTTTCGAAGCAACGCTGGTGCAGGCTCGCCGTGGCCTGCCTCGTCATGGCAGCCATCGGGTTCATTTACGGGTGGTCGGTCTTCTCGGCGCCCCTTTCGCAGGAATTCGGATGGGAGCCCACGGTGCTGTCGTTCACGTTCACAGTGCTCATGTGGGCGTTCTGCGCGGGCGGCATCGTGGGCGCCCGGCTGACGGCCCGCACGTCCACCCGAACGACGCTTCTGTGCGCGGCGGCAGGCATCTTCGTGTCCTTCGCCCTGTCCGCCCTGTTCCTGCAGCAGGACGTGCCGTGGCTCATGTATCTGGCCTACGGCGGCATCGGCGGATGCAGCGTGGGCATGGCTTACACCACCACCATGGGTGCAAGCGTGGCCTGGTTTCCCGAGCGCACGGGGCTTGCCTCGGGAATGCTGCTTCTGTGCTACGGCGCATCCACGCTGGTGCTCGGCTCCGTCGCCACAGGCCTTTTCGCGCTGATAGGCTGGCGGTGGGCGTTCGTGGCGCTGGCGGGCGCCATCGGGTGCGTGGTGGCCGTTGCCGCCTGCGTGCTGCGCCGGCCCACCGGGCAGGAGGCGGACGCCCTGCCCCGCCCCGCGGACGCCGTCGGCTCGGACGCTCCGAATGCCCCGGACGCCCCGGATGCCACGGACGGACGCGCCTCGAGCGCCAATGGAGGCGGTGCGGGCGGACATGCCGCCTCACAAGGCGCAAAAGACGGCATGCGGCACGACTACGACACCAGGGGCATGCTCTCGCGGCCGGCGTTCTGGTCGTATGCCGGGTGGATGTTCCTCGTAAGCTGCATCGGGCTGGGCGTCATAGGGTCGGCGAACCAGCTGGCGCTCGAAGCCGGGGCGGACGTGGCAGTGGCCGTGGGGCTGGTGGGGCTTTTGTCCGTGTGCAACGGCTGCGGAAGGCTCGTCGGCGGCGTGCTGTTCGACCTTCTGGGCGCGGGACGCGCCATGGCCATCTCGGCAGCCCTCCACTTCCTGGGATGCGTGCTGGCCGCCTTCGCGCTCGCAGGCGCCTCGACGCCGCTCATGGCGGCGGCCGTGCTGGTGGGCGGCATCGGCATCGGCGGCGTTTCTGCCTTGGGGTCGGGCTTCGTCGCCACCGCCTTCGGGCAGAAACACTATGCGGAGAACCTGTCCATTTTGAACCTCGTCCTCATCCCCGCCGCACTCGTCGGCCCCACCGTCATGAGCACGTCCGCCACCTTCGCAGGCGGCTACCTCGCCGGCACCGGCACACTGGCCGCGCTCGGAGCGGGCGCGCTCGGGCTTGCCGCGCTGACGGGCGTGCTGCTCGCCCGCATGCGGCGCGGGTAGGCCAGAAAACAGCTGGCACCCCGGACCCCGACGTCTTCCTGCGTCGCAAGACGTCTCCCGCATTGCGGGAGACGCGAGTTCCGGCATAGAACTCGACGCCCGAGACGCGGGGTGCCGAGCCAGCCGCTTGCTGTGCGGAGCGCAGAGTCCGCCGCTTGCAAGCGCAAGGCGCGGAGCTTGTCGTTCGCCACACGGTACGCGAAGTCCGCCGCTTGCGGACTCAGGAGGCAGAGCTTGTCGCTTGCCGCGCGAAACGCGAAGCCCGTCATGCGTGGGTACCGGACGCGAAACCTGCCACGTGCCGCAAGCGGATGCGGCACGTGGCCACGAGTGGCATCGCCTCGTCGAATGCCAATGCGGAGCCTGCCGTTTATGGCAAATGGATACGGAGGCTGCCGCTTATGGCACGAAATCAAGGCGCATGCAGACCCCGCAAAAGGGGGCACGCCATCCACAAATGCATAACCGCAGGTAAAAATGAACCGGGCGCAACGTTGCGCGTGTAGCATGCGCCGCAGACGCCGCATGCGCCTGCCAGAAACGGCAGCCTCTGCAATCGAATGCCATAAACGGCATCCTCGCCAGCCGGGTGGCGCCAGCGAGGGCGCCCGCGACGCGTAACCGCCGAACAGCGCCTGCAGCGCACGCCAACTGAGGATCCCGACGCCGACACCCGAAGCGCACGCCAACTGGGGAGCCCCGACGCCGACACCCGCAGCGCACGCCAACTGGGAGCCCCGACGCCGACACCCGAAGCGCACGCCAATCGGGCGGACCCCGGCGTCGGCACCCGAAAGACGAGTTTTGCCGAAACTGCAGGTTCAACGGCTTCGAGCCGTTCAAAGCCGGCCTCAATGGCTGTATCGCCATTGGAATGCCCGGCGACATCAGGTCGGCCTAAAAAGGAACGACCCCGGTGCAGTACCGGGGTCGTTCGATGAGGGTCGCTTGAGAACTCTATTCAACCGTCCCGCTTTTGGGGTCTAGTTCGCCCCGGCGAAGCCGCTGCCCGCGGAGCGCCCCGCAACGCGGGCCGTTGCCCGCGGAGCGCCCCGCAACGCGGGGCCGCCGCCCGCCAGGCGCCCCTACCAGCGGAGCGCCTAGCGCTCCCGGCGGCGCGGCCCCAGCCGGCGGGCCCGCCGCCCGCCAGGTGCCCCGGCCGACGGAACCCCGCCCGCGGGGCCCGGCCTTGCGGCGGGCCGCCCCTCACGCCCCGGCGGGGGCGCCGCCGGGGACGGGAGGGAACGGCGGGGGCAGCTGCGCGCCGCAGTTCGGACAGACGCGCAGCTCGTTGTCCGAGATCAAAGCCTTGCAGGAAAAGCACTCGCGCTTGCCCAGCTTGCTTTTCATCTCGTCGGCGCGCCCGCATTCGTTGCACAGCGTGCAGCAGTAGCACATGGAAAGCCTCCCTCAGCCCGGGCCTGCGGCCCGCCCTCGCCTAACCCCGCGAAACGGCCCTTGCGCCTACGCGCAGGGCGCCCACAGCACCTGCTTGGGCTTGGTCGCCAGCTTGGCGGCCATCTCCTCGATGGTTCCGAACTCCATGCAGAACGCCTGGCAGTGGTGCACGCACGTGGGCTCCTTGCCCGCGGCCACGCGGTCGGCGCACAAGTCGCACAGGTCGGTGGGGACGGGGATCTTGTTCCAGTTGAAGCAGTTGCCGCCCTCGCCGGAGTCGTCCTTCTGCCACGGGCCGTCGTCGAGCACGCGGATGCCCCACTTGCCCACCGGGAAGCCGTGCTCCTCCTTGCAGGCCACCACGCAGCTCTCGCAGCCGGTGCAGTACTCGTAGTCGATCAAGAGTCCGTATTCTGCCATTGCTTACCACTCCTTCTTGGCGGAGCCAACTTCGAACATTTTTTCCACCAGGCCCATGTCGGTGTCATAGCTCTCCTGGAGCGGCGTGATGGAGCAGCAGTTGCACTTGTAGGGCCCGCCGTAGCCGAGCTTCGAGTTGTAGTGGTTCGACACCAGGTCGTTCACGTTGGACTGCCACAGGCCGTACAGGCCCTTCTCGTCGGCGTGGTCGGTCTTCACGTACCCGTTGCGGATGTGCGTGCCGTTGACGTCGAACTCCAAGGGGCCGTCTTCCAGAATCTCGCCAACCGGAATGACCTCGTCGCGCGCGTCGTCGTCGGCCTGACGCTCGGGGAACCACCAGCCGTGGTCGGTCTGCACCACGCCCTTCTTCACGATGGGCGACACGACCGCCTTGAACTTCGCGCGGCCGAAGTCGTTCTTGATCTCGACCCACTGGCCGTTCGCAACGCCCACGGTGGCGGCATCTTCGGGGTTGATCTCGATGATCGGGTCGGGATGCAGCTCGCGCAGCACCGGGATCTGGCGGTGCTCCGCATGGAAGGAGGCGTAGTTGCGCGCGCCCGTGGTGAGGATGAAGGGGTACTTCTCGCGCAGCTCGGGATCCTTCGCGGGGCTGAACGCCGGCTCCTGATAGTACGGCAGCGGGTCCTCGCCATAGTTCGCATAGGCCGTGGACCACAGTTCCACGCGGCCCGTGGGCGTAAGGAAGCCGGGATGACGGTCGGGGCGCAGCTTGCCCGTCTCATACTTGCGGTAGTTCACGCCGCGCTGGTAGCCCACCTTGTGGCGCAGGCTGTCGAAGTCCATCTTGATGGGGCCGGACGTGCGGCGC
>CAJFUR010000144.1 GCA_904420215.1 uncultured Eggerthellaceae bacterium
GCGGTAGCCGATGCCCCAGACGGTCTGGATGACGCGGGGGTCGGACGGGTCGTCCTCCACCTTCTCGCGCAGCTTCTTGATGAACACGGTGATGCTGGACGTCTCGCCGACGAACTCCTTGCCCCATGCGGCCTCCACCAGCTGTTCCTTCGAAAGCACGAGGCCGGGGTTGCTGGCCAGCGCGTGGAATATCTTGAACTCCTTGGGCGTGAGGGTGAGGCGCGCGTCGCCTTTCGTGACGCGGAACTGCCCGACGTCGAGCGTGAAGCGGCCGACGTGCAGCACTTCGTCGGGGTGCAAGCCGCCACGCGAGGCCATGTGGGCCCGCCGCAGGTGGGCCTCGATGTGCATGAGCAGCTCGCGCGGGTCGAAAGGCTTCACCATGTAGTCGTCCCCGCCTGCCGAGAACCCGATGCCCTTGTCCACGATGTCGCCCTTGGCGGAAAGGAAGATGACGGGCGCGTCGAAGCCACGCGAGCGCATTTCGCGGCAGGTGGCGAACCCGTCCATCTTGGGCATCATCACGTCCATGATGACCAGGTCGGGCTTCTCGCGCTCGATGGCGCCAAGGGCGTCGAAGCCGTTCTCGGCGTAGGCGAACTCGTACCCCGCGTCGGTGATCATGCGCGAGACCAGGCGCTCTATGCTGGCTTCGTCGTCAACGAGCAGTATCTTCATCGTATTCCTCCGTATCCACGGGGACGTAGGGGATGCGCACGGCGAAGGTGCTTCCCTTTTTCCTGCTGGATGTCACGGAGACGCTTCCCCCGTGCAGCTCGGTGAGTTCCTTGACCACGGCAAGCCCCAGCCCCGTGCCGCGGTAGCGGCGGTTCGCGGACTGCCTGCCTGGCGGTAGCGGTCGAAGATGCCGGCCTGGTCTTCCGGCGCGATGCCGATGCCGTCGTCGGCCACGGTGATGACGACGAATCCCGCCCGCGTCCCGGTTTCCACCCCGCCCGCTGCGCCGCCGGGGGCGCCCTCTGCCCCGACTCCTGTGGCGTCTATGCCCGCCGGCTCCGCCCCGTCCCCCTTCTCGAACGCCACGCGCACCTCCACCGTGCCGCCGGCGTGCGTGTACTTGATGGCGTTGTCCACCAGGTTCTCCACGACCCTTCTCAACTTCTCCCAGTCGGCCATGGAAAGCGGCACGTCGGGGTCGGTGCGGGCGAACAGCGCGATGTCCTTGCTCTTGGCGACGGGCTCGAGCGAGCTTTTGACGAACCCGACGAGGTCCACGAAGTCCACGGGTTCGCACACCAGCTCGTTTCTGTGCGCTTCGGCTTTGGAAATGGTCAGGATGTTGTTCACCATGTTGAGCAGCAGGGTGGCGTTCGCTTCTATCTCGTCCACGGCGTCTTGCGTCTTCGCGTCGAGCGTGCTGCTGGCCCGCAGGATGCGCGCGAACGCGAGGATGGACGTGAGCGGCGTGCGCAATTCGTGGCTCATGATGGCGAAGAAGTCGTTTTTGTAGGCGGTTTCCTCGCTCAGGCGGTCGAGCGCGTTTTTCAGTTCGGCCTTCTGGTACAGCAGCAGGTCGTTCAAGGCGGACAGCTTGTCGGTTTGGCTTTGCACCTCGCTTTCGAGGTCGGTGCACAGGCGCTCGAGCCGCCGCGCCATCTTGTCGAAGTCGCGCGCGAACTCGGTGATCTCGTCGGGGTGGCGCTCATCGAGGGAAAGCCGGTAGGCGAAGTCGCCCTTGCCGATCTGCTTGGCGGCCTTCCCCAAGCCGGCGAGGGGGCCAAGCACCAGCCTGCTCATGGCCGCGTAGATGCCCACGGATGCCAGCACCAGCACGAGCAGCACCATGAACACCTGCTGGAACACGCTGGTCCGCATGCCTTGCGCGTATATGTCCATGGGCTCGATGATAGACATGGCCCCGCCTATGTCGCCGACGCGCATCCCCTCCTTCTCGTAGCCGTACTGGTCGAGTTCGCCTTTCGGGTCGCCGTGGCATTCCAGGCACGTCTCGGTCACGTACAGCGGTTCCAAGTAGCGGAAGACCCGTTGGCCCGCCTCGTCCGTCTCCACGCCGTAGTACGCCTCGAGGGACGGGTCGGCTGCGAAGGCCTCGAACGCCCGCTTCTCGAATTCGTCGGCCGCGTTCGCCGCCTGTCGGGGGGTCTGGCTGGTGAAGCGGATGGTGTAGTCGGTCTGGTTGGTGAACAGCATGCTGACCGACTTGGCCGCGACGACGCACACGAGGGTCTTCGTGCGGAACGTGCCGTCCTCGTTGCGGTTGACGATGTTCTGGTTGATGTCGATGAAGTCCCAGACGGCGCGCATCTGGTCGGCAAGCACCTCGGCCTTCTCGCACGCCTCGTTTTCGGCCTGTTGCTGTTGGAGGTGGATGTTCCACAGGGCATCGACCACCATGAGCGCCACGACGAGGGCGCCAATGAGCACCGCGAATTTGAAGCGGATGCCGAAACGGTGCGGTTTCCCCCGGTGATTGCGCACGTTGCCTCAGCCCCTCGCCCCTAGCGTTTCGGCTTCCCCCTTGCATCCTCCGGTGCCATTATCCGAAAAAGCGGCGCGAATGGAAACAGCCGTGGCGCGATGGTAATACTTTTTTAATACTTTGCAGGACTTTCTTAAGGGAAAGTTTTGCGGGAGAGCATTGAAGGGGAGTCGCCGGCTGTGGAGAATATGTGACGAAGGGGCGATTCGGGTGACACTTGTGCTTCGCGCATCCTCCGGTGGCGCGCGGGCAGACGGGGTTTCCGCCGAAGGGGAGGGTCCGACGTCCCGATGCAAGGCGATGCAAGACGAGGAGAGGAGAGCGCAATGAAGCAATCTGCACGGGCGGCGGCGCCGTCTCTGTCGCGCAGGACGTTCGTGGCCGCCGCGGCGGCAACGGGCGCTGTGGCGGCAGCGGGGCTTTCGGGCTGTGCCCCCAAGGCCGAGGAATCCGAGGGAGCCGGCGGGTCCGCCCCCACCGGCGAGGACCCGTTCGCCGACTGCGACCTGGTGTATGGCTGCTGTTCGCCCGAATGCCAGCATCATCTGCTGAAGGGCTACGTGCGCGACGGCAAGCTGGTGAAGGTGGAGAGCGGGGAAGTGAACGAATGCCCCGCCTGCGCCAAGGGTTTCGCGCGCGTGGAGATGTGCAATTCCGACAAGCGCCTGACCAAGCCGCTCAAGCTGGTGGGTGCCAAAGGCTCGGGCGAATTCGAGGAAATCAGCTGGGACGAGGCCATCGACCTCATCGAGGAGAAGATCAATTACGCGCTCGAGAACGGCGGGAGCCAGTCCATCATCGTGCAGGGAGGCTCGGGCAATTTCAGTTCGCTGAACGGCGCCATGGGCACGCTGGGGTCCTGGCTTGGCGGCACCACCGCCACGTCGGGCAACATGTGCTGCGCCGGCATCGACGCGGGCGTGTCCACCATTCTGGGCAAGCGCTCGCAACCCACGCGCAACGAGTTCGAGAACTCGGACTACATCATCGCCTGGGGCAACAACCCGGTCGTGACGCTGTGCGGCTACTTCGGGCGCATCCAGAAGATGATGGACGCGGGCGGCACGCTGTGCACCATCGACCCGTTCTATTCGGAAACCGCCGACAAGTCGCAGGAGTGGATACAGCCGTGGCCCGGCACCGACTCGGCGCTGGCGCTGGCCATGCTCAAGATCGTCATCGACGAGGGCCTGACCGACGAGGAGTACCTTCTGGAGCACACCACCGCCCCCTGCCTGGTGGACAATGCCACCGGCGCCCCCGCGTTCGCCGACCCGGCCGACGACACCACCTATCAGGTGTGGGACACGGCCACGAACGCCGTGGTCGCCCACGACGCCGCCGGCGCCGCGCCCGCGCTTTCCGTGGCGGGCACCGAGGCGGCCGCGCAGTACACCACTATCTACGACCTCATCAAGGCGGAGGCCGACAAGTGGGGCAAGGAGGCCGTGGAGGCCGAAACCGGCTGCTCCTATGACGACATCGCCCGCATCGCGCGCGGCTATGCCACTGCGGAGCATGCCATGATCATCCAGAACATGGGCGGCTACCAGCGCACGGAAAACGGCGCGTACGCCACGGCCACGCAGGTGTACCTGGCCCTGTTCACGGGCAACGTCGGGCATGAGGGCGATGGCGTGTACGACGTGGGCGGCGTGTCCAGCCTCACTAAGGTGGGCTCCGCCTACGAGTCGAACCCCGATGCCCAGAAGTACCCCACCATCCCCTTCTCGCAGTTCGGGGAAATGGTTCTTGCCGACCAGCCGGCCAAGATCAACTTCATGTGGATCGCCAACGGCAACATCGTCTCCCAATGGCCGAACTCCAACATGGTGAAGAGGGCCCTCGAGCACATCCCGTTCGTGGTCAAGGTCGATCACTTCATGAACGCGACGGGCCTGTGGGCCGACTTGGTGCTGCCGGTGACGGCGCTGTTCGAGACCCCGAACGTCACGGCCAGCTCGCGTTCGGCCGTCCTCGAGATCAGCGAGGCGGGCGTCACCCCTCCGGGCGAGGCCAAGACTGACCTCGAGATCACGCTGGAAGTGGCCAAGCGCTTCGGCTTCGAGCAGTACTTCAACGAAGATCCCGAGGTGTACATCAGGCGCGTGCTGGAGCCCACCGGCATCACCTACGAGGAACTGGTGGAGCAGAAGGGCGTCAACATGTGGGAGCGCAACGAGGGCTGGATCGCCTACAAGGACGGACAGTTCTACACTTCCACCGGCAAGGCCCACCTGTGGGTGCAGCAGTGGGTGGACGAGGGGTATCCCGGAATCGCCTGCCACCAGCGCCCTGCGGAACACCCGCTCAACGCCGACGGGCTGGCGGCGCAATACCCGCTGGCTGCCGTGCAGCGCAAGCTGCGCACGTCGGTGCACACCATCTTCAAGAACTTGGACGCGATGCTGGAACTGGATGGCCACGAACCCCACATCTACCTGCACACGGCCGATGCCGAGGCGCGCGGAATCAAGGACGGCGACGCGGTGGTGGCCTACAACGACCGCGGCGAGCATGCGGGCAAGGCGTTCGTCACCGACCACGTGAAGCAGGGCGTCGTGGTGCTTGAAAACGGCTGGGACGACGCCGTGAACGAGACCGGCTCGTCAAGCCACGTGACCAGCAACGCCTACCCGGTCCTCGGCACCACGCATTGCTGCAACTCCACGCTGGTTGAAGTCAAGAAGGGGGCATAAACCATGACTTTGGGATTCCATGTGGCAACCGACCGCTGCTACGGCTGCAAGACCTGCACGGTCGGCTGTGCGAACGAGCACCTTCTGAACCCCGGCGTGCTGCTGCGCCGCGTGCGCCAGATAAACGTCTCCAACCCGGTGGGGCACGCCTTCGTGTCCATGAGCTGCAACCACTGCGACGAGCCGGCATGCGTGGCCAACTGCCCGGTGGGCGCCTACACCAAGCAGGAGGACACGGGCCTGGTCATTCAGGACCACAGCCTGTGCATCGGATGCCAGACCTGCATAGAGGCGTGCCCGTTCCATGCGCCCGCCTACGACGAGGCCACGTCCACCACGTACAAGTGCGACGGCTGCATCGACCGCCGCGCGGCGGGGCTTCCGCCCGTGTGCACGGTGGTGTGCCCGAGCGCGAACATCTCCATGGACGAGTTCGACTCCGTGCTTTCCGCCCACGAGGGCGCCGTTTCGGTGAAGGACGTCTCCGAAACGCAGCCCAACCTGGCGGTGACGCTGGATGAGGACATCACGGTGGAGGCGTTCGCCGACATCGACGGCATGGCCGAGACGGTCGACCGGGGCGGCGAGGACTACTAGCCTTGGCCTGACCGGTACCGGGGTGCGGGGCGCCACGAGGGGGCGCCCCGCATTCTTCTCTGTCTGCGCATCCGCGCGAAAACTTTCACGATGGCTACGCTTATGTCTATGGCGGTGCCGCTGCGTAGTGCCGTCGAAGGCATGGAAACGCCCTGATCTGTAAGCGCATAGGGCAGTTTCCGACGACCACCGCGTCCGTTTGGTGTCACAGACTGCGATGTCAAAGGATCAAACTCCCCCTGCGTTGGAAGCGAAAGGTTTCTGGAAAACGCCTCTCGTTCCTCTTTGCGGCCTGGTTTGGGGTTTCGGTTTGCACGCGGCATCGCCAAAGCGCTATTCGGCGCCACCTGCCACCCTTGCACGGTGCAGGTCAAGTTCCTGATCTCGATATTGGAGTGTACGATGGGGGCCGAGGAATCATTTGCGTTCGCGACGCCGTCGGTTTGCTTGATTTCGCCCAGCTCGCTCATTTCGCACGGCTCTTTGCAATAGTCCCATGGCTTTTCCCTATGTTGCGTTTATACGGTTGCATAAGGACTCTGCCCAGCTCTAAATCCCGGCAGCTTCCGGAGTTGCGTCAAGCGCGCAGCGACCTCGCTCGCGGTTATCCATGGTGCGAGTTTCATTTAATGTGGCGGACGGGGCGCGTAGAGAAACGAATTCCGGATGGGGGAACATGTTCGCTCTTTTGGTGGCTGCACTATGATACAATTCATGCAGCAGCGTGGGTTGCTTATCGTGCTACGACCTAAGGAGCGAGCATGGCGAAAGAGAACAGCGTCATCGATTGGGAGAAGTACGGCGTCCTGCTCAGGGCGGCGCGTTTGGGGAACGGCTATTCGCGCGGCCTTGCGCTGTGCAAGGACGTGGAGGAAAAGACCGGCATGCGCATTTCCGAGCGCACCATCTACGCGCTGGAGGACGCGAGCCGCGCCCCCTCGGCCGACATCTTCCTCGCCCTGCAGCAAGTGCTTCCCGAACTGCGCGACCCGGAGTACATGAAGCCGGTGTTCCGCCGCAACGACATCGACGTCATGCTGGTGACTTTGTAGGCTTGCGGGCGGCATCGCGTCCGGCGGCGGGTTCCGCGGCGTGCAGCGGCGCGGGCTGCGGGGTGGCACGGGCGCGTCCGGCGCAGACGGCTGGGCGTGCCGCGGCGCCACGGCAGGCACGCTGGCTGCGCCGCCGCCGACGCGTCCCGCCTCCGCGGTCGCGGCGGCAGCCTGCGGGTGCGGGGTTGCCGGTGGATCCCGCCGCGGCGGCCGCCTGTGGGCGCGCCGCTCCCCGGCGGGCCTGCTGCCGTGGCCGTTTGCCCCCGCCTGCACGCGTTTTGTAAAAAACTTGCAGTTCGGGCGGGCATTGAGGCGTTCGGCTACAATGGCGCCTTGCTATGATCGAAATCCTCGACAGCATCGATGCGTTCGTGTGGGGCCCGGCCATGATCGGGCTCCTTTTGGGCACGCACCTGTTCCTCACGGTGAAGACCGGCTTCATCCAGCGCAAGTTGCCGGCCGCCATCCGCATGTCGTTCAAGAAGGACCCGCAGGGGGAGGGCGACATATCGAACTTCGGCGCGCTGGCCACGGCGCTGGCGGCCACCATCGGCACGGGCTCCATCGTGGGCGTGGCCACGGCCATCCTCGCGGGCGGGCCGGGGGCCGTGTTCTGGATGTGGATCACCGGCGTGTTCGGCATCGCCACCAAGTACGTGGAGGTGTTCGCGTCGGTGAAGTACCGCGTGCGCGAC
>CAJFUR010000145.1 GCA_904420215.1 uncultured Eggerthellaceae bacterium
CTTCATGAGCGACGTGCAGTTCGGCGCCGACGGCTCCATCTCGCTCGAGCGCATGGTGCAGGTGTACAACGCCGACTTGGCGAACACGTGGGGCAACCTGGTGAGCCGCGTGTTCAACATGACGAAGAAGTACTTCGGCTCGCAAGTGCCCGAGGTGCCCGCCGAAGTGCTCGCGAAGGAGAACCCGCTGCGCGCCATCTCGGACGGGCTGTATGAAGAGTACGACGCGTGCCTTGCCGCCGTTGACTTCACCGGCGCGGCCGCCGCGGTGCAGAAGCTGGCGGGGCGCGTGAACCTGTACGTGGAGGAAAGCGCGCCGTGGAACCTCGCGAAAAGCGAGGAAACCGCAGGCGAGCTGGCCGAGGTCATCTACAACGCGCTCGAGGCCATCCGCATCATAGCGCTCTATCTGGCGCCGTTCATGCCGAACACCTCGGCCGAGGTGTTCGGTCGCCTGTCGCTGGGCGACGTGGCGGACGTGACCGACATCCAGGCCGCCACGGCCTGGGGCCAGCTGCCGGCCGGCAACCACGTGGAGATAGGCGATCCGCTGTTCCCGCGCCTGGACACGGATGCCATAGATTTGGGCATGGAGTAGATTTGCTTCTCGTTCCGCCGGCCTGGCGGCCGCCGGAACGAGCCGACGCTGCGGCTTCCCGTGGCGTCCGATTGAGTCCCGCCGGCTTGACAGCCGACGGGACTTGCCGACGCTGCGGCTTCCCGTGGCACCCGATCTTCGCGCGATGCTGCGAACTCGCGTACCGAAGTACGCTTCGTCCGCACCATCCCACGAGTCTCGGGCACCACGGGAACCCTCGCTGACTGATGTGGACCTGTGGGTCATGAAGAACGGCCCTGTGGGCCAAAATGCGTGGCCCTGCGCGTTGGGGCGATGCGGGGTTGCGAAGCTGGGCGACGCGGGGCTGCGGGCCGAAACGATGTGGGGCCGTGGGCGGAAACGATGTGGATGTGCGGATCGCGGTGATGCGGCCCTGTGGGCCGGAAGGGCGAACTGCAAGCGAGAAAGGACGCACTCTATGCCCGACGAACGGCAGGGACACCCCGAACCCCTTTTCCGCGACGCGCTGTTTCGCCAGAAGCGCAAGCACGGGAAGTTCCGCGAGGTGGATGCGCCTCGGCTGGAGGCCCCGGTGGCCGACACGCATGCGCACTTGCAGCTGCTGCCCGACCCGGCGCTCGCGCTCGCGCGCTGCGCCGCGCATGGGGTGGGGTTCGTGTGCACCATCGTGGACGCGTGCGAGGACGGCGCGGCCACGTTCGAGCGCCTGAACGCCTGGCGTGCGCAGGCGGCCGCGCTCGCGCCCGGGCTTGCGGGCGGCTCGCGCGAAGCCGACGGGCGCGAGGTGCCGCATGTGCGCATCGCCACGGGCTGCCACCCGCACAACGCCAAGCATTACGACGACACGCTGGAGGCCCGCCTGCGCGAGCGGCTGGCCGACCCCCGCGTGTGCGCGGTGGGCGAGGTGGGGCTGGACTACCACTACGACTTCTCGCCGCGCGACGCGCAGCGCGACGCGTTCCGACGGCAGGTGCGCGTGGCGAAGGAGGCGGGACTGCCCGTGATCCTGCACGTGCGCGAGGCTCACGACGAGGCGTTTGCTCTGTTGCAGAAGGAAGACTTCCCCGAGGCGGGGACCCTTCTGCACTGCTACAACCTGGACTGGGCCACGTTGGAGCCGTGGCTGGAGGCGGGCTGTCACGTGGCTTTTGGCGGGCCGCTCACGTTCAAGAGCGCCGACGAGGTGCGCGACGCGGCGGCGCGGGTTCCGGTGGGGCGCCTGCTCACCGAAACCGACGCGCCCTACATGACGCCCGAGCCCATGCGCGGCGTGACGTGCGGCCCCGAACACGTGCTGTTCACGGCCGAACGGATGGCACAGGTGCGCGGGTGCGCGCCGGGGCCCGAACGCGCGGCCTTCCTGCAGCAGCTTCTGGCGAACGCGTGCGGCCTGCTCGACCGCGGCCCGACGCCGTGGCAACGGGAGGCGGCGGGGGAGTTCGGCGCCGAGGCGTTCGGCGAACTGCCCGCCGGGTCGGGTGCGCCGCACCGCAGGCGCGCGGACGGCGGAAGCGCGGACGGCGCGGGGAGTGCGGGAAGCGGCGGGTAGTCCGGGCACGTAAGGACACGGGCGGAAGGCTGGGTGCCGGAGCGCCGCCCAAGGGCCACCGGAGGGTTTTCGGTCGCTGGTGGAAACGACGCGGGAAGGAGCGGGAGTGAACCGGTTGATCATCGTGGGGTCGCCGCGCGCGGACGGGCGCAGCGCCGCGCTTGCGGAGCAGCTGTTCGAGGCGTGCATCGAGGACTGCCCGCAGGACGAGGTCGCCCTTGCGCCGGTGGCCACCCTCGCCATCGGAGGCTGCCGGGGGTGCGACGCCTGCCGGCAGGAGGCGGACGCGGGCCCGCGCGCGGACGGCGCCGGTGCGGGTGCGGGCGAGGCCCGCTGCGAAGACGGCGCCGCCGGCCAGAGGGAGGCAGCTACGGGAGCCGATCGGCGGGAGGCTGCCACGGGCGCGGGCCGATGGGAGGCCGCCGTGGATGCAGGTGCCGACGGCGCCGGCGTGCGCCGCTGCGTGCTGGACGACGACATGCAGGAGCTGTACCCGCTGATCGATGCCGCCGACGAGTTGGTGGTGGTTTCTCCCGTGTACTTCGCGGGGCCGCCCGCCCAAATGAAGGCGGTGCTCGACCGCCTGCAGCCCTATTTCTGGACGCGGGCGCGCACGGGCGCCAAGCGTCCCGCCGTGCTCCACGTGGTGGGCGAGGGCGGCGACCCGCATGGGTTCGAGCCGCTGGTGGGCACGGTGCGCTCGGCGCTTTCCTGCGCGGGCTTCGCACTGGAGGCCGTGTACGACTGGGTGGGCAAGATAGGCGAGGACGGGGAGATTCTGGCCGAGGCCGACTTGCACACGCTGGACGGCTCCGGGGACGGATCCGGAGACGGCCCCGAGGGCGGTGCCCCTGGAGAGGGTCCCGAGGGCGGTGCGACGTGCGGCCCCGACGGCGCCCCCGGGGACGGCGCGAAGGGCGGCGCGCGCCGTGGGTGAGCCGGTGTCGCCGCTGGCCACGCCATCGGCCACGCGTGGCGTGCTGGAAGCCCATGGGCTGGCGACCAAGAAGGCACTCGGGCAGAACTTCCTGGTGAACGATGCCGTTTTGGGCAAGATCATCGACTTGGCCGACGTGGGCCCGTCGGACGTGGTGCTGGAAGTGGGGCCGGGCATCGGGACGCTGACCATCGCGCTTTTGAAGCATGCGGCGCGGGTGGTGTCGGTGGAGCGCGATGCCGACCTTCCCGCCGTGCTTGCCGACACGTGCGCGCCGTGGGCCTCCCGGTTCGCGCTGATCGAGAAGGATGCGCTGGGGCTTGCCGAGGACGACGTGCGCGCGGCGCTGGCCGCCACGGACGACGCCGCAGGCGGCAGCGCCCCTGCGCGGTCTGCCGCAGCAAGCGCGTCGGGTGCGGCGGGCACGGGCGGGGGCTTCGCTGTCGCGGATGGGCCTGCTCCCGGCGCTGCCGCGGTCCCCAGTGCCGCCGCGACCCCCGCCGCCTTCGCGGCGCTGCCGAACAAGTTCGTGGCCAACTTGCCGTATGCCGTGGCCGCCACGCTCGTGCTCGACTACTTCCAGCGGTTTTCCTGGCTGCAAAGCGCCACCGTGATGGTGCAGAAGGAAGTGGCCGACCGCATGGCCGCGCATCCCGGCACGAAGGACTACGGCGCCTTCACGGTGAAGCTGGCGCTGCATGCGCGCATCGTCGGCCGGTTCGCCGTGGGGCCGCAGAACTTCTTCCCGCCGCCGCGCGTGGATTCGGCGGTGGTGCGCCTGAACCGGGCGGCGCCCGTCTACGAGGACGGGCGTCCCGTTGAGCCGTCTGTGGTGCGCGCGGCTGCCACGATGGCGGATGCCGCCTTCGCCAACCGCCGCAAGACCTTGGCGAACTCGTGCAAGATGTACTTCGCGTCGCAGGGTGCCGCAGGCGCCGCCCTTGCGGCGGCCCTGCCGGAGCTGTTCGAAAAAGCGCAGGTGGACCCACGCTTGCGGGGAGAGGCCCTGCAAGTGGCCGATTTCGTCCGCTTGGGAAAGGCCCTTGCGGAGCTGCAACGCGCCAACTGACGCGCGCCGCGGGGTGTGCGCCCTGCCGTCGTTTTGTGGCGCTGCGGCTGCTGCGGTGCGGCTATCGCGTCGTAGCAGCCGCGCTCTTTCCAGCAAAATAGCCGTGCACGATGCCGCATGCGTCACGCCGCCGCATTGCGGCAATCAATTGTGCCGCGGCAACGCAGGACGCGCGCGTAAATGCCATCGAAATGGTTTCAGTTTTGGGGAGCGTCCATGCAGATTCTGTAGAGTATTGACAGGCGTGGTAAAATATCCAACCGTTATCTGTATGCGAGACTTACACGCGAGAAAGAGTGAGCATGGATCTTGCCAAACAAGCAAAAATCGTGGACTCCATTCATGATACGCTACACGACTTCGTCGGTCAACGCCTGAAAGTGCGCGCGAACATGGGACGCTCGAAAATCGTGGAGAGCGAAGGCGTGCTCATGCAGGTGCATCCGCAGCTCTTCATCATGGAGGTGGACCGCAAGCGCGGGCGCACGGCCCGGCAGTCCTACCAGTACGTCGATGTCCTCACCGGCATGGTGGAGCTTTCGCAAAACGGCGAGCCTCTGTTCGAGGCGTTCGTTCCCGATGCCGAGGAAATGGCGGCCGGGGTGTCCGGCGGCCTTGACGAGGAGAAGGTGCTGGCATAGCGGCCGCGCGGCTGCATCCCGGCATAGCGGTGGCGCGGCCGCGCCGTGCGGAATGTGCCGAGGGTGTGCAATTTGTCGCATTCGCGGAATCGGGATTTGACAAACGCCGCCGCAACCGGCAAAATACTGCCTTGCGCAGCGCGCGCACCATACGTGGGGATGTAGCTCAGCTGGGAGTGCTAATAGTAGTTATACGATAAGCACTTTCCATCCCAAGCAGGGAAATGTACAATTGCTGAGCGCGTTTGACATTTGAATATGGGGCATTAGCTCAGCTGGGAGAGCGCGGCGTTCGCAATGCCGAGGTCAGGGGTTCGATCCCCCTATGCTCCACCAAACTCAATACGGTCGTCGGCGATAACTGACGACCGTTTTTTATTTTCGGAATCAAGAATGATCAATGTGCCTGTCGGCAATCATGCGGTCAGTACCATTGTCGTTTTCTCACCTCCTGCTCTTGCTTCGTCCATGCATTCTACGTATTGCTCCAACGTGACGTTGAGCCTTAGTTCAATCTGGTATCCAGATGAGACATATACGCCATCGACCAGTTGGCTGATAACCATTCTTTGGGCATCGAGATCGCAGCCGTCGAATAGCTCAGAGAGGCTTACCAAACGACTATGCTGCCTTTCGAGCGTGCGGATTATCGTCTCCGTATCTGCAAGCTCGTTTTCGAGGTTGTTGACCAACCGCCTTGCTTCGTCTAGTTCGACTTGGGCGGCTTGTATGGCATCCCCAAGGAGATCGGGGTCGAATTTGCTTTCCCCCATAAGAGCGGGGGCAAGCTCGGCCTTCAAGGCTTTGATTCCCCGTTCGCTTTTTGCCTCGATGCGCCGTGCTTCGTTGAGTCGCTTTTCCAGATCGTCCACCGCCAATCCGTAGCGCCTCTCCACGACGGTCTGCATGGGAATCTTTTTAAGCCCATCGAGCAGCTTTCGTATGCTTTCCCTTACGGCTTCGTCGATTCGTTCTGCGGAGTAGCCAGTCTGTCCGCAGCATTCTCCCTTGTGACGAACTCGGTTGTAGCACAGGTATCGCCACCAGCGCCGATAGACTTCCTCTCCGTTGGCTCTTTGGTATCTTGTTCCCGCCGTCGAGGTGACAAGCCGTCCTCCGCAGTGACCACAGAAGATGTTTCCAACCAAGAGGCAGTTTTTCGCGAGGCGCCTCGGAACACGCCTTAGCTCTTCTCTGTTTCGCGATCGTTGCTCCATCAGCTCCTGCGAGAGGCGGAACGTTTCATCGTCGATGATTTTCAGGTGCTCGAAAGGTTCGGAAAGCGTTTCCCCAAAACGAAGAACGCCTTTATAAATTGGATTCGTTAGGATGTTGCGTATCGAGGGCGCGACGAAGTTCCTTCCTGCACGGTTGAGAACGCCGTCCTCCGTAAGGCGTCGAGAGAGGGTTTGGGGGCCCATTCCGTAGGCGGTGTGAAGATGGAAAATCCTGCGGACGACCGTGGACTCGTACTCGTCGATCTCGAGATCGAATACCTCGTGCCCGCGTTTGTTGACGCGACCCTTGTGGACGAGGCGATAGCCATAAGGCGCTGTCCCCCCTTTGAAACGTCCTTCCTTTACAAGCTGTTCCATCCGGGTTCTTGTTCTGATGGAGGTCTTGATGCTCTCGCCCGATGCCTGCCAAAACCGAATGTAGTTGAGCAGCTTATCGACGTGGGTGTCAAACCTTTGCTGGCCTTCTTTTACGCTCCACACTTCGACCCCTTGACGGACAAACCACTCCACGACGAAGGGGGTCTCGTCCTCTTTTCTGCCGATGCGGTCGAACATGAAAACAAGCAGCACGTCGAACTTTTTTTCGACGGCAGCTTTCTGAAGGTCTTGAATGGCATCACGGTCTTTTGCCGCGATCTTGAAGCCTGACACTCCTTTTTCGGAAAACTCCTTTTCGATGTGCCAGTCCGACTGTTCGGCCACGAATTCGTGGCACGCCTGCTTTTGCATCGGGATGTCGTCTTTTTCGACTTGTCCTTTCGTGGACACCCGATACAGGCAGTATACGCGTTTCATGCAAAAGCCATCCTTTCAGGACGGCGTTACGCCACTTTGCTGTTTTCAAGTTTCGTCGGATAAGGAATTCCTATCCGGCGACTGATCGTAAATCACGTGCTTCCTTCTCGCAATTGTGCGATTTCGGCTGTCGGGCCTGCGATGGCTGAGCAATCGCGTCGAGAAGAAATGCCGTGACTTGAGGGATGCACGTTTCGTTCTTTCGTTTCTCTCGAAAATGCACGTGTACCGTGCATCCGTGCGCCTCTGCATCAAACGATTTCAAGCCGCGATCCTCCGTCACCTCTTTACCACCTTGTAGTCGTAGCCCGTTCTTGTATTGCAGATGGTGCAGGGTTCGCGCTCTTCCTGCCGGAAGTCGGAACGGTACACCAGGTAGTCGCCGGAATCGCAGAACGCTTGATGGCACTTTCGGCAAAGCGTCAGCAGCATGAAGCCGTCCCTGGCCCCTTTGATTCCGAGGCTCACTGCAAGAGCAGAGTCCACCTTTTCCATCTGGCTTTGCCCCATATGGCCGATATACGCCCTCAGGCGCGCCTTGTCGATGGTCTTCAATTGTTCGAGGAGCACGACGGACTCCTCCCTCAACCCGGCGACTGCGGGAACGGGGACATGCGTCGGCAGCCCGCGCTTCGGCTTGCTGGTTATCGCGGCGACTATAACGGTTCTGCTGCGTTTATTGCCGGCGTCGTTCTGGACGATGAGGACGGGGCGCGTGCCTCCCTGCTCGCATCCGATCACGGGGTCGAGAAACGCGAGGAACACATCGCCCCTGCGAGGATGTTCGCTCATAGGGCACCTCCTGGGTCGGTTATGTAAGCGGCTGCGGGCCGGGTTCGTCCGACCCGCAGCCGTGAAACGCCGCCTTCGCGGCTCCCGCCCGCCCGCGAGGACCCTCATCGCGTGGCGCGCTCTTGCCCTTTCCAGGGCGGGCGGGTATGGAGATGTCAAGGTTCGCGAAGGGCGTGCCGCCCTCATAATGACGGACAGGCGGGCGCGCGGCTCGGAACCCCCTCCGGGAAAACAGGGCTAAATGTCGGACGAGAGAATCTCCCTCAGGTTCTCCCGCGCGAGCCCGATGCTGCGGCGCACCGCGCGGTCAGAGCATCCTTCGATCTCGGCTATCCTCGCCGTCGGCATTCCGACCAGGTGCCTCAGCAGGAACCGCCTGCGCTGCACGGCTGGTATCTGTTGGAACGCCCGGAGCAGCGCCTCCGACTCGAGGCGCTCGACGAGGACGCGTTCCGGGTCCTTCTCGGGATTGTTCTCGGAGAAGGCAGCTTCGTCCATCGAGGTCAGACTCAGGGAGTGCCTGGCCTCGCGGCGCTCCGTGCGCCAGAACTCGCGCTGAAGCTCCTCAATCTCCTCGAACACGCGGCGCGGCAAGTCAATCTCGACCCGCTTGCCGTCGGGCGTCCCCACCACGATGCGGTACTCTCCCCGCGCCTCGTCCACATTTCCTCTCTCATAGAACCGTGCCATGTTCGCTCCTTCGGGTTCGGCCCGCAGGAGCGGCGGCCGACCGAAGTGCGAAAAAAGACGGGCAGGGCGCTTAGCTCCTGTCCGTCTGGCGGATCGGCGGGTATTCGGTTTTAATCGGCTGTCCCTTTTACTGCTTCGACGCGTTGGTCACGCGCACGGACCCGTTGCGTCCGAACGAGACAACAGTAAGCTGCCCCTTGCGCACGATCTCGACGCGATGCGACTTCCCGTCGGCACGGCAGACGAGCTTGCCGACGGCGTTCCTTACGTCCTGCATAGAATCACCCCCTCTCTATCTCCGTGCGAATAATCGCATGGTGTCAAAGGAGGCGTCCCGACTTAAGAAGACGCAATGGACCGATTGGGATGGCCCTTGTGGCCGCGCTAGCGCAAGCAACGTCGTTATCGGGAGAAAGGTCGGGGCGAGGCAACCCATGAGCGATTGTGGACGGGTCGGCTCCGAACGGTTTCACTCAGTTATTGAACCAACTTGATTATCTTTCTTGACCAAATGGAGCACTATTGACCAGACGGGCTAGGAATCAATCACAAAACGCGCCATACTCCGGCAAAGTAAGCTGCATCTAACAAAGGAGAGTACTATGCCAGAAACCCCTTCCGCCTCCCGCGGCCTTAAAGGACGCGACCTCATCACCGTCGGCATCTTCACCGCGCTCTACTTCGTCATCAACTTCCTCTTCATGCTGCTCAGCGGCCTGCATCCCTA
>CAJFUR010000146.1 GCA_904420215.1 uncultured Eggerthellaceae bacterium
CCCTCCTTTTCTGTTGTGACTCGTTCTTGTAGGCGATCATGCAGAAACAACCTTAGGCCGAGCCCCAAGGGCCCAGTCAAGAGGGGAAACCGAGTAGAAAGGATTCGGGCTGCCATGCCTGAAGCCGGCATCGTGGAGAACGAAAGTCGAGCAGGAAGATGCGGACGCGTGTCCGAAAGGGGCATTGCTTGGCAATAGTAACGTTTAACGTTACTATGCATTTATGATAGCGTCCTTCAAAGACAAGGACGCCGAATTGCTGGCTTCGGGCTTTCGCGTCCGACGCTTTGAGGCGTCCGAGAAAATTGCACGGAGGAAATTGAGGCAGCTGGAAATTGCGGGCGATGTGCAAGACTTGCGTGTTCCACCTGGAAACAGGCTCGAATCGCTAAAAGGATCGCGAGCGGGTCAGTGCAGCATTCGAATCAACGATCAATACCGCATCTGCTTTCTCTGGACATCGGCCGGAGCAGAGGACGTCGAGATCGTTGACTACCATTGAGCATGAGCGAGGTGAACGGCATGGAAAGGCTTGACCCTATAACTCCCGGCGAACTTCTTAAAGAAGAATTTCTGGAGCCGTTGGGCTTGTCTCAGTATCGTCTGGCGAAAGAGATAGGCGTTCCGGCTCAGCGCATCGGCCAGATAGTCTTGGGTTGTCGCAGCATCACGGCCGACACTGATTTGCGGCTTTGCCGCTTCTTCGGCTTGACCGATGGCTATTGGCTGCGTGCCCAGGCAGCCTACGACACCGAGGTGGCGCGGCAGAAGATTGGCGCCGACCTCAAAAAGATTAAACCCCTTTCGCGTGTTGCCGCCTGCCTGTAAGGGCGCTCGGAAAGGGGCGCTGGGAAACGCGCGGGATAGCGTGGGGCGTTGGTCGAGCGCAATGCGAGGCTAGGTTGGGCGGCATCACGCAATTTGCTACGGTGGCGTGTCCTGTGGGGCAAGCCTAGTTCATACGCCCCTGCATAGGCTTTCGAGCGTCGTTTCAAGGCTGATGGCTATCTTTTCCAGAAAGTCAACCGTGGCATTGCGGGTGCCTGCCTCCACTTTGGCAAGATAGGAGCGCCCGATGCCGGCCATGTACGCAAGTTCTTCCTGCGTGAGCTCCTTGCTTTCGCGGCATTCCCGGATGTGCTGGCCGATTGTTTTCCTCGTTGCGAGCGTCATGATTATAGAGTATGGCGTCATTTGGTGTATCATGAGCCCTATAGGGCACATAGTGAAAAAGCCAAGGCCCTGTTTCTTCGATTCTAGGAGAAGATCCGTGGTTCAAGACGAGGTGTTGTTCACTCCGCAAATGGCATCGGCGGTCGCCAGACTGAATCGCGCCGTTGGTCAAATTGTCAAAGAATGCTGCCGGATGTCCTGTCTTGACTTTCACCTGCTCTCGTCAATACGCTCCCATGGGGGAGAAATGACGCTTGACGAGTTTCCCTGCGATGCCCTTGGCCAGAAGAACACCGTGGTTGCTTCCTCGGCCCACCTTTTCCGTGCGGGTCTGGTGGAAAAGGGCCGCTGTTCGGACGATGGGAGGGTGGTGCTTCTTCGGGAAACAGAGGCGGGCGCGTGCGTTTTGAAGGAAAGCTACGATCGCCTGTACGATGGTTTTCGGTCTTCCGCATGGAAGGACATTGGCGATTCGGAAATGCGGGAAGCCTTGCGTGCTGCCGTTCCGGTGCTCGAGGCGCTAGGCATTGGCGAAGTCGAAATCAACCAGAAGTGCCATGCGGTTTTGGCGCCGGCGCTTTTCATGGGGGTGTCGGCTCTTCTGCGCCGCTGGGAAGATGTCGTTTCGAGTTTTGCCAACCTGTCGTTTTCCGAGTATCGCTGCCTTGCGCTTTTGGCGAACAGTGTGGCGCCCGTTTCGTGCGGGTTGATGGCGGCTGTGCTTTCGATCGACAGGGGCTCGGCATCGGCGATAGCGGCGAAGCTTGGGCGCAGGGGCATGGTGTTGTCGAAGCGAGGGTTGGATCAGCGCTATAGGGAACTGGCGTTAAGCGAGAAAGGGGAAGCAGTGGCTGCATTGGTGACCTCCCGGTTAGGTCGCTTAACGGCCAAGCTATATTCTGGTATGAATGCTCTCGCAAAGGCACAGACCAATGAAATGCATATGAGGATACACACAATTCTGACCTCATTGTAGGCGGTTTTTGCAAATCATCTGATCAGAAAGACTTGCTTGGGTTTTTCGGAACGTATAGGTGACAGGCCCCATCATCCGAAAGAAATTGTTGTTCCATATTGCGATCCCTAAAATCGTATGCGATGTATCCGATAGGTTATACGAATGCGAGAGAGGATGGCGAAACGTGACTCGAAAATGCTGTCAAGGGCAACGTGTCACAAAGGGCATCGTTCTTTTCGCAACGCTGGTTGCGGCGTTGCTGGTTGCGGGGTGCGCTCCCAAGGCGAACGAGGGCACAGGAGAGACCGAAGATCAGGAAGATGCCATCACCGTGGCTTTCACGTGGTCGGAAACAAGCGACTGCGGCATATGCCATGGCGTGGAAACCGGCTCGTTCGAAGACTCGTCGTGTTTGGCGAGTCTGCACGCGTTCGGCGCGGAAAACTGCATGTGCTGCCATGAGGACGCAGGCTCTTTGAAAAGCGCCCACGCCGACGTTGACGCCTCCGACACGAATCCGAAGGCTTCCGTGAATGCGGCGGATTTCCCATCGGCAACGTGCCTTGTGGAGGGTTGCCATGTGCAGGCCGACTTGGCTTCGCTCGTTGGGGAGCAGTCTTTCATTCGCGATTCTCAAGGAACGGCGGTCAATCCCCATGACCTCCCGGCGGGAGAGTCGCACAATGCCATCACGTGTGCGGAATGCCATACGGTTCACGAGGCGAAGGGTGCGCAGGACGAGGCGCGGAAAACGTGCCTCAGTTGCCACCATCAGGACGTGTTCGAATGTGGGACGTGCCACGCCGAGTGAGCATCGCCAAGGGGAATGGCGGCGCATGCGTGCCGCTTCCAACTGAAAGAGAGAAAGGGAGGATGACATGGAGGAAAGAGTCTCGCGCCGTGCGTTCGTAGGGGGAGCGGCCCTGATGGCTGGCGCGGCAATGGCCGGTCTGGCCGGATGCTCGTCTTCGAAAGGGCAGCCGGCCGCCGCCGTGCCAGCGGGCGTTCCCGAGTCTTGGGACAAGGAAGCCGACGTTGTGGTGGTGGGCTGCGGCGCCGCCGGTTTGGGCGCGGCCATCGCCGCGGCGCAGGGCGGCGCTTCCGTGGAGGTACTGGAGGCTGCTCCGGAAGGCGAACAGGGCGGCAACACGCGCGTTTCGGGAAACATGATAATGGTGCCCGACACAGTTGAATTGGGCGTTACGTACCAAACCGAATTGAACGGCCCATATGTGATCGACGAAGCACTCATGCAGGCATGGGCCGAGCAGTTGATCGAGGCGCTCGATTGGCTGAAAGACGATGTGGGCATAGACATGCAGCAGGGCAAGGTCGCTTCGCCGGAATACACGGAAGTGAAGGGAAGCGAGGGGATTCATACCTACATCGCCGACGGCGTGCAGGCGGAAGAACACCTGTGGACGGTCATGTTCGAGGCGGCTTCGAAAATGGGGATATCGTTCAATTACGATGCCCGTGCGGTGAAGCTGTTCTTCGATCCTGCGACGCGGGAAGTGTTCGGCGTTCGGACGGAAGACGGGCGCACGTGGAAAGCGCGCAAGGGAGTTGTTCTTGCCTGCGGCGGTTTCGAGAACAACCCCGACATGCTCATGAACTATTTCTGCAGCGAGGGCGATGCGATCCCCTTCTTTTCGGGCACTCCGTGGAATCGCGGAGACGGGCACAAGATGGTGTCCGAGCTTGGCGTTCCGCTTTGGCACATGAACAGCTACGCTGGCGCGAGCGGCATGTTCAGGGTGCAGTCCCTCGATTCGGGCATGTCGTCTTGGCCGAACTTCAAGTCGAAGGATTACATTTACGTGAATGCCGAAGGTCGGCGCTTCATGTACGAAGAACGGACGTCTACGGGGCGCCACGGCAGGCTGAAAGACGAAGCGGGCGCCTGGGCTCTCATGAGCTTTCCTTCGCCGAGCCATATCATCTTCGGGCAGGCCATGTTTGATGGGGATCCGCTGATGACGGTGGAGTCGCGTTCCCAGTGGGTTGCGCGCATCGACGGTTACCGTGCCGCCGACACGAATCAGGGCATGCTCGACGCGGGCCTGTTCGTCAAGGCGGACACCGTGGAGGAATTGGCAGAGAAGACGGGTTATGACGCGACGACGCTGGCCGAAACTATTGCGAAGTACAACGAGGATGTCGCGGCGGGCAAGGATACCCAATTCGGGCGAGGCGAAGCGTACTACGGCACCTATGTTGGGTCGGGAAGGGATACGGGTGAGACGCGGACGGGCGAGCAGGTGGTTGTCATCGAGCCGTTCGAGCTTCTTCCGATTGAACCTCCCTATTATGCGGCGCAGATATCCATGGTGCTTCTCAACACGCAGGGAGGTCCCAAGCGTAATGAGAGCGCCCAGACGCTCGACTGGGACGGCAACCCCATTCCGAGACTGTACAACTGTGGCGAGTTCGGCAGCATCTATGCCTACATGTACAATGGTGGAGGCAACGTGGGCGAAGCCATTGCCACGGGGCGGGTGGCTGGTCTGCATGCCGTAGGTCTCGATCCTTGGGACGCCGCTTAGGAAAACGCAAAACGTCTGTTTGTCGCCGGCTGTGGCTCCGCGTTTCGCTTTCGGGGCTGCGGCCGACGAGCCGTTTTTGCAGGGCGTTTTCGGGGTCTCGATGCCTCTTCGGGCGAGCGCGCGGTTTGGTGCGCGCGAGGCGGGTTGGGGCGGCATCACGCAATTGTTACAGTGGCGTGTCCCGCGCGGTGGGTCTTTCGCGTATACTTGTGCCATGACGTCAAGAAATGACAATCCTTCGTCTTCGGTTCCGCCCGAACAGGCCGCGGCAGCGGACGGCGCGGGCGAGGCCGCTGGTTCTGGCAGTTCCTCCGCCCCGGGCACTGGCGTTCCGGGCGCCGCTGGCAACCCTGCCGCTCCAGGCGCCGCCCCCGCCCCCGGCACCCCTGCCCCGCCCGGGCGGCCCTTGGCCACTGCGGAAATCTTCGAGCCCGAGGTCCGACGGCACCACCGCCGCAAGCGCAAGTTGGTGGAGTTCACCCACTCGTCCACCCGGGCGACCATGCTCATGCTGGCGGCTGCCCTTGCCGCGTTCGTCATCGAGAACACGCCGGCGCTGCCCTATTTCGCCGAATTCTGGCACACGTTCGAGATAAGCCTCTCGCTGGGCGATTTCTCTGCCCACCTCACCTTGGAGCACTTCATCAACGACTTTCTGATGGCGCTGTTCTTCCTGCTGGTCGGCTTGGAAATAAAGTACGAGATGACGGCGGGGGAACTCACCAACCCGCGCAAGGCGCTGCTGCCCATTGTGGCGGCGGCCGGCGGCGCCATCGTGCCGGCGCTGGTGTACACGGTTGTGAACATCGGCAGCGGCTTCGAGCAGGGCTGGGGCGTGCCCATGGCGAACGACATCGCGTTTTGCCTGGGCATACTCGCGCTTCTGGGCAGCCGCGTGCCGCTGGGACTGCGGGTGTTCCTCTCCACGCTGACCATTGCCGACGACATGATTGCCATTCTGGTGATCGCGGTGTTCTACACGGCGGAACTGGACGTGCTGTGGCTGGTGGGCGGCTTGGCGCTGTTCGCCGGGGCACTGGTGCTCAACCGCGTGCACGTGCACGACCTGTGGCCCTATTTGGTGGTGGGGCTGGCCATGTGGGTGTGCTTCCTTCTTTCGGGCGTGCACGCCACCATTGCCGGCGTGCTTCTGGCGCTGTCCATTCCGGCGCGCTCGCAGGTGAAGCTGCGCCGCGTGAACACGTGGTTTGCCGAGGCGGCGGGCGCGGCCGAAGAACGCTACGACCCCGGCGAGCCGTCCATCGTGCAGAAGGAGTACCTGCACGACATCCAGCGCATCGGGCACATGGCGCGCATGAGCATCCCGCCCATCACGCGCCTGGACGACCGCCTGCACGTTCCCGTGTACTTCTTCATCCTGCCGCTGTTCGCGTTTTCGAATGCGGGCGTGGTGCTGGTGGGGATGGATGTAATGGAAGTGCTGACCAGCCCCGTTATGATCGGCGTGTTCTTCGGCCTGCTGGTGGGCAAGCCTGCCGGCATCTTTCTGGCCACGTGGGTCACGGTGAAGCTGCGCCTGAGCGACTTGCCCGAAGGCGTGAACTGGGGGCACATCGCCGGCGTGTCGATACTGGGCGGCGTGGGCTTCACCATGGCCATCTTCGTGACCAACCTGTCGTTCACCGACCCGGCCACCATTGCCATTGCAAAAGCCGCCATTCTGGCCGCGTCGCTTATCGCAGGCGCAATAGGGTTCGTCATCCTGCGCCAGGAGGCCCTGTGCGCCGACTGCGGCGACGATCATTCTTCAACCGGAAATTGAACGGCGGCGTGGCCTGCTGGCGTCGGCGCGCTGCTTGTCTATACTGCTGTCGGTAATGTTTCGCCCGGGCGCCGGCAGGCGGCTTTCGGGCAGCACGGCGAAAGAAGGAGAAAACCAGTCATGAAGGGGTTCCTGAACGAATTCAAGGAGTTCATCAACCGGGGCAACGTGATGGACTTGGCCGTGGGCGTCATCATCGGCGGTGCGTTCACGTCCATTGTCACGGCGCTCACGAACAACATCATCAACCCGCTCATCGCGGTAGTGGCGGGCGGCGGCGCCGACCAGATTTCCGGTTTGGTCATTCCCGGCACCGACATAGACTTCGGCGCGTTCATCAGCGCGGTCATCAACTTCCTCATTGTGGCGTTCGTGGTGTTCTTGCTGGTGAAGGCCATCAACAAGGTGCAGGATGCCGGCGGCAAGATTCTGAAGAAAGGCGATGGGGAGGCCGTTGTGGAAGAACCGCCCGCCTGCCCGTTCTGCAAGGAGGAAGTGAAGGAGGGCGCCACGCGCTGCCCGCATTGCGCTGCGGAGCTGCCGCAGGCGGCCGCGCCCACTAGGAAGGCGACGGTCGAGGCGTAGTGTCTCGGCCGCGCAGGCTGGGCGGCCAAACACAGGTGGCCGCCCAGCCTGCGCTTGTCTTTGCGGCGATGGTTCTGCGGGGGCACATGGCCAATCTGTCGTAGATTCCTTGATCCCGAGTGCGCTCGCATGGCAATTGGTGTGGGATGCCCGCTGTGCGAAAACCGTTGGGTCCCTGCGAGTTTTCGGGTTTTTTTCGGGCTGCGTCCGGCATACCTCAAAGAGGCGATGCGCCTGCAGGTTGTGTGAGCAATCCTAGACGCATCGGTGTCCGAAGGGGAATTGCGAAAGCGGTGGGATTGTGGACGACGAGCGAATAGCGGGAGATTCAGAGCCGGATAAGAGCAAAAACGGTATGCAAGAGCGGAGCCTTTGCGCCAAGGTTCTCGAAGGGGCCATCCTGCAAGCAGTGGAATTCATCGAGCGGGCTTCCCAAAACGGCGAGTTGCTGCAAGCGCATTCGCTGGTTGCGCTTGCGAAAGGCGAAGTGAAGGAATTGGCGGAAGTGAACGAGGGGGGCTTCCAAGGAGAGGGTATCGGTGTGGGCGATGCCCAGGGGATCGGATGCCAGGTAGACGAATGTCCAGAAGAGCTTCCAGAAAAGGAACTCCAAACGAGTGAACCCTGCGAAGAAGAATCCCGAGAAGGGTTTCAAGAGGGCGAGAGCCGAGCAGGGCTCCAGTGCGACGAGCTCTCTTTTAGGGCGCTTGCAGCGCGCCACCTGCCTGCCATCATGTCGTGGCTCGCAGAAGAGCTCGACGGGGATCTCGACGCCCTCGTGTCCGAATCGGGAATGGACATCGACCAATGGCGCAGCATGCTCTATGCGGTCGATGCCGTTGACGCTTCACGCATAGACGACGTGCGCGTGGTGATCGAGGCACCCGAACTCTCATTCTATTCCGAACGATACATGACGAGCCGTTATGCCCATTTGCTCGTGCTTGCGGCTACGGGCGACCGCGTGGCTGCCTTGGCCGATTGCGTGCGTGACGAGTCGCGCACGTATCCGCGCCCCATGCGGGCCACATCGCTTTGCAATCCTCCCTTCGAATTTTCACCCGGCGAAATCGGCGACCTGTTTGCCGCCGCAAAAATGCGCCCGGAATACGCCGATCTTGCCACGGTGAGCGCCTCGAATGGCGACGTGTACTACTATTCCCGCGAGCACTTGAGCGACCGATATGCCGCTCGTCTTGCCGAACGCCGCTCGGTGGATCGCTGGATGAATCCCTGAGGAGGCGAGGGACTCCGCCTTGCAGCTCCCTGTGTTCGCGCGCCCTTCGCCTATAGTTCGGCTTTGATATAGTCGATGATTTCCTGCCTGGAGTGGAAGTTCGTCTTGACGTATATGTGACGGATGTGGGCGTGCGCGGTGCTTTGGGACATGAACAGCTCTTCGGCCACGCGTTTTTGTGTGTGACCCAGGGCGAACAGGGCAAGCACTTCCACCTCGCGTTCCGTCAGCCCGAAGCGGCACCCTATCTCCTTGGCGTTGGCTTGCATGAGGGCAACGGTGCGTTCGGAGGATGGCGTCTCGCTGTCCAGTTCGAACACGCGCTCCAACAACGGACTTTCCACGGCTCCCTTCGCTTGACGGTCGCGGAGAAGCCCGATGCCGCACAGCAGGATGATCTGGCTGGCCGTGATGAGCGATATGGCTGCTAACGCATCGAGTGCCGAAACCGAAAGCAGTGCCTTGGGGAGAAGCACGACGAGCAGGAACTGGACAATGTCTCGAGGCAGCAGGAACACCAGGTGGGTGCCGATGGCGTACAGGTAGGGGTTGCGCCGTCCCAGGCTGATGAATGCAATGGTGAGGTACCATTTGAACGTCCCCATGACCGAGTTGAGCGTCGTGGAGAAAACCGAGCCGTAGGCGGTGTTCTCGGGTGCGAGCGAAAAGCCCAGGATGGCCAGGCAACCCAACAGCATGAGCGTCACCCATGTTGCGGCGATGATGCCGAGCATGCTCGTCTTGCGCAGCTGCAGGGCGCACAGAGCGCACAGCCCCAGCGTCAGTCCGGCGGCGACAAGGGCGCCTGAGGCGTCCAGGTCTGAGCCGCCGCCGTGGGGGTAGCTGCGAAGGATGCCGATGGAGAGCGAGAGGAGCGCGCAGCCGGCGATGCAGCCGAGCAGGAACTTGCGGTCGTTGAGTTGGCCGTTGATGCCAAAGTAGCCGGCGTGCGCCAAAGGGGGTTTCTCCGTGGACGCTGCGAGATGGTCGTTCGCCATCTTTTGTAGAGGCTTGTTTTTCAACGGGGCCTCTTCTGCGGCTGCCGCAGGGAAGCCCGATTCGCCGCCGTCCTGCGTACGAAGGCCAGCGCTGGCCGCGCCTCCGCACAACCTGGTGTCGACGGCCCTTCCGCCGATGCGCGCTGCCCATTGGATGCAGGCGAACTGCCCCATGATGGAGGCGACGCTCACCACCAATTCCACTTCGCGCGTGGCGAAGAACAGCCCCAGCCAGAGCACCTCGCCGATCATGCGCGCGGTGACCACGTAAGCCACGGCGCGTTTGGCTTCCAGGTTGCGCGCCTGCACCAGCCAGTAGAAGATGGCAGTCGTACCTGCAATGGAACTGACGGCCCCGGCGCCCGCGGCCAGAAACGCATGGGGCTCGCCGACGAGGAAAAGCACAACGATCAGTCCCGCGCAGAACAGTTGGGCCACCACGAGGGCGCGCCCAATGCGGTCGTTTGCCATCCGGCTCAGCATGTGGCCCATCCCTCGCTCTTCCCGCGCCAAGAGAAATAGGACCACTGCAGCGAAGAACAGGCATCGGATGATGCTCGTTCCGTCGTTGGCAAGCAGGTCGTCGCTTTGCAGCACGCCTGTGGGGAAGAGCGAGAGCGTTGCAGTGCGCGCAAGCGCCAAGCCCATGACCCCTGGGAGCAGTTCTACGAGCATGGCCTTGCCGATTACGGGCTTCACGCCAGGTGCCTCCCCCGCATGTACCCGGGCGTCTTTCGCGTTTTCCTGTGATGAGTCGGCCACAACGACCCTTTCCCCTCGCCGCATGACAGAATCTATAGTTTATCAGCCAGGTTTTTCACGAATCGCCTGAAACAGGTTATTCTTCGGCCCTAGTCCGGATCTCGAAAAAAGCCACCTTGCCAGTACGCGGTGGCAAGGTGGCGGGAGGGGCAAGGCGGCAGGTAGCAGGGGGCAACGTGGCGGCGGCAGTGCTCTAGGCCAAAAGCCCCCGTGCAGCCAGATCTTCCTTCACGTCGGCCATGCCGTAGTCGTCGAGGCAGGCGGCGGTGGGGCATCCCAGTTTTTCGTCCCAGCCGAACTGTTGGTACAGCATGGTGAACGCCGTCTCCATGTCGGCGCGGTCAAGCTTGGTGGTGCCTTCGGAGAAGGGGTCGAGTTCGGGATCCATGTCGAAAGACCAGTCGGTGATGCGGTCATGCTCGTTGCGAAGGTCGTTGGTGCCCATGTCCCGCACGGTCATGGCCCGGTGGAGGGTCATGATGCGGGCTCCGGCCTTGTAGAGGTCGTCGGTGGTCACGTCCAGTCCGGTCACCGCCTTGAAGAACTTTGCCTCGAGGTCAAGGTCGCCGCGATAGTTGCGCCTGCGGTCAGGAGAGGCTGACATGGGCCAAACCCAGTTGCACAGTGTGAGCGAATCGTGCAGCACGTCAGTCACCACGCACCACCAGGCGTACTTGGCCTTGGTTTCGTTCATGGGCGTGAAGTGCTCGGGTTCATCCACGCACTCGCTCGATCCCCACATTTCCGCGGCGAGTTCCCGCATGAGTTCTAGGGGGAATCCCTGGCGCGAGAAGTTCGATCCAGAGTGCACGATGCAGTCGCGGTTGAACAGTGTGTTGTACACTGCGCCGGACTGCGCGCAATCCTCGGCGCCATGGTGAATGGGAAAGCCCAAGTAGCTGATTATCTTGGAAGCCTTGTTGTCGAACCAGTCCGTCACGCCCCAGCGTTCGCACCACACGATGGGGCCATGGGCGATATAGGCCAGTTCGCAGTCGTTGGAGGCAATGGCGGTCATCAGTTCGTTCAGGATGGTGGGGTCGTTGTTGTAAAGCTTTTCCCAATGGTAAGAGGCATATTCTTCGGGTGGGAGGACCTTTTCCAGAATGCCGTTCTTGATGCAGTAGCCCAGGTCGCGGTAGATTTGGCAGTAGTTGCACCAGATTCCCAGGTCGTCCACGATGTTACCGAACACCATGTTCCACAGGATTGCGTCCTCTCCCTTGTAGCCTATCTTCAGGAAGTTGTCTACGTTCTTCCAGCCCATGTTCGGCGCGCATGTGTTCCCACCCACGGCGTAGCTTTCGGCTTCGCCGGCGGCGTTGACGCGCAAATCCACGTGGCAGTGAATGGGGCAGCTGTGGCAGCCGTTCATCTTGATGGTGTACTTTTCGGCCGCATCGCCGAAGTCGCGGGTGGATTTCATGCAGCGGTAACCCACCGTGTTCAGCTCCCCGGGCTTTGGTTCGCCGGTCTCTATGGGATGCCCTTCGGCATCGGCCCAATACAGTCCTTTGCGCGAAGTCCAACGGGAGCCTTCGTCGTAGTACTCGGCCCATTCCTGCTGGGTGGAGGGCACGGCCCAGTTGTTGTTGGAGCCCACCACTTCGCGGAGCATGTAATCGGAAAGGTCGGCCACTGCCTGGGGGTCGGCCACGTTCACGCCGCCGTTGCCTTCAACCACCAGCGCCTTGCACAGCTTCGAGCCCAGCACCGCGCCGGTGCCGGCTCCTGCGGAATGGTTGCGCGCATTGATGATGCACGAGTAGGGCAGCAGGTTCTCCCCGGCCGGACCGATGGAGGCAACGCATGCGCGGGGGCTTTCCTGGCGACAGAGGATTTCGTTGGTGGCGCGGGTGCCCAGGCCCCACACGTTCGTGGCATCCTTGATTTCCACCCGGTCGTCCACGACGTTGATATAGCAGGGGAAGCTGGACTTGCCTTCCACGATGATGGCGTCCCAGCCGGCCTGTTTGATGCGTGCGCCGATCATGCCTCCGCAGTGGGCGTCTACGATGAGGTTGCCCTTGGTGAAGCACGACAGCGTGGAGATGGTGGTGCGCCCTGCCATGGGAACACCCGAGGCAGTGAGGGGCCCCACGGCGAACACGATCTTGTTTTCCGGGGACAAGGGGTCGGTGCCGGCGGGAACCTCGTCGTACATGATCTTGTTGGCCAGACCCATGCCGCCCATGTAGGCTTTGTAGGGCTCGGTGGAAAGGGTGGAGATCTCACCTGTGGACAGGTTCACGCGAAGGATCTTGCCGGTCCAGCCGTATGAAACTTCTTCAGACATTGCTTTTCCTCCTCGATGTTGCGAAACGGGCTTTGCGGCGGCGCCGTTCGCGAAATCGCGGATAGCGCCATTATGGAGGTGCGGCGAAAGGGCTGCCATCGCCCGTTTGAGGCGATTCTTGGCCAATGCGCGAATGGGGACGGGTGGGAACGAAATGGCCGCAAAGAGGCGATGCGTAAAAATGACGGGTCAACGATAGTGAACGCGCTTTGCGGCGGCGTTTCAAATGTGCGAAGCGGCACCGAGTGAAAGACCAGGCGCGTTCGTGCCCGGCATGTGTCACGAGCGGCATGCGTGCCGGATGGGACGACGCTTGCAGAGGGAGAGGAAAGACATGTCCGAGAAAGACTTTGAGGACAAGGCGGCTGCAGTGTCCAGCGGCGCTGGCGGCAACGCGGCGTCGCGTGGAGGCGCCGCTCAGGATGCGGCGTCGTCCAAGCCCGGCGCTGCGCCCGCGCCCCGCACCTATACGCGCCGAAGCGTGCTGGCCATGGCGGGCTGTGGCGTGGCGGGACTGGTGGTTGGCGGTGCCCTGGCGTCTTGGGGCGTTACGGAGAAGGCCATTTCGTCGGGACGCATCGAAATGAGCGTGCTTCCCACCAAGCTGATCGTCACCGACCGCGCGCGGTGCTCGGGGTGCCAGCGCTGCGAGATGATGTGCACGCTGCGAAACGACGGCATTGCCCGCCAGAGCACGGCGCGCGTGCGCGTGGGCGAAAACTACTTCTATGGACATTCCGTGGGAACGGGAGATGGCGTTTTTGGCAACTGCCAGTTCACCATCAAGACCTGCAAGCAATGCAGGGATGCGGCATGCGCGGCGTACTGCCCCGTCCATGCCATACACCCTGATCCTGAAACGGGCGCGCGCGTGGTGGACGAGGACGTGTGCATCGGGTGCGGCATGTGTTCGGCGGCATGTCCGTGGAACATGCCCGTGGTCAACGATGCCACGGGCAAGTCGAGCAAGTGCATCGCCTGTGGCCGCTGCGCCCAGCAGTGCCCCAACGGTGCAATAACGTTCATCGACTGGGAGGACATCGCCCAGGCATGCATCGACAAAGGCCTTGTGTCGTCGGCGTATGCAACCGCCAACGTGCCGGCGTAAGGGAGGTGGTCACAGTGACTATTGTGACGCGACGGGGCTTTGTGGCATCGGCGGCGGCCGCGGCTTTCGTAGGCGCTGCCTGCGCGGCCCCGGAACTTCTTCCTGGAAAGGGAGGCGCGGTGGCCCTGGCCGAAGGGGACGCCCAGCTGCGTACGACGAACGGTGTCTGTACCGAATGCCCTGCGAGATGCGCGTTGTCCGCAACGGTGCGCGGGGACCTCATAGTGAATGCGAGGCCGTCGAGCGGCGGCACAGGCGGCGGCTCTGCGCTGTGCGCATTGGGCTATGCCGGCATGGCGGCCAAAGGGGCCGCGGCGATTGCCGCGCCTGTGCCCTCCGACGCCTGGGATGAGGGATTGTCCGAGGATTCTGCCTTATTGGGGCAGGTCGAAGACGGTTCATGCGCTGCGGGGGAATTCGGATCCGCTCTCGCTGCAGGGGTGGCCGAGGTCCTGGGCTGCAGCGCATGGCGCTTCGACGCGCGCAATGCCCGGGCGGCGCTCGTGCTTTCCCAAGGACATGCATCCGACCGGCGTCCGGCGTTTTTGCAGGGCTTGAAGGAGGCATGCGACAACGGTGCCCGGCTTTTCGTGGCTGCCAGCGTTCTTCCCGACGGCGCGCAGTACATGGGTTCGTGGCTTGCGGTGCGTCCTGGAACGGAACTTGCGCTGCTGCTTTCGGTTGCGCACCGCCTTGTGCACAACGGCACGTACGCCAAGGATGCTCTGGGCGGGGCGGGTATTGACATTTCGGCACTGGCCCTCGTTCTTTCTCCTTGCAACCTGGAATGGGCCGAGCAGGTTACGGGCCTGGGAGCTTCGCAGATCGACCAAGTGGCCGAAACGCTGTGGCAAGGAGCGCCTGCCAGTTTCGTGGACTTCGGGTGGGAGTGCGCGTCGGGGCCTGGCTACGCGAACACCCAGGCCACCGCCCGTGCTGCCGTGCTGGTGAACCTGCTGCTGGGTGCTTGGGGCCAGCGAGGCGGAGCGCTGTGCGTGCCTGCGGCTGGCGAGGCCTCGCAGGATGCGGGTGAGTTTTCTCCTGCGGTCGTTGCTCCTGGCATCGTGCAGGGCCTCGTGTGGGAGGAGCCTTTCGACCCCTGCGCCGACGGCGAGCTTGCCTGCGTGGGAGGCGTAGCTTCCTCCTCTGCCCAAGCGCCGTCCGGAGACAACCCCTACATGGCGGATATCGCGAAGGGCTACGGCTTCGACAACGTGTGGCTTTGCCCCCAAGACGCCGAGGCCCGCGGCATTGCCGACGGCGATGTCGTGGTGGTGGAAGGAACGGCCGTTGGCTCTGTTGTCGCGCCTGCGAACGTGACGGCCCGCGTGCGGCCGGGAGCCATCTACGTGCCTGCGGTCCAAGAACTCCAGGAGCTCGTTCAGGCTGGCGTTCGCGTTATGAAAGTGGGTGCCTAGATGGCTCGTTATGGAATGCTGATAGATACCACGGCGTGCGTGGGATGCTATGCCTGCCGCACGGCCTGCCAATGTCAAAACGGCCTGCTGCCCGACGAGGCCTTCATTCGTTTCGAACAGCGCGAGCGGGGAGTCTTTCCCGCGGTGGCGGTGGAATCCGTGCCGCTGCAATGCATGCACTGCGACGACGCTCCCTGCGCGGCGGTGTGCCCCACCGGGGCCGCTTACATGGGAGCCGACGGCATCGTTGCCGTTGACCAGGGGCGCTGCATCGGCTGCTTGTACTGCATGGCGGCGTGCCCTTACCAGGTGCGTGCGCGCAACAGCGAGACGGGCAGCGTGGACAAGTGCCGCTTCTGCGAGGTGTCGAACTACGTGGCCGGCATGAACAAGACCACGTGCGTGAGCGCATGCCCCACGAAGGCGAGGGTGTTCGGCGATTTGGACGACCCGAACTGCGAACTGGTGCGCGCCATCGTAGAGAAGGGTGCGCAGCCCATTTCCGGCACCCTTACCCAGGCCAAAGTTTTCTATGTGAGGTGATTGCACATGACATTCGAACCCATTTGGGGTGCCATCATCGCATGGTACCTGTTCCTCGCAGGCTTGGGCGGCGGTGCGTTCGTGACGGCCGCGCTGGTGCGCTGGAAGTATCCGCAGGCGGCGGGCATTCGCCGCATCGGTCACATAATCGCCCCCCTTGCCGTTGTGGTGGGGCTGTTGCTGCTCATGATAGACGCGAAGGCCGGCTTGCATAACCCGCTGCGCTTCGTGTTCCTGCTCTCCAACTTCGGCTCGGTGATGACGTGGGGCGTTGTGTTCCTGGGTGCCTTTACGCTGCTGTCGGTTGCAACGGCGGCTCTCGAATTCATGCATCGCCCGGTGCCGTGGTGGCTGGAAGTTGCCGGCAGCGTTCTGGCGGTGTGCGTGGCTGCGTACACGGGCGCTCTGCTGGGAGTGTGCAAGACGTTTCCATTGTGGAACACGGCCATTTTGCCCGTGTTGTTTTTGGCGTCGGCCATGTCAACGGGGGCGGCGTCGGTGTTCTTGGCGGCGCTTCTTCGCTGCCGAAACGAATTCCACCAGATAACCGCTGCCTTGAAGTTGCATCTTGTCTTTCCCGTTGTGGAAACGGTGCTGGTGGTTGCGTTGCTGTTCGTTACCCAGTACAACTCTGTGGCCGGCTTAGAGTCGGTAGCCAGCCTGGTGGCAGGCTCGTGGGCGCCCCTGTTTTGGGTCGGCTTCGCCGTGATTGGCCTGTGTGGCCCTCTTGCAATGGAGGTCTGGCTGCTGTTCTTTGCCCCTGAGCCTTTCGAGCGGGGCTCACGTGGCCGTTTGGTCAGTGCCGTGGCGAACGCGGGCGTGCTCGTTGGCGGGTTCTTGCTGCGTTTCCTCATTGTGGTGGCGGCGTTGCCGCTGGTAGTGGTAATGCCTCTGTTCTAGCCTGCCTTCGCAATCGCCGTTTGCGGTCTGGCCTGCCGTCTAGCCAGCCGCAGGCGGCGCCTGTGGCCGCCATCGGTCGTTTTCGATCGTGGCGAAGAAGTCGCGCGGCCGATCGCACCATTTGCCGGCTGCGCGCAAGGGCGCATTGCCTGCGGCGATGGTGCTGCTGCGGGGGCGTGCTACAATGCTTTCCCGTTGGCGAAGAAGGCTTGCCCCAAGACGGGCTGCGGCTCCGGGAGGATGCATGACCAAAATCTACTCGCTCACGCGTCCGGTGGCGGCGGACATCGTGGACGCGTTCTGCGCCTTGCAGAAGGGGTTCACCGACCAGTTCGTCTATTACGACAAGGTCCGCGCGTGCCGCTACCTGGGGCTGGGGCGCTGCATTGCGCTGCCCACGCTCGACGACATGGAGTACGAACTCGAAGGGGCAGGCGATGCCGCACGCGCCGGTGCACCCGCCGGGGCAACGGGCGCAGACGGCGCTTCGCGTATGCTCGGCAGCACGCCAGACGCATCCGGCATGGATGCCGCATCCGGCCGCGTTGCGATTGCGCCCGCACGCGCCGCCGCGCCCGCTAGTGCCCTTGACCCTGTCGCCGGTGTGCCCAGCCCTGTTGCCGCCGCGTCCGCCGCCGTGCCCGACCCCGCCTTCGACCCCTTCTTGCAGCCGCCGGTCTTCTTTTCGTTCAACCGCTTCGATGCGGAAAACCCGGCTCCCACCGACGAGTTGTTCGAGGCATTCCCGCGTTTGAAGTTCATGCTGCCCGAAATTGTGCTCATCGAGAACGAGCGCGGGACGCTGCTGCAGGTGAACTCGCTGGGACCGGTGTACGCGGGGCGCATGGAGCGCTTCGTGCGGCAAGCCCTGGCCGCGCCGCCCCGCCGCCGCACCGTCATCCCGTTCCGACTGGAGCCGGATTCGCGCGAGGCATGGCGCGAAGCGGTGGGTGCGGGGCTGAACGCCATTGCGGGCCGCCGCGTTGAGAAGGTGGTGCTGTCGCGCCGGCGCAAGCTGGTGGCCGACCATCCCTTTTCCTCGAAGGACCTGCTGGTCAACCTCATTGACGGTCCGGCGCGCGGCACGGTGCTGCTCTACCGC
>CAJFUR010000147.1 GCA_904420215.1 uncultured Eggerthellaceae bacterium
AAGCGCGACGAGTGCGATGATGTTGGGGATGGCCATGCAGGCGTTGAAGATGTCGGCGATGGTCCACACGGCGGCCACGGTCATGTAGGGGCCAATGAACACGGCGGCAATGTAGAGCCAGCGGTACACCTTCACGGCCGTCATGGAGCCGTTGCTGAAGTACTCCAGGCAGCGCTCGCCGTAGTAGTCCCAGCCCAGAATGGTGGTGAAGCCGAACAGCGCCAGACACAGCATGAGCACGAACGACACCACCTCGCCAGGGATGAAGGGCAGCCCGGCTTGGAACGCGGCCGTGGTCACGGCGGCGCCCTCCAGCCCCGGAAGCTGGTAGGCGCCGGTCATCACCAGCGCCAGGCCGGTCATGGAGCACACGATGATGGTGTCAAGAAACGTGCCGGTCATGGACACGAGGCCCTGGCGCACTGGCTCCTTGGTCTGGGCGGCCGCAGCGGCAATGGGCGCGGAGCCCAGGCCGGCCTCGTTGGAGAAGATGCCGCGCGCAATGCCCTTCTGCATGGCGATGATGATGGCGCCCAGCATGCCGCCGGCCGCCGCCTGCAGACCGAACGCGCTTTCCACGATGGTCACCAGTGCGCCGGGCAGCGCCTCGATGTTCGCTATGATGAGAATGAGCGAGAAGCCCACGTACACCACCACCATGGCGGGAATGACCTTCTCGGAAACTTTCGCGATGCGTTTCAGGCCGCCGATGACCACCAGTCCCACCAGCACGGCCAGAAGCAGGCTGCCCACCACGGTGGCGATGGAGTAGTCCATGCCCAAGATGCTCACCGTGGCGGCCTTGTTCGGGTCGAAGAAGTCGGTGATGGCGGTGGAGATGGAGTTCACCTGCGTGAACGTGCCGATGCCGAACAGGCCCACGCACATGCCGAAGAACGCGAACACCTTCGCCAGCCAGCGCCAGTTCCTGCCCATGCCGCGCTCGATGTAGTAGAACGGGCCGCCCAGCACGTGGCCGGTCTTCTTGTCGATGCTGCGGTACTTCACGGCCAGCAGGCCCTCGGCGTACTTGGTGGCCATGCCGAACAGCGCTGCCAGCCACATCCAGAACATGGCACCGGGGCCGCCCGCCACAACGGCCGTGGCCACGCCCACGATGTTGCCGGTTCCGATGGTGGCCGAAAGCGCGGTGCACAGCGCGCCGAAGCTGGTGACCTCGCCCGATCCGCCCTTTTCGTTCTTCATCATGTAGCGCAGGGCGCGCGGCAGCCGGGTGAACTGCAGGCCGCGCAGGCGCAGGGTGAGCAGGATGCCCCCGAACAGGATGAGCACCATGAGGGGCGGCCCCCAGATGAAGTCGTCGATGGCGACCAAGGCGCCGTCGATCGCCGCGAATATGCCTTCCAACTTTCCTCCTTTTTGCCTGTTGCGCTGCCGGCCGCATGCCGGCGGCAGCGCGCCTTGGTTCCCGGAAGGCGGCGGGGAAGTCTGGAAAGCGGGGCAAAGGAGGGAAAAAGAATGCGTCGCGCGGCCTGCGGCCGCTTGCGCTTCTCTGTCCTTTGGCCTGAGAGTTTCGGCTGGCTTTCCGTGCGCCGAGCGGTTTGCCGCCCGCGCGCCCGCCTTGCCCCTTCGGCACCCCACTGGGGGGATTCTCCAGAGATCCCTTCCGCACCCTGTTTCGCCGGCGGGGCTTTCCGCCTTGGGCGATCCAGAGTGTTTCAACGGGAAACGCTTGTAGTGCGCGCACATTGTAGCAGGGGGTGCGGCCTTTGGGTAGGGTGTTTTTCGGCGAATTGCTGCAGCCGGATGGAGTGGGCGTGAAACGGCGGCGGGCGGGCGCGTGCACCGGTGGGCGTGTGGGAGGGCGGGGCCGTCGGGCGGGACGTGGGCGGGGCGCGCAGGCGCTGGGCACCGGCGGGCGGAGGGCGGATCCGACGGTTCAGGGCCTGGCGTGCGCGGCTGGGCGGCCTTGGCCGCCGGGCCCTGAACTTCTCGGCTGCCTAGGCTTCTTCGTACAGCTCTATGATGGCGTCGTCTTTCACCACGAAGGCAAGGCGCACGCCTTCGCCTGGCGACTCGGGACCGAAGACGATGCGGTCGGCGTCTTCCAAATACGGGTCCATGTTGTCAACGCGATAGGCAACGTGGGGCTGCTTGGACAGCAGTTCGGGGAAGCGCGTGCCTTCTTCGAACTTCAAGTACTCTATCTTGTAGTCGTATTCGTCCACGCTTTCGTTCACCCAGAATTTGCCCCATTCGTTGTACACCATGTGAGGCTTCTTGTTCAGCACCGGAATGCCCACGTGCATGTACTCGGCAGACATAGCCGCTCCTTTCTGCTTGCGCGAAACTGGCGCAGGTGCTATTCCTTGAAGAACACCGGGGTGTGGGCGGGGGCGTTCCACAGGCGCAGGAACTCGTCGTCCCATTTGGCAATGTTCATTTGGAATCCGCCTGCTTCCTGCACGGTGAGGATTTCGCCCACCATGTTGGCAACCACCTGCACGCCCAGGCTTTCCAGATAGGCCACGGTGTCCTTGTACAGAATGAGCATTTCCATGAGCGTGGTGGCGCCGCAGCCGTTTATCATGACGAAGGCCTTGTCGCCTTGGGAAAGACCCAGCGCCTCGACCAGCTTGGGGGCCACCAGCGCCACCGTTTCGGCGGACGAGGCCATGGGCACGCGCACGCCGCCGCCCTCGCCATGCTGGCCGGCGCCTATTTCCATTTGGTCGGTTTCGCCCAAATCGCCAAAGGACATGCCGTTTTGCGGATGGGTGGCGTCGGTGCTCTTCACGGTGATGGAAGCCATGCTGTCGGCGTAGCGCTGCGCAAGGTCGGCGACCTCGTCAAGGCTCTTGCCTTCGGCGGCGGCTGCTGCGGCGATGTGGTACAGGGGCACCGCGCCCGCCAGGCCGCGCCGGTTGTCTTCGCCCTCGGGATCGTAGCGTATCTCTTCGCCGGTCACTACCTGGCGCACCTGCATGCCCGCCTTCTGCGCCAGCTTCATGGCCTGCTTGCCCGCAAGCTGGTCGCCTGCGTAGTTGAGCGTCAGCAGCAGCACGCCGTGGCCCTTGTCGGCCTGCTGCATGGCCTCGAACACGGCGGCCCCGTTCGGCGCGGCGAACACGTCGCCGTCAACCTGCACGTCGAGCATGCCCTTGCCCACGTAGCCCTTCTGGGCAGGCTCGTGCCCCGACCCGCCATAGGTGACCACCGCCACGCGGTCGGCGTCGGCAAGCGCCTTGCTGACGATGGTGTGGCCGTGCACTTCGACGATGTCGCCGAAGGCCAGGCCAAACCCTTCCAATTCCTCGTCGGTGATGCTGTCTGGGCCGTTGATGAACTTTTTCATGCTCATGCCTTCCTGCTCCTTCCGTTCCCTTTTCGCTGCGTTGCCAGCTTGATGCTGCCCGACGCGGCTTTGCACTGCTTGCGTCCCTATGCCCGGGCCAGTCCCTGGAAAAAGCGCGCCATGGACACCGCGCCTGCGTCGGGCGTGCCCAAGGTCTTTTCGCCGTAGCTTTTCGCCCGCCCGAACTTCGCCACGCACTCCTTGGTGTGTTCGGCGCCCTGCCAGGCCGCTTGCGCTGCGGCGTCGAACAATGCCGCCGCATCGCCTTCGCAGGCCAGCATCGCCTGCGTTGCCGGCACCACGGCGTCCATGAGTGTCTTGTCGCCCACCTGCGCGCCGCTGATGTCGGACAGCTCGTCGAGCGCATGCGAGAACATGGCCCGTATGTGGTCGGCGGTTGCCCGGTCGCCTTCGGGAGCGCCTTCTTGCAGGCCGTCGAGCCAAGTGTTCCACAAGGGGACGGCGCTGCCGCCGTTAAGGGCCATGACCGCCATGGCGGCATCGTCGAACAGCTCCCGTATGCCGCCCTGCGACGTGCGGGTGGCCTGCTGTATGGCGTGGGCGATCTTCACCATGGTAAGCCCGTGGTCGGCATCGCCGAACTGCGCATCGATGCCGGTCAGTTCGTCCTCGGCGGCTTCGAGCTCTGCGCATGCGTGCGCCAGTCTCTCCACCAGCTCGCTTTTCGTTATCATGGCGTCGCATTCCGTTGTCACGGCGTGTCCTTTCTCTTCTTACGCGCAGGCTCCGCAGCAGCCCAGCACCCGGTAGTAATGGCGCAGCACCTGCTTCATGGCTTCGTCGCCTGTTTCCAGAAGCTTCAGCCAATGGTCGGGGTTCTGCTCGCGCACCTGACGCAAGGCGGCCGTGATGAAGTCGGTGTACAGGTTCACCTTGGCAATGCCGCCCTGTGCGCAGCGGCGCAAGTTGTCCGTTCCCGTGCCCGATCCGCCATGCAGGACCAGCGGCATGCGAAGCGTCTGGTTCAGCTCGGCAAGACGCTCGAAATTGATGTGGGGCGTGCCTTGGTAGGTGCCGTGCACCGTGCCCACAGACACCGCCAGCGAATCGACCTGCGTGGCTTCCACCAGTTGCCTTGCCTGTTCGACGTCTGTGTAGCTGATGTCGGCAAGCGCATGGGGGCCTTCGGCGTCCTCGGCGCCCACGCGCCCGATTTCCGCCTCCACGTACACGTCGCACTCGTGCGCCAAGGCAACCACCTGCTTGGTACGTGCGATGTTTTCCTGCAGGTCATAGGCGGAAGCGTCTATCATGACCGAGGTGAATCCCAGGCGAATGGCCCGTTCGACGATGTCGAAGCCGGTGCCGTGGTCAAGGTGGAGGGCGACGGGTGTCTGCACCGACTGCGCATAGTAGGTGCCCAAGGCTGCGGCCTCTTCGAGCGACAGGTGCTTCAAGTGCACTTCGGCGAAGCTGAGGATGAGGGGCTGATGCAGCTCTTCCGCCACCTGCACGAAGGCGCGCGCCGAATTGGAATCGACGAAATCGGGGGAGGGGATGGCGTAGCCTTTTTCATGCGCGTCGCGCATCATGTCGAACGAGGAAACGAGCATAGGCACCCCTTTCGGTTGGGAAAGCGCACACCGACGTTTGCCTTGCGCTGCATTCCGGAGAAAACGCCAGATGGAAAGCATTATAGCTGCAACGGCGGGCTTGTGTCTGCCGAATATGCGCGGGCATTGCGAAATTCGGCTTTCAGATTGCCGGGGGCAATTGCGAAATTCGGCTTTCGGATTGCCGGAGGAAGCTGGTGAGCCATTTCGCGGGCTTTTTTGGTCAAAACCGCCTCTAGATGCAAGAAAGGCCAGAGCGAAAACACGCTCTGGCCCGCGGCTGTTCAATGGTGGTCGGTGAGGGATTTGAACCCCCGACCTTGTGCTTGTAAGGCACCTGCGCTCCCGCTGCGCCAACCGACCTTGTTCTGGGAATCTTACCACAACCGCTGCACGCCGGCCATGCGGCGGCATGCGGCTGGCAGAAATCTCCGGGGCGCGTCCGACGGGCCGCCCGTGGCAGGGCCGCTTGCACGATGGGATGCTTGCCGGATTGTTCCCAAGCGTAGACGGGGTCGGCCATGCAGTTCCTCGCTATCTTCGCGTTGGTGGGAACCGTCTCCGAACCTCTGATATGAACCGCTCGAAGTGCGACACGTTCCCCTCGCGCGCGGCCTGCGAGCCGGTTTGCCGCGGAAGATAGGTCGCCTTCTTGCGGAACTCAGGGCGCATTCGTTTGGTGCGGAGGTTGCGTCCCCGCCTCCTTTTCGCAGAAAACCCGCGGAATCCCCGACGCGTTTTTGCCGTCGAACCGTCCAAGAACGTGCCATCTGTTGGTTGGACGGCGTTGTCACAATGGGGTCATCCGGCAAGGTGGGCGCCGCCGCCCGAGGCTTTGGCTGCGGACGCATTCCGCCGGGGCGAGCAGCGTGCGGGTGCGCGGGCGCGCGGGCCGGCGCGGCGTGCGCGGCCGGTGTGGCGCGCGTTGGCGGGACTCCGGCGGGTGGAGCGCAGTCGGGGAGGTGGCACTGAGGGCGTTTCGGCGGGCGAGGCCCTGTCGAGAGTGCTGGGGGAATTCCAACGGGCAAGGCCCAAGACGGAGGCGAGCATGAGGAAGAGAAGGACGGCCATAGTGGGCATTGCAAGCGGCCTCTTGTGCGCCGTGTGCGTGCTTTTGTACCTGCAGGACGTGAACGGGCGCGCCGAGGCGGCCCGCGCCGAGGCGCTGGCGCGTTACGGCGGCGAGCAGCTTGAGGTGTGCGTGGCGAAGCGCGACATAGCCGCAGGCGAGGAAGTGGACGCCGGGGCGGTGGACATGAAGCTGTGGGTGGCCGACCTGTTGCCGCAGGACGCCGTGCGCGACGCGTCCGACGTGGTGGGCAGGAAGGCGACGAGTTCCATCTTGGCGGGCGAGGTGATTTCGGCCAAGCGGTTCGAAGAAACGGCGACCTCGCTCGAAGTCCCCGACGGGCTTTCGGCCGTGAGCGTGCCCGCGCGCGACGTGCAGGCGGTGGGCGGCGCGGTGTCTCCCGGCATGAACGTGGACGTGTATGCCGCCGGGGCCACGTCCACCGACGTGATTGCGGAAGACGCGCTGGTTGTGTCCACCAGCGCGAGCGCGGCGGGCGGACAGGGAGACGGGTCGGTGACGTGGGTGGCGCTGGCGGTGCCGCCCGGTCAAGTGCAGGAACTGATAGCCGCCGCGCAAACGTCCGATTTGTATTTCGTGCTGCCGGGCACGCGCGCCAACGCCGCGTTGTCCGCCGAAGGAGGCCAGCGATGACGCCCTCGATTGCCCTGTGCGCCGATTCCGAAAGCATGAAGCAGCCGGCCCTGCTGGGGCTTGCGGGCGAGAATTTCGCCGCCCAGGAATGGCTTGCGCTTTACAGCACGGCCGAGGAAGCGCGCGCGTCGCTGCGTGCTGATGCGGCGGTGGAGGAAGTGTGGGTTGCCTCGAGCGACGACATGGACCCCATCAACTTGGCGGCCGCGGTGAAGCGCGACCGGCAGGCGCGCGGCGTGTACCTGCTGGCATTTCAGGGGACGGGCTCGCTTTGGAGCCGCGCGCACGCGGCTGGCGTCGATGCCACGCTTTCCCATCAGGCGTTCGTGGAGCGCTATTTGCGGGAGAAGCGGCGCAGGGGGGTGCCGCGCGCCGCTTCGGGCTGCGCGGGGGAGCGGCGCGACGTGCCGGCTTCGGGAGCCGTGCGGGCGGAGGGCGTGCGGGAGGACGTGGGATGCGCACGGCCCGCCGGCGCCGCGGCGGCCACTGGGCCCCTGCGCGCCGCGAATGCCGCGAAGGGCGTGGCGCCGGCGTGGGCTTCGGCCGTGCCGACGGTGGTGGAGGCGCCGGCCGCGGCGGGCGCGTTGGAACGGCCGGCAGCCGCCGCGTCCGCCCAAAGCCGCGCCGAGGCTGCGCGTCCCCGGTTGGACGTGCAGGCGCCCGCGCAGCGCCAGGCGTTCCTCTTGCCGGTGGCCAGCGGAAGCGGGGGTGCGGGAAAAAGCACCGTGGCCGTGCTGGCTGCCGTGCTGGCGTGCAAGCTGGGCCACGAGACGCTGCTGCTCGACTTCGATTTGCAATTCGGCGACATGCGCGAAATGCTGGGCGTTTCCGACGCGTTGGCGGTGGACGAGGGGCTGGCGGCGCCTGCGCGGCTGGCGCATCTGGCGGGCGAAGGCGCGCGTCCCGCCCTGCTGGCGGCGCCGCGCAGGCTCGAAGCCTACGAGGCCATCGCCCGCGACGCGCCGGCGCTCATGGACTGCCTGATGCCGCGGTTCGACGTGATTGTGGCCAACACCGGCGCGGCATGGCGGGAAGAACATGCCGTTTTGCTGGAGCGCAGCTCGAAGGCGCTGTTTCTGGTGGACCAGCGCGCCTCGTCGCTGCGGGCATGCAAGCACGCAATAGAGCTGTGCGCCCGCTGCGGCATAGCCACCAGCCCCTTCGTGTTCGTGGCGAACCGCTGCGCGAAGGGGGCGCCCTTCTCGTCCATCGACGTGTCATGCGCCATGCAGGGCGCCCATGCGGTGGAGCTGCGGGAGGGTGGGCCGGACGTGGAGGGCCTGCTGTCGGCGGGCATGCCGCTTGACCTGGTGGCCGACCGCAACGACTTGTGCGCGAGCCTCGAACAGCTTCTGGCCGACATCCTGCCTCCGCCGCCCCAGGCGGCGGAAGGGCGCGCGGGAACCGTTTCCGATGCGTCGCGCGGGCTGTTCCGCAAAAGGCGCCCGCGGAGGAAAAGGGGTGTGGCATGACGCTTCTCGAACGGGTGATGGCGGCGGGCAACGGCGCCTGCGAGGCGGTTGTTCACGACCACGACGCATTGCTGGAGCGCCTGAGGGAATATGTGGAGAAAACGGTGTCCGCCGATGCCCTGGCTTCCATCATGGCCGAAAACCCCGAGCGGGCGCGCAACGAGGTGCGCAGCGCCTGCAAGCAGGCATACGAGCACGGGGAATGGGCCGCCGTGGCGTCCGACGTGCGGCTGGGCCTCATGGAAGAGCTGGTGGACAGCGTGTTCGGGCTGGGCCCCTTGGAGGGCCTGCTCGCCGACGAGGCGGTGACCGAGGTCATGGTGAACGGGTCGAAGAGCATCTATTACGAGCGCGGTGGCGTGCTGCACAGAAGCCCCCTTGCCTTCGCGGACGACGACCAGGTGCGCGCGCTCATCGACCGCATCATCAGCCCTCTGGGCCGGCGCATAGACGAGGCGTCTCCCATGGTGAGCGCGCGGCTTCCCCAAGGGCACCGGGTGCACGCCATCATACCGCCGCTCGCCCTCGATGGCCCCACGCTCACCATCCGGACGTTCACGCCGCGCGTCATGACGCTCGACGACATGATGGAGAAAGGCTCGCTGGATGCGGCCACCAAGCAGTTCCTGGTGTGGGCCATTGTGGCCCGCAAGAACGTGGCGGTGTCGGGGGGAACGGGAAGCGGGAAGACCACGCTGCTCAATGCGCTGTCGTGCCACATCTCCCATGCGGAGCGCATCATCACCATCGAGGATTCCGCCGAGCTGCGGTTTCTGGACCATCCGCACGTGGTGCGCCTTGAGGCGCGCCCGCGCAACGCCGAGGGAACCGGGGAAGTGACCATCCGCGACCTGGTGATCAACGCGCTGCGCATGCGTCCCGACCGCATCATCGTGGGCGAATGCCGCGGGGGAGAGGCGCTCGACATGCTGCAGGCCATGAACACGGGACACGACGGGTCGGTGACGACGCTGCACGCGAACTCCCCGGCCGAAGCAGTGGGGCGGCTGGTGACCATGGTGCGCTACGCGGCCGATCTGCCCGTGGACGTCATAGAGGCGCACATAGCGGGCGCCCTTGACGTCATCGTGCAAACCATGCGGTCAACCGACGGGTCGCGCTTCGTTTCGGAAATCGCCGCCGTGTCGTTCGACGGCAAGCGCCGGGAATGCCAGGCGCGCACGCTTTTCAAGCGCGGCCCGCACGAGCGGCAGGGCGTCTGGCTGGACGCCCCCGAATGGGTGGATGGTCTCGCTACGGCGGGGTTGGCATCGGAGGGGCAGGTGGCGGCATGGAAACGCAGTTTGCCTTGTGCTGCCTGAGCGGCGTGGGCGCCTTCTTTGCCGCGGGCGCCGCGGGTGCGTCTTTTGCGGAAGGCGTCTCCAGAAGCCGGAGGCAGGCGGGGGCGCAGGCTGGCCTGCCCGCATTGCAGGGCGGGTGGTGGGCGCGGCTCGTGCGCAACGGGTTCGGCCCCCTCCTGCCCGCGGCCTCGCGGCTTCTGGAATGCGGCCGCGTGCGCGCGTGCGTGCAGGAAGCCGCATGGGCCATGTCGGAAGGCGGGCGCGCCACCACGCCCAAGGCGCTGCTGTCGCTTTGGCTGCTTGCGGCCCTGCTGCTTGCGGGCGCGGCGGGGGTGGCGTCGGCGTCGCCTGTGGCCGCATGCGCTGTGGCCGCATGTGCCGCCGCCGTTTGGATGGCCGTGCTCAAAACGGCGCAGGATCGGCGGCGCGCCGCCGTGCGCGAGGCCGTTCCCGACGCGTTGCGCGCCATGGGCGTGTGCTTCCAGTCCGGCCTTTCGCTGCTGCAGACGTTCCAGCAGGTTGCGAAAGAGACGCAGCCTCCCTTGCAGGCGCTCTTCCTGCGCGCCTCCCACCTGCTGCAGACCGGCCGCACGGCGTCGGAGGCGCTCAGCGTGTTCCGGTCCGGGCCGCTGGTTTCCGAACTCGCCTTCGTGGCGGTGGCGCTCGACGTGCAGCACCAGACGGGGGGCAGCATCGGCCAAGTGCTGGAGTCGGCCCGCGAAACGGTGGAGAGCGAGCTTGACTTGGAGCGGTCGCTGCGCGTGCAAACGGCGCAGGCGCGCCTCTCGGCGCGCATCGTGAGCGTCATGCCGTTTGTGCTGGTGGCCATATTCTCTCTGGTGAGCGATAACTTTTTGGCGCCGTTCTTTGCCAGTTTCACAGGGGTGGCGTTGCTGGCGCTGGCCCTTTGCATGCAGGCGGCCGGCGTGCTGCTGGTACGCCGCATGCTCAAAGTGGAGGTGGGCGAATGAATGGCTTCGGGGATGGCGCTTGGACGGCGCTTCTGGCCGCATGCGCGGCGGCGGTTGCGGCCGCATGCGCGGCATGCGCGCTGGTGCGGCGGCGCGGGCGAACTGCCGCGCGGCGGCGTTTTGCGGGCGGCGATGCGGACGGCGGGTCAGAAGGCGCCGCCGCGGCGCAGAAGGCGAAGCTCGACGACCGGCTGGTCGCGTTCGCCGAAACGGTCAGCCGGAAAATGGCGCTGGGGATCGTGCCGCAGCGGGCGTCGGCGAGCGCGCGGGCGTCCCGCTGGTGCGACGAGCATTTGAAGCGGGCGGGAGCTGCCGGGCGCGTGACGTGCGCGGGCTTCTGCGGCGCGCGGCGGCGCGCAGCCGCGGCGGGAGCCTGCTGCGGGGCGCTCGCAGGTGCGGTCTTCTCCGCCGAGCTGGCCGTTGCCCTTGCGCTTGCGGGCTGGGCGTGTGGGTGGTCGTCGCTTCGCTGGGCGGTTCGCCAGCGCGAGCGGCGCCGGGCGGACGAACTGGAGCGGCATCTGTCGGAAATGCTGGAAGTGGTTGCCCTGGGCCTGCGCAGCGGACTGTCCTTCGACCGCAGCCTGGAGCTTTATTCCGGGCACTTCGACACGCTGCTTTCCCGCGCGTGCGCGTCGGCCCAGCGTCAGTGGGCGCTGGGCCTGGTGACGCGCGAGCAGGCGCTGCGGGAGCTTGCGGCCACGTTCGACTCGCCCTTGTTCTCGCGCGTCGTGGAGAGCATGGTGCGCTCGCTGAGGTTCGGGTCGTCTCTGGCCGAAAGCCTCGAAACCGCGGCAGGCGACGCGCGGCAGCAGTTCCGCTCGCGCAAGCAGGAACAGGTGGCCAAGGCGTCGGTGAAGATGATGGTGCCCACGGGCGCGCTCATGCTGCCCGCCATGCTCCTGCTGGTGCTCGGGCCGGTTCTGCTCGAATTGATGGAGGGGTTCTAATGCGCTGCGGGAAGGGCCGAAGCGCTTGGACGAAGGAAGACGGAAGGAAAAGGCGAAATGGAAGGAGTGTGGCCCATGGGTTCGAAGTCGTTGCGGCGAAAGCCGGCGTGGGAGCCGGAGGGGGCGAAGGCGCCGGTGGCGGAAGAAGCGCCAGAGGCGGCCGGCGCGCCGAGGGTGCCGGGAGCACTGGAGGCGCTGCAAGGCGCGTGGGGGAAAGCGGGAAGCTGGGCAAGGAGGAAGCTGGCGCGCGCCGCGGCGCGCTGCCAATGCGGCATCGGGGCACGCTTGCGGGACGTGAAAGGCCAGGGCACGACCGAGTACGCGATTCTGGTGGGGGTGCTGGTGGTGATAGCGATCATAGCCATCACGCTTTTCCGGCCGAAGATCCAAGAATTGTGGGATGCCATAGCAACCGGCATCAACGGCCTGTAAGGGCGGCACTGCGGTGCGTGCAGCGCTCCCGAAGCGGCCAGGGAACGCTTGAATACGCCCTGATAACCGCGGGGTTCTTGAGCGTGGCCGTGGCATTGGGGGCTTTGTGGCACGTCTTGGGCGGCGGCTTGTTCGTGGAGCATGCGCTCGCCTCGGCGTCGCATCATGTGCAGGCGGTGGCGCCGGGAGCGGTGGCCGACGTGTTCTTGTTTTGACGCGTGGCAAGGGAGGGACCTGCAATATGGATGCGAGGAAAAACCTGCGCATGGGGCGCCTGAGCGCGGTTTTGCGGGTGCGCGCCGCGCTGCTGACGCGTGGACGGGCGCGCATGCGCGTGCGTGGACGGCCGCGCCCGAAAGGAGTCCGGGCGGCGGCGCCCCCGCGCCCCCGCCCATGGGTCGCGGCAGGTGGGTGGCGCCCCGCTTGCGGGAGCAGCCTTGCCGGCTGCCGGGGGCAGGCCACCGTGGAGGCGGCGTTTCTGCTGCCGGCGCTCTGCGTGCTGGTGCTGCTTCTGGTGCAGCCGGGAATCCTGCTCTACGACCGCATGGTCATGGAGGGCGCGGCTGCCGACGCGTGCCGGCTTCTGGCCACCACGTCCAACTCGCGGGAAGGGGCGCAGGAACAGTGCGAGGCCTACGTGCGCCGCCGGTTGGGCGCCGTGCCCCAGCAGGACTGCTTCCACGTGCATGGCCCGCAGTGCACGTGGGACATCCGCCTCGAGGGCGACGAGGCGTCCCAGAGCGTGCGCGTGTCCATTGCCACCGAGGCGCGGCCGCTCCCGCTTCTGGGAACGGCGGCAAGCCTGCTTGGCATCGTGAACGGGCGGGGCAATTTCGTGGTGGAGGTTTCGGTTGCCCAGCAGGTGCAGCCGGCGTGGGTGGGGAATTCCGCAGCAGGGGGCGACCCTGCGGCCTGGATTGGAGCGTGGCTCGATGAAGCGTGACCTGTTTCGCGAAGACGACGGCTTTTCCACGGTGGGCATGGTGGTGGCCCTCCTGGTCACGCTTTCGCTTCTTTTTTCGGCAGCACGGGTGTACCGGGTGAGTTCCGCCTCGGCCGACATCCAGAACGTGGCGGACGCGGCGGCGCTTGCGGCCGAAAACGAAGTGGCCGAATTCATGGTGGCGGTGCGCACTTGCGACGCCGTAGTGCTTTCGCTCTCGCTGACGGGCTTGGCGGCATACGGCCTGGGGGTCGTTGCCTTGTGTGTGCCGCCCGCGGCGGGCGTGGGGGAGAAGCTGATCGAGATGGGCGGCAAGGTCATGGACGCGCGCGACGCGTTCGCCGACAAGGCGGCTGCGGGGTTGAACCAGCTGCAGAAGGCGCTGCCCTTCCTTGCGGCGGCGAACGCGGCATCGGTGGCGGCAAACAACGCGTCGCCGATGGAGGCGGAATACCTTGCGTTGGCGGTGCTCGTGCCTTCCGAGGGCGCGGAGATAGGCGTCGATGCCGCCGATGCGGCAAAAGGCGTGGATGCGGCGGTGCGCGAGAACTCCGAGGAGCTGCAGCGCGCCGCGCGGGAGGCCGAGGAGGCCGCGCAAGAGGCCAACGAGGCGAAGGCGCGCGCCTTCATGCGCGACTGCGGCGACAACCCCGCGTACTGCATGTACGAGCGGGCGCGTGCGCTTTCGCTGCTTCCGGACGCGGAAAACCCCCTGTACCACAGCGTGGACGCATGGTCGTTCTCGGTGCCCCTTGCCCGCGCCCAGGCCTATTACCCCGCCAGACTGGCCGCCGAGGCGCCCGAAGACATGTCGGTGGAGGAGCGGGCGCGCTCGGCGCTGCGCGAGCGGTTCTACCGCTATGCGGCAAGCGAAGTGGGCAAGGGCTACGTGCGCGAGACGGCCGACTCGTTTTCCGCCTACTTCCCGCTTCTGCCGAAGAACACGGCCGAGATGCGGGCGACCGAGCTGTACACCGAGAGTGTCTACCCGGTCACGGCGGCCTCGGGAACTCCGGTCATGCATGCGTGGGAGGGATGCCCCGAAGCCGGCGGGGCGACGGGCTACGGGTCCATTGCCGACATGGAGGCCGGAGGATATGCAATGTGCCCGGCATGCCAGTTCGGCGCCGAGAGCATGGGAAAGGTGGCGGCGGCGTCCACGTCGATAGAGAACGGCTTCGAATACCATTACGCGGCAGTTGCCCAAGCGGCCCGGGACTATCAGGAGGCGCGCTCGCGGCTCGACCCGCAGGCGAATGCCGTCAAGGAGAAGGCGGGTTCGCTGCTCGACCTCTGCAAAGAGGCGTTGTCGCAGGTGGGAGGGCAGCGTATCAAGGCATCCCCGCCGGGTTGCCTTGGCGTGGTGGCAATGGTGGCGAACCTGCGGGCGGCGGCCTCCTCCACGGGGTTCGAAAGCTCGTTCGTGCAGGAAGGGGGAGTTCTAGGCGCGCGGGCCGCCGTCTCGGCGGCAACGCTCCTGCCCGACACGGCAGAAGAAGGGCGCTCCGTGCTCTCCTCGCTGCTGGACGGATTCGCCGAAGACGGCGGCGCCGCCGTGGGGGCGGCCCGCGCGGTCCTGGACTGCTGGTCGGCGTTTCTGGGGGCGTATGCCAATGGGCAAAAGGCCCTCGAAGACGGGATTGCGCAGGCTCTGGACGGGCTGCCGCTGGCCAGCGCGAGCGGGCTGGGAGCGTGGGCGGCCGACGCGCTCGGCTCGTGCGTGCAGGCGCTCGGGCTCGAGCCGGCGGAGCTTGACGCCCTCAAGCCGGTGCTGGTGAACACCGGCCACGTGGCCTCGGCCGACGACGGCGCGTTTGCCGTGCGCTTTCTGGCAGCCAAGGAACGCGCGCTTGCCGTTGCCGATGCGGCAGACGTGTTCTCGTCGGTTGTCGGCGGGCTGGACGGCGCGGCTTTCGAGGAAATGGCATCGGCTTCCGGCACGGTGGAAATAGCGGTGGTCGAGTTCCCCGTGGGCGGCATGACCCTGCCCGTCACCATCGTGCTGCCTCCGGCGGCGAGTGCGGCCGCAGGCGGTTTCCTGGGCGGTTTGGCCGACGCGCTGCGCGGCGTGCAGGCGGGGCTTGCGGGGGTGAGGGCATGGGAGTGACGCGGCGCTGGGGGCGGCCATGGCGAAACCGGCCGCGACATGGCGAAGCGGGCCAGATGACCGTGGAATTCGTCGTGGCGTTTCCCGTGGTGGTGGTCGTTGCGGTCATCGCGGTGAACGCGATGCTGTTCTTCTCGGAATGCGCGGCGTTCGACCGCGTGGCGCGCGACGCAGTGCGCGTCCATGCGGCGTCTCCGGCGTATGGCCAAGGGCTGGAGCAGAGCCGTGCCAGCGTGCAGGCGGCCATAGAAGAAGCCCTCGACCAGCCCTACACGGACGTGCGCGTGGCGGTGGAGGGCGCCAGCCTGGGGCACGTGACGTTCACGGCCACGCTGGAATTCCACCCCACCCTGTTCGGCATGGGCATGAAGTCGCAGGTGTTCGGGGTGTCGCTGCCTTCCTTGGAGCATGCGGTCGCATTCACCATAGACGTCTACAAGCCGGGGGTGGTGACATGAGGGCGAAGGGAAGGCCGCCCACGCAGGCCCGTCGCGCCCTGTGCGCTTGTGCCGTGGTGTGCGCGCTGTGCGTGGGCGCGTGCGCGCTGGATGGCCCGGTGAGCGCGCTGGGCGACGTGGCGGATGCGGCTTCGTGGGCGCAGCAGGCCGCATGGACACAGGGGGCGCAGCAGGCCGCGCAGGCGGAGGGCGGCGAGTCCCTTCCGCAGTGGTTCGACGAGGAGCTGTTTTCGCTTGACGGGTGCGATACCGTGCGCGTGGCCGCCGATGGCGCCGTCGTGGGTTTCGAGACGGACGTGGAAGCCGTGCAGGCGCTGGACGGAATAGCGGCCCGGCTGGCCGACAAGGGGTGGACCAGGGTGGACAGCGGCGTGGAGGGCAATGCCGCGTTCGTGAAAGGGGGCGGCACGTGCCGCTGGGCGTGGGTGTCGTGCACCGGCGTGGGCGGCGCGACGAGCGTCGTCGTGCAGTGTGCGGCGGATGGCGGATGAAGGGGCGTTTGGAGGGCGGAAGGGATTGGCGGCGGGAAGGGCCGCAGTTTTACGGATGGGAAGCCGGGCAAAGGAGAGGCGGTGCCATGGAAGAAAGGCCGATGGGAAAGGCGTTGGGAAAGGAGCGGCCGGCGGGGAAGGGGCCTGCGGGGCAAGCGGAGAAAAAGCCAATGGGAAAAGGGCCGGTGGAACCGGCGGGAAGGAAAGGCGGGGCGATGGAGAGGGATCTGCTGGGCGAAAGCGCCGCGGCGGCGGAAGGATGGAAGGGGGCTTGGCCGTTGCTGTCTCTGGCGACGGGAGGCGCAAGCCGGGCGCGCGGGCTTCTGTGCGCCGGCCCCAGCGAGGACGCGCTCCTGCTCGCGCCTTGCCGCGACATACACACGGTGGGCATGCGCCGTCCCATCGACGTGGCCTTCGTTGACAAGACGGGGCGCGTCGTGGAGGCGCACCGCGCGGTGGGGCCTTTGAGGCGCCTGCGCAACGCCAGCGCGGCGGCGGTTATCGAGCGGTTCGCCGCGTGCGGCCCTTGGTTCCAGCCGGGCGACCGCGTGGGGCTGTCGTGCGTCCGTGCCGTGCAGCGGGCGGAGCGCATCGAGGATGCGGGTCCGCCGCCGCAAGGCCGGCGTGCGCGTGGCGCCCGGAAGGCGCATGGCGGTCGGCGTGCGCCCGCCGCCCGGAAGGCGGACGGCGGCTGCCGTGGAGCCGCGAAGGCGGAAAAACGCGAAGTGGAGGAACGGAGACAACCATGAAAACGTGTCCGGTATGCAAGTCCCACGTGTTCGACGACATGGACGTCTGCTACGGCTGCATGCACCGCTTCGAGGGCGATGGCCCGGCGGCGCAGGAGGAAGGCGACGCCGGGCTGCCGCAGGTGGCGGCAATCGAGTTTCCGCAGGCAGGAGTGCCATTGCAGCCTGAGGTAGCCAATCGACCACGGGCAAGCGCGTTGCCGTTGCAGCCTGAGGCGGCCGAGGCGCAGCAGGCGGGCGCGTCGCTGCGGCAACCGGCCGCAGCCGAGCCGCCGCGGCGGGCCGTGGCCGCGTTGCCACAGGCGGCCGAGCCGCCGCAGCCTGAGGTGGCAGAACCGCCGCAGCCTGAGGAGGCCGAGCCGCTGTGGGTTTCTGCGCTGTCGCAGCCCGAGGCTGCTGGGCCGCCGCAGCAGCGGGAGGCTTCGCCGGAAGCGCCGCCCGCTGTCTGGACGATCCGGATCGAAGTGGCAAACCCCCTACGCGTGACTTGCTCCCGCGTTCCCTCCCGCTTCGGCGCTTTGCGCGCGCATGCGCCCCACGACGAGCGCCACGGCGAAAATGGCGGCCGCGAACAGCAGCATCACGCCCAGATCGCCTAGGATGGGCATGAGCGCGTCGAGGGTCGGCGCGGCCAAGTCGGCTTCCCTTTGCAAAGCGTCGGTGTACCAGTATGCGGGCGAGAAATGGGCGATGGCCTGCATGGTCGGGTCCAGCAGGTCGAGGGACACCCACACCCCTCCCAAGAAGGACACGGCCATGCCCGCAATGTTGCCCACGGCGTTGCTGGCGAACTCGCCCACGCCCAGTTGCCCGAGCAGGCATCCCACGGCAAGGGGAATGGCGGCGAACGCGAGCGACGACGCCAGCATGAGCGCCAGCCCTGTGCCGCTCACGTGCGCCGCGGATTCGTGGAAAACCGCCAGTCCCACGCCTACGGTCCACAGCCATACGCCCACCGTCACCAGCAGCGACGCTGCACCCACCTGCAGCCCGTACTTCAACGGGGTCACGGGCGACACGAGGTTGCGCCGGCGCAGGTCGGTGCGGTTGAGCGTGCCCATGAGCATCCCGACGCTCACGATGATGGCGGCGAACAGCGTGTAGGTGCCCCAGCTGAGGTAGAACACGAAGCGTTGCGAGCCTGCGTTGGCGCTGCCCCATTCCACGGTCTGCACCTGCGCCGATGTGCCCATTGCCTGCGTGGCGGCTTGTGCGACGGCGGCTTGGGGAGCATGGGGGAGCAGCCCGGCATAAGCGTGCGCCAGGTTCAGGTATTCGTTGACTTCCTGATCCATCAGGCTGCCCTCGAGGGAATAGTAGCTGTACACCGTCTGCAGAGCCGGCGCCTCTTTGTCGCTTCGTGCGGCGTCCATCAGTGCCTCGCCGAAGCCGGGTGGCACGATGAGCACGTAGGAGCTCTGTCCCTTGGCAACCGCGTCCTGCAGGGCGGTGCGGGTGTCTTCGATAGGCGCTTCGATGCCACATGTCCGCAGGTAGGCGGCAAGCTCTTGCGAGAGGTCGCTGCCGTCGCGGTCGATGATGGAAAACGTCGTTTCATACGGCACGAATGCGGCGGCGTCGCTTCCGCCAAATGAAAGGCCGCTTGCCATGAACACGCCCATGAGGCTGAGGAACGCGGCATAGACGAGCAGGTAGAGGGGGTGTCTCAACACGGTGCGCAGGGCCGCCTTAAACACTTGCATAGCGTTGCCTCCTGACGAACAGCGACGAGACGGCGAACAGCACCGCCGTCATGGCCAGAAGCACGCCCACGTGCTCGATGGCGCGCTGGTAGGTGTCGTAGTACATGATGCTGTAGAACGTCTGCGCAATTTGCGTGGCGGGGTTCGCGTATTGCAGCGCCGGCACGGTGGCGTTCACCGCGTCGGCCAGCTTCATGGTGGGTTCCCCGTACAGTCCTGCAAAAAGCGAGGCAATGCACACGATGCCGGTGAGCAGGCCGCTTTTCACGCCACTGGTTATTTTCGGCAGGGATCCGACGAGCGTGCCGAAAGCCGTGGCCAGAAGGGCCGCCGCCGCGAGCGCGCCAACGCATGCCGCGTCCCGCCCGCCGAAATCGACGCCGGCCACGAGGCGGATGTAGGCGTAGGCTGCCGCCAAGCAGGCGAAAGACACCGTCCAGCAGGCGCAAAGCGTGGCGGCGAGCGTTCTGGTGCGGCTGGTTGCGCTCACGGCGCGGCGCGCGCCCAGTGCGCTCAGGTTCGGTTGTGCCCGGCAGATGGCGGTCATGCCGATCTGCCCCCCGAAGAGGGCCGCCATGCCAAGCAAGGCGAAATAGTACCGCACCGACTCCTTGGGCGGATTGCGGGTCGCGTCCACCTTTTCCGTCAGGTCCCGCGTGTCCAGCATGCCGGCGAGGGCGGCGGGATCGGCGAGAGCGGCGGGGTCTTCCCGCGCCACGTCTTCGACGAGGGAGCGGCCGCGCACGTAGTTGTCGGCAATCGCCTTCAGTATGGACTGGTTCACGTTGTCGGCCGAGTCGGGCACGGTGCCGCCGCGCACGTGAACGCTCGGCTCGCCTTCGGCATTGACGGCAAAGTAACCCACCACGCCCGCGTTGCGTCCGCCGTTGTACGACGATTCCCCGACGGCGGTGTCACGCATGAGCCGCGCGGCCTCTTCTTCGCTGGCAACGTATGTCACGTCGAGCATCTGGCTTTCCCCCGGCTCCGAAAGCGCCTCGATCATCGCGGAGAACGCAGGCGCGTTGCCGTAACGCGCATCGGCCACCACGGCCGCGCGGATGGGGGAGAACGCGCCGGACGCGTCCAGGTTGGAAAACATGAAAACGAACATGGTGGAAAGGATGATCGGGAAGGCGAGCGACCAAATGAAAATGGCCTTTTCCCGCATCAGGGCAAGGAGGGTTCCCTTGAATACGTTGAACATGTCAGTCTCGCAGTTCCGTGCCGGTTATTTCCAGAAACACGTCGTTGAGCGTGGGCGGCTCGGCGTACACGCGGCCGAAGGGCACGCCGCCGTCTTGCAGCACGGCCAGCACGTCGCCCACGTTGTGCGTGCCGTTCTCGCAGGTCACATAAAGCGTTCCGTCGCGATGGGAGACGCGCAGCACGTGCGGCAGCCCTTCGAGGCGCGCAAGCAGCCCTTCGGGTGCTTCAGGCGTCTCCACTCGGATCTTTTCCCCGGCTCCAATCATGGCCTTCAGTTCGGTGTTCGTGCCGGTGGCGAGCGCCCGCCCATGGTCCATGATCATGATGCGCGTGCAAATTTCCTCCACTTCCTCCATGTAGTGGCTGGTGTACACGATGGTCGATCCTGCGCGGTTCATCTGCTCGATGCCCTCGAGGATGGTATTGCGGCTCTGCGGATCCACGGCAACGGTAGGCTCGTCGAAAAAGACCAGATCGGGCTTGTGGGCAATGCCGCACGCGATGTTGAGCCGCCGCAGCAGGCCGCCGGAAAGCTTGCGCGGGCGGCGCTTTTCGTAGCCTTCCAGCCCCACGAGCACCACTGCTTCGTCCACCAGCGCGCGGCGCCGCGCACGGTCGTCCACGTAGAGTCCGCAGAAATAGTCGATGTTCTCGCGCACGGTCAGCTCTTCGAACACGGCCACGTTTTGCGGCACCACGCCGATGCGGCGCTTCAAGTCGTAGCGCGACGGATGCATGGGTTCGCCGAACAGCGCGATGCTCCCCTTGTCGTAGGTGAGCAGTTGCAGAATGCAGTTGATGGCGGTCGTCTTGCCCGAGCCGTTCGGCCCCAAAAGGCCGAACACCTCCCCCTTTCCTATGTGGAGGTCGAAGTGGTCGAGCGCCACTACGTCGCCGTAACGCTTGACCAGGTTTTCCACCGATACCACGTCCATCCTTGCGGTCCTTCCGTTCCGTGTGGCCGCCGGTCGCCCCCCCCCCTCCCCGGCTTTTGCCGCCGCCTTTCGGCGGGCGCGCTCCGTGCCGCTGCCCCGGTATGTCCCTGTGTCGTTCCCGGAGGCTAAGTGCTTCGCTGCGGGGGCATTCGCTCCCGCTTACGTGCCGGGGAATCCGCTTCGGAGAAGGGGCGTCGCCCCCTTCCACTTCGGCACGTGCACCGTGCGAAGCAGGTGAGCATGCCGCGCGTGGAAGGCCTCTCCCTTCCACTTCGGGCGCGCGCACCGTGCGAAGCAGTTCGCCGTGTGCTTTTATGATGCCGCGTTCGTGCCGCAGGCGGAAGTGAGCGCCGTCATCGCTTGGCGACCGTGACATTTGTCATGCAAGGCGTGCGCTTCGTCACGGCTGGCTCAATGCGCCCGTCCGCCGTTTCCGCGACGGCTATAATGCACCTATGGACCGCGCGCTTGACGAAACCGTTCTCGGGGCTATGGGGCTGTTGCTGTTGCTGTTCGCTCCCGCAGGGGGAGAGGCGGTGGTCGCTTTGCTGTGCGCCGTGGTGGTGGCGTGTTGCTTCAGCTTGTGTTCCGCATCGGCTGTTCGGCTTCCCGTGGCGCTTGCCTTCGTGGCCGCCGCCTTTGCGCTCCCGGTCTTCTTGGCGTTTCTGCCTTTGGTGGCATACGTCCTGCAGGGCGAGCGCCATGTGGCCGTGCGTTTTGCGTGGCTGGTGCCGCTTGTGGCGTCGTTGCGCTTCGGCGCGCATGCCCTCACGGCCGCTGCCGCCCTGCTGTGCGTGGCGGCCGTCCTCATGGCGCGGCGCGCGGCGCGCACCGCCTCTGCCGGCGAGCGGCACCGGCGTCTGCGCGACGAGCAGCGGGAGGTCGCGCTGGCCCTTGCGCAGAAGAACCGCGACCTGTTGGCCGCGCAAGACTACGAAGTGCGGTTGGCGACGCTTTCCGAGCGCGGGCGCATAGCGCGCGAAATACACGACAACGTGGGGCACCTGCTTACGCGCTCCATCATGCAGGTGGAGGCGCTGCAGGTGGTGCACGCCGCCGACGGGCGCGTGTGCGGGGAACTGCGCGCCGTGGGCGAGACGCTGCACGAAGCCATGGACACCGTGCGGAAAAGCGTGCACGATCTGCACGATGACGCCTTCGACCTGCGCGTGCAGCTGCAGCGCGCCATCGACGGATGCGGCATGCCCCATGTGCGGCTTTCCTACGACGCGGGCGACGTGCCCGCGCCGGTGGCCTATGGCATGCTCGCCGTGGCGCGCGAGGCGCTGTCGAACGTGGCGCGTCACAGCGATGCCTCGCGCGTGGAGGTTTCGGTGGTGGAGTATCCGGCGCTCTACCAGCTGGTAGTCCAAGACAATGGCACGCCTGCCTGCGTGCCACCCTCGCTCGTCGGCGCGGACGGCGTGCTCCTGCTGGCCGACGTCGCTGCGGACGGCGGCCTGCGGGCGGCGCCGGGCCTGCAGACGGGTGCGGGCGGCATGGGGCTGCGCACCATGGAGGAGCGCATCGGAGCCTTGGGCGGCAGGTTGCGGGTAGAGTACCGCAAGGGGTTTCGCGTGTTCGCGTCCATTCCGAAGGAGGGCGGCGGGGAAGGCGCGTCCATTTCGAAGGAATGTGGCGGCGGGGAGGGCGCTCGCGGCTCGAACGGGCGCGACGCCGCGGCAAGTGCTTGCGGCTCGAAGGAGCGCAGCACCGCGGCGGGCGACTGCGCTCCAGACGCGGTGGATGCTGCGGATGCGGCGCGCGCCGACGCATTGGATGCAGTAGGCGGGGGGTGAGGCGACGGTGAACAGGATTGACGTGGCAGTGGTGGACGACGACCCGTTCGTGCGCATGTCGCTGCAAACCATTCTGGAAGCGCAGGAGGACGTGAGCGTGGGCGCGCTCGGCGCCAGCGGCGAGGAGGCCGTCCAGCTGTACGAGCGCAACGCCCCCGACGTGCTCCTCATGGACATTCGCATGCCGGGAGAGGGCGGCCTCGGCGCGGCCGAGCGCATTCTCGGCACGCATCCCGATGCGCGCATCGTGTTCTTGACGACGTTTTCGGACGACGAGTACATCGCGCGCGCGTTGCGCCTGGGGGCGAAGGGGTACCTGATCAAGCAAGAGGTGGCCACCATAGCCCCGGCGTTGCGCGCGGTCATGGCCGGACAGGTGGTGCTGGGGGAAGAGGTGCTCGGCCGCGTGGACGCCCTCGTGCGCGCGGGAGCCGCGGCGCCTTCCACGCCCGTTGCGCTTCCGGCGTCGGACGCGTCCGCATTGGACGCACCCGCAATGCGCATGCCCTTGCACGGGGCTGTCGGAAGCGAAGGGGCCGCACGCGGAGCCGCACGAGGGCACGCGCCCCTCGCCGTGGGCGGAAAGCCGGCAGACGGTTCGTGCGAATGCGGCCCGTGTGGCGCGCACGCTTCCCCCTCCGCTGGGGAACGGTGTTCGGCCTTGCAGAGCCTGACCGGGCGCGAGCGCGCCATCGTGGAACTGGTGGCGGAGGGAATGGACAACCGGGAGATTGCCGCCGCGCTGTTTCTCAGCGAGGGGACGGTGCGTAACCACATCAGCTCCATCTTGCAGAAGCTGAACCTGAAGAACCGCACGCAACTGGTGGTGGCGTACTATCGCCGGCAATAGCGCTTCGCGTGCAGGATGTCGCCGCGGCTTTTTTGCCGCTACGACTTCTCGCGTGCGGCGAGGGCGCCTAAGGGAGACGGCTGCGCTGCCATGTCGCATGGGGGCGCATGGGCACACAACATTGCCCCCGCATGTTGGGCCGGTGGCCGCATGGGGGGGGGGCGGGCGTCTGAGCGATGCGGGATGCGCTAGCCCAGCAGGCCTTGGTAGGCCTTGGCGGCTTCCTTCTGCATCTTCTGGTCGATTTCCATGTAGGCGTCCAGAAGGCGGTTCCCGTTCTCGGTGAGTTCGCTGCCGTGTGCGCCGTCGCGGTTGAGCAGTTGGATGTCCAGCGCCGCCTCGGTTTCCTTGATGATGCGCCATGCCTTGCTGTAAGCCATGCCCATGCCCTTGGCGGCGGCGTTCAGGGAACCCGTCTCGCGCACGCCCAGGCACAAGTCGGCGATGCCGCGTCCGAACACCGAGCCACTGTCCGACTCAGGGTTCTTGATGGAAAGCCTGATGGTTGGTTCCAGTTTCTTCAGTTGGCTCATGTCATTCCTTCGATCGTCGTGGCCGGCATGCGCGCATGTCGGTGGGTAATCCCAAGCGCCTCTATTGTCGCACAGTTGTCCCCCGAGTTCAAAGAAGGTTTTCCGCGATCCTTCTTTTGTGCGTCTCCTTTTTGGCGCGCGGCTTCCCATGTTCGCCGCAACCCGACTGCAAACTTCCACAGCGAACGCAGCAGGTGCGGTGCGCTCGCAAGCGAACGAGCCGCGAGGCTCCGATGGGCGGGAGAGCCTTTCGCCTCCGTGCGGCTGACATGCCGCCTTGCCGGCACCTGCCGGTGCCCGCCGGCCGCGCCGCCGGCTTCCTGTCTGTCCGGTTGTCGCAGGTTGCGAGCGGGCCGTTTGCTTGTTTGGCGTCGCAGGTCACAAGCGGGCCGCTTCTGCTTTCGCTTGCGGGCGCGGGTGCCGGGGCGGGCGCCCCGTTTCGACGGCCCGCGCCGCCGTCTCGGCGCTAGGCCGAAAGGAAGCGCTCCACAGCGGCTTCTATGTCTTCGGTTCCCGCGTCGATGCACTCCTCGAAGCGCACCGGCAGCCGGTCGAGCGCACTCAGGCCGGCGGGGATGTCGTTCTTGCCGGTTTCCCGCGCAATGAGCTCGTTCAGCTGGCAGCCGGTGAGGGCGGCCACACCGGCGGGCAGCGGCTCGCCGGGCGCGATGCCGTGCAGCGCGCGGTACACGTTGTCGCCGAACTTCGCCCAATGCGCCGTGCTTGCCACCAGCACGGGGTTTTCGCCGCGCAGGTTCTGCGCCGCCTGATAGGCCACGGCGGTATGCGGGTCCATCAGGTAGTCGTGCTTCTCGAACGCCTCCCGGATGGTGGCCAGGCACGTGGCGTTGTCGATGGAGTCGGCCGCGAAGGAGGCGCGCACTGCCGCGAACGTCTCGGGGTCCACGCGGAACGCGCCGCGCTCGCGCAATTCGTCCATCCACCCGCGGATGGCCTGCGCGTCGCGTCCCGTGAGTTCGAACAGCTGCCGTTCCAAGTTCGAAGACACCAGGATGTCCATGGATGGGCTGGGCGTGAGCACGAAGGGGCGCCCGGCGATGCTGTAGGTGCCGGTGTTGATGAAGTCGGTGAGCACGCGGTTCTCGTTGCTGGCGCACAGCAGCATGTCGATGGGCGTGCCCATGCGTCGCGCGTACCAGGCGGCCAGGATGTTGCCGAAGTTCCCGGTGGGGACGCATACGTCGATGGGCGCGCCGGCCTCCACCTTGCCCGCGCGCACCAGTTCGGCGTAGGCGGACACGTAGTACACGATCTGCGGCATGAGGCGCCCCCAGTTGATGGAGTTCGCGCTGGAGAGCGCCACCGCATGGGCGTCTTGCAGGCGCTTCGCGAAGGAGGCGTCGGAAAACACGTTCTTCACGCCGGTCTGGCAGGCGTCGAAGTTGCCGTGCACGCCCCACACCTGCACGTTTTCGCCGGCTTGGGTGACCATCTGCTTGCGCTGGATGTCGCTCACGCCGCCGTGGGGGAACAGCACGCCAATGCGCACCCCCGGCGCGTCCTTGAAGCCCTCGAGCGCCGCCTTGCCGGTGTCGCCCGAGGTGGCAACCAGAATGAGGAACTCGTGATCCAGCTGCCCGCGTTCGCGCAGCGCCTCGGCGCTGGCGGAGAAGAACTTCGGCAGGCATTGCAGGGCCATGTCCTTGAAGGCGCTCGTGGGGCCGTGCCACAGCTCCAGCACGTGGGTCTGGGCGTCGAGCGAGGTGACGGGGCAGATGCGCTCGTCGTCGAAGTTGCTGCCGTATGCCTGCGCCATCAGGGCGTCCACGACCTCGTCCGGCAGGTCGATGTCGAATGCCCGGTAGATGCGTGCGGCGCGCTGGGCGTAGGGAAGGTCGGCGAGCGCCAGAATGTCGCCGAGCGCGAGCGTGGGGATGCGCTCGGGAACGTACAGGCCGCCCCCCTGCGCCAGCCCGTTGACGACGGCTTGCGTGAACGCGACCGGGCGCTGCGTGCGCCCGCGGGTGTCGATGTAGAGGTTTTGAGCCATGTCCTGCGCTTTCTGCCGAATTCCTGTGGGTTGCCGCCTGTGCGGTGCGTGCTGCCAGTATACTATGCAGCGAAAACGCCCCTCGGCAAAACCACGCAATTGGCAAGGGCCGGCGGGATGCGGCGCGCAGGCAGCGGGTGGCGTGCGCACGGTGCGCTCGGCGGCGCAGACGTGTCGCGGCAGCCGGCAGTGCGCACGGCGGCGCGGCAATCGGCGCCGGGTGCGGCGGAGTGGTGGCGCCGGCGTGCGGCGCGCAGGTGGCGCACGGGTGCGGGGCTACGGCATTGCCGCGCGGCGGGACGGCGCGCAGGCGTGGGGTTGCGGCGTTGGTGCGGCAGCCGGCACGCCGCGGCGGGTGGCGCTGGCGCCGGGGCGCGGAACTCGGCAGGGAAAGGGTGGGGAAGCGTGAATCTGGTCTGTCTCGATTTGGAAGGCGTGCTCGTTCCGGAGATATGGGTTGCGTTCGCGGAGGCCACGGGCATTTCCGAACTGAAGCGCACAACGCGCGACGAACCCGACTACGGCAAGCTCATGGATTTCCGCCTGGGCATCCTGAAGGAGCACGGCCTGGGCCTGCGCGAAATTCAGAGCACCATCGCGGGCATCGACCCCCTGCCCGGCGCGAAGGGCTTTCTGGACGAGTTGCGCGCCGTGGCGCAGGTGGTCATCGTCAGCGATACGTTCGAGCAGTTCGCCCAGCCCCTCATGGCGAAGCTGGGGTACCCCACCATTTTCTGCAACACGCTGGTGGTGGCGCCCGACGGGGAGATCACCGGCTTTGAGATGCGCTGCCCCGAAAGCAAGCTCACCACGGTGCGCGCGCTGCACTCCTGCGGCTTCGACACCATAGCCGCCGGCGACAGCTTCAACGACCTCGCCATGATACAGGCGAGCAAGGCGGGCTTCCTGTTCCGCAGCACCGAGGCCATCAAGGCCGCCCATCCGGACATCCCCGCCTTCGAGGAATACCCCGACCTGCTGGCCGCCATCAAGCAGAACTTGTAACCTGCCGGCGGCGGGACTCCCGGCGGACGCTGCGCGGTTCCCGCCGGATGGCCCGCATGCGGGACTGGTCCGGCGGGTTCTTGGCCGCGCGTAGGTGGTTCGCGCGCTTTGCCGCCTGTCCCGCCGCGCCGCCATCCGCTTTGGCAGGCGGGGTTCCCGGCAGGCGCGTCGCCACCCGCAACCCCACGTTGCGAAAAAAGTTAACTTTGGCTTCCAATTCTTCCGGAATTGCTTTATCATGCTCTTTGTTACACGAAGCTAACACCGGGCGGACGCGTCGAGACGTCCGAGGCGGCGTCCGGGGTTGGCACGCAACGCGAGCGGGTAGAGCAGGCGGACGAGAGGGCGTCCAACGCGGACTGCAGCGTGGGTGGCAGAGCGAGCACCCAACGCGAACGTCCAGCGCGGGTGCCCCGTGCGAGCGGGTGAAGGAAGATGGGAGACGACATGCAGAACGTCATGGCAGCAGAGCTGGGCGGACGCGCGCAGCGTGCGCAGGATGTGTCGGCAGCGCCCGGGCGGCACCAGATGCCGCTTTCGTTTCTGAAGAGCGGCGAGGTGGCCACGGTGGCCAAAGTGCGCGGCAAGGGCGAAGTCCACCACCATCTGGAAAACCTGGGATTCGTGGAGGGCGCGCGCGTGGAAGTGCTCTCCGAGCAGTGTGGCAGCCTGATAGTGCAGATCAAGGGCGCGCAGGTTGCGCTCAGCCAGCAGGCCGCCTCGCGCATCGTCACCTGCTAGGTTCCGCTCGCGCACGCGCGGAAGCGCCAAGCGGAGCACCGGCGCAGACGGCGCTGGATTCGCCGGCTCCCCTCGTGCAAGGCGCGGAAGCGCCAAGGTCGGCAGTGGTGTACGCGCCCGCGAGCACCATGTCGGCTCCGCTCGCGCAAGGCGCGGAAGCGCCAAGGACAACTCGGAAAGGGAAAGGACAAGGGCATGGCAGAGGCTGCTCAAGGCAAGACGCTGCGTGACGTGGCCATTGGAGAAACGGCCACCGTGCGCCGCCTGACGGGAGAAGGGGCCGTGAAGCGGCACATCATGGACATGGGCATCACCAAGGGCACCGACGTGTACGTGCGCAAGGTGGCCCCGCTGGGCGACCCCATAGAGGTCACGGTGCGCGGCTACGAGCTTTCGCTGCGGAAGGACGAGGCGGAACTCGTTCTGGTGGGCTAGCGGCTGCGGGCCGGGTTCGGGCTCGGCCAGAGAACCGGTCGGTGGCCGGCGGCCAACGGCGGGCACCCGATGGCGGCTTGCGAACCGGCGAGTAACGAACACGCGGCAGCGGGTATTCGGCGATTGGATAACCGCAGCTCGGACGGCGCCCAGGTGGCGCTCGGACCGCCAGATCCACAGCCCGGCGACCCGTGGGCGGCTCCCGCGGCGGGGCTGCGCCATTCGCGCGAAAGCGCCTTTTTAATGCTACTTAGTTAGTCACAGTTAACTTTAGGCGGCAACTTCGAACAACTCAAAGGGGCCGCGCGGAGTTGACACAGGAGAACAAAGGAAGGGTGGACATGGGAACTCGCATAGCGCTTGCCGGCAATCCCAACTGCGGCAAGACGACGATGTTCAACGACCTGACCGGTGCCAG
>CAJFUR010000148.1 GCA_904420215.1 uncultured Eggerthellaceae bacterium
CCGTCCCGTGGCTTCTCCTTCAAGGAGAACGGCCCTCTTGATATGCGGATGGATCCGGGCAAACAGACCTTGAACGCAGCAGAGATCGTCAACACCTACAACGCAGCAGATCTCACTCGGGTCATCCGTGCCTACTCCGACGAGAAGTGGGCGAGCCGCATTGCGGAATTCGTCGTGAAGGCGCGCGAAAAGGCGCCCATCGAGACGAGCGCGCAGCTGGTGGACATCGTGAAGGCGGCCATTCCCGCATCGGCGCGCCGCGCGGGCGGGCATCCGGCGAAGCGGACGTTCCAGGCGCTGCGGATTGAAGTCAACTCGGAGCTGGACGTGCTGTCCTCGGGTTTGGAGGCGGCGGTCCGCTGGCTCAATCCGGGCGGGCGCCTGGTGGTCATAAGCTACCACTCGCTGGAAGACCGCATCGTGAAGGACCTGTTCAATTCCTATGCGAACCGGTGCACCTGCCCACCCGACCTACCGGTGTGCATGTGTGGGAAACAGCCGATACTCGACATCGTGACGCGCAAGCCCATCGTGGCGTCCCCCGAGGAAGTGGCGCGCAACCCGCGTGCCCGCAGCGCCAAGCTGCGCGTCGCGCGCAAGCGCTAGCGCCGGCGCAGGCGCAGCAAAACGAAAAACCGCCCAAACGCAGCCAAAACACAGCAAAGGGGGTCAGGCAATGGGTGCTCAGCCGGCATACCGCTATTCCGAGCGCGCTTACGAGCGCCCCGTGGAGCGCGCCCCGCGCATCCGCGTCGTGCCGGGCACTGGCCCTGCCGCCGCGCCCTCCGCGCTTCCCGTGTCCGTGGTGTTCCTCGCCAAGGTGGCCGCTGCGGTCCTTCTGGTGGTGGCGCTGGTGGGCGTGGCGCGCGTGGCCCTGTCCTCCGCCGCCGTCACCGGCTCCCTGCAGGCGCAGGAGCTGTCCGGCAAGATCGACAGCGCGCGCGCCCAGGGCAACCAGCTGGAAGTGGCGCAAAGCTCGCTTTCCAACCCCGCGCGGGTGAAGACCGAGGCCACCGCCGCCGGCATGGCGGCGCCGCTCGAAACGACGACGATAGAGCTGGGGCAAGACGTCGTGGGCATCGACGAGGCGGGCAACCTGTCGCTTTCGCAGAGCCTGCGTCTTGCCGCTGCGTCGTAAGGGGCCCTTCCCCGTGGCCCAGCGACCCGACACGCCGCACGGCCGCGCGCCGCGCCGCACGGACGCCCGCCGCGCCGCGCCCGCCGCGCCGCGCGACGCCCGCAGTTCCCGTGAGCCGCGCCGCGCGCGCACACACTCCCAATCCCAAAGCCGCCGCGCGCCGGGCGCCGCTGCGCCCGCATCCGCCCGCGGCCGCGACCGCGCGAACGCCCCGCGCGCCGTGTCGGCCCTCGCGCAGGCGGCCGATTCCAACCGCGCGTCTCTGGTGGTGGTCCTGTTCGCGCTTCTGGCGCTGGCGTTTCTGGGGCGGCTGGTGTACCTGCAGGTCATCGTGGCCGACGAGTACTCGGCCAGGGCCGAGGAGACGCGCACGGTGAGCTTCGAGACCACGCCCCGGCGCGGCACCATCTACGACCGCAACGGCACGGTGCTGGCCACCAGCGTGGACGCCACCACCATCTACGCGAACCCCGCCGAGGTGGAAGACCCCGCCGCCGAGGCTGCGCAGCTTGCGGCGCTTCTGGGCGGCGAGGCGGCCGACTACGAGAAGAAACTCTCGCAGGAAAGCACCACGTTCGTGTACGTCAAGCGGCAGGCCGACGTGGACGTGGCCGCGCAGGTGAAGGAGCTGGGCCTCGCGGGCGTCTACTTCATAGCCGACACGCGCCGCGAGTACCCTTGCGGGCAGATAGGCGGGCAGGTCATCGGCTTTTGCAACGTGGACGGCGAGGGCATCACGGGGCTGGAGCTGCAATACGACGACATCCTGTCGGGCACGCCCGGCACGTACTCGGCCGAGCGCGGGCAGAACGGCATCCCCATCCCGGGCGGGGTGCACGAGGAGACGCCCGCCGTGGACGGGCAGGACATCATGATCTCGCTCGACATCGAACTGCAGGAATACGTGGAGGGGCGCCTCGCGCAAGGCGCGGCGGACCTTTCTGCCACGGGCGGCACGGTGGTGGTCATGGACGGCGGCACGGGCGAGATATACGCGGCGGCCACGCTGCCGTATTTGAACCCCGGCGACATGTCCACGGCCGAGGCGGGCGCCGACCAGCTGAAAGCCGTCACGCAGGCCTACGAGCCGGGTTCGGTGTTCAAGACCGTGTCCACCCTCACGCTCCTGGAAACCGGCTCCATGAAGCCCGACGACACGCTGTTCTGCCCCGCGGTCATCGAAGCCGACGGCTACAAGGTGTCCGACGCGCACGAGCGCGACGACGCCACGTTCACCCTGCGCGAGATCTTGGACCAATCCTCGAACGTGGGCATATCGCTGGCCGTGGAGAACATGGGATTCGACAAGCTCTACGAGCACATCAAGACCTACAACCTGAACGAGCCCACGGGCGTGGACTACCCCGGCGAGGCGTCCGGCACGCTGCAGCCTTTCGAGAACTGGGCGAAGATCACCGGCTACAACGTGAGCTTCGGGCAGGGCATTGCCGTCACGCCGCTGCAGATCACGCGCTTCTACGGCGCGCTGGTGAACGACGGCGTGCAGGTGACGCCGCACTTCCTGATCAACAAGCCCACCACGGGCGAGACGCCCACGTATGCCACCGAGGACGTGATTGCCAACAAGGAGGCCATCCCCACCATGGTGGACATGCTGAAGACGGTGGTGACCGACGGCACGGGCAAGGCGGCCCAGATAGAGGGCTTCTCGGTAGCCGGCAAGACCAGCACCGCCGAGGTGGCCGAGGGCGGCACGTACAAGGACGACGTGTACAACCTGTGCTTCACCGGCTTTCTGGCCGACTCGTCAAGCCAATTGGTTTGTTTTGTGGGCGTGAACGAGGTCCCCGGCGCGGGTAACGTCGCGAACGTTTTTAAGGATATAATGACGTGTGCCATCGATCGGTTCAAGATAGTGCCGGAGTGAGGGAAGATTGACATGGGCAAGGCGTGCGCAGATCTGTTCGCGGGGCTGGAATGCACCATCATAGGCAACGCGGACGAGGAAGTGTCCGGCATCGCGTACCGCAGCGACCGGGTGCAGCCGGGGGACGCGTTCTTCTGCATCGTGGGGCAGGTGGCGGACGGGCACTCGTTCGCGCAGGACGCCATCGACCGCGGCGCGAAGGTGCTGGTGGTGGAACGCAAGGTGTACCTGGCCGACGCCACGGACGTGTGCGAGGTGGTGGTGTCCGACACGCGCAAGGCCATGGCCCACGCGGCGGCGAACTTCCACGACCACCCGTCGCGTGCGTTCTCGCTGGTGGGCGTCACGGGCACGAACGGCAAGACCACCACCACCTACCTGGTGGAGCACATAGCGCGCGCCTGCGGCAAGCGCACCGGCGTCATCGGCACGGTGGGCACGCGCATCGGCGACGCGCAGGAGAAGACCGCCCACACCACGCCCGAGTCACCCGACCTGCAGCAGCTGTTCGCGCGCATGCGCGACGCGCGCTGCGACGTGGTGGCCATGGAGGTGTCCAGCCACGCGCTCGACCTTCTGCGCACGTGGAACGCCGCGTTTTCGGTGACGGCGTTCACCAACCTCACGCAGGACCACCTGGACTACCACCACACCTTCGACGCGTACTTCGAGGCCAAGGCGCTGCTGTTCTCGCGCGACTATCCGGCCCGCCGCGTCATCTGCATAGACGACAAGTGGGGCCGCGAGCTTCTGCGCCGCTGCTCCGCGAACGAGGACAGCATCGTGACCACGGGCTTCGACCCCGAGGCGCAGATACACCCCGTGCAAGTGGACTACGCGCCCACGCACACCGACGTGGTGCTGGAGGTGCGCGGCGAGCGCGTGGCCTTCTCTTACCCGCTGGTGGGGCGCTTCAACGTGGAGAACGTCATGTGCGCGTTCGGCATCGCGCTGCAGCTGAGCTGCGCGCCCGCGGACGTGGCGCGCGCCCTGGCGGACGTGCCGGCGGTGCCGGGGCGCCTGGAGCGCGTGCGCGCGCCGCACGACGGCGGCGTGTCGGTGTTCGTGGACTACGCCCACACCCCCGACGCGCTGGAAAAGGCGCTCTCCACCATCATGGCGCTCACGCCCGGCCGCACCATCTGCGTGTTCGGCTGCGGGGGCGAGCGCGACGCGGGCAAGCGGCCCATCATGGGGCGCGCGGCGCTGGCGGCCGACCACGCGGTGGTGACGAGCGACAATCCGCGCCACGAGGACCCGCTGGCCATCATAGACGACATCGTGCGCGGCATGGGCGTCGCGGGCGGTGGGGACGCGCCCCGCTTCGAGGTGGAACCCGACCGCCGCGCCGCCATCGCGCGCGCCATCGCGCTGGCCGCCCCCGGCGACAGCGTGCTGGTGACCGGCAAGGGCCACGAGGACTACCAGCTGGTGGGCGACGAGGTGCTGTCGTTCGACGACCGGGTGGTTGCGGCCGAAGAGCTGGAAAAGCGTTTCGGGGCGGCCGACGCTGCGGCTTCCCTCGCTGACGTTGGGGGACCTGCGGGTGGCTCCGCTGCGGAAGGGGAGTCCCGCTAGCATGCGGCTGAACGCCAAACAGATCGCGAACTACACGGGCGGCACCTTCGCGGTGGAACCCATCGACGCGTCGGCCATCATGGACGCGATGACGTGGGACTCGCGCGAGGCGAAGCCGGGCTGCCTGTACGTGGCACTGCCGGGCGAGCGCGCCGACGGGCACGACTTCGTGGCCGCCGCCCTGCGCGCCGGCGCCTTGGGGGCGCTCGTCACCCGCCCGCTCGACGAGGGCACGCGCACGCTCGCGCGCGAGATGGGCGCAGCCGTCATCGAAGTGCCGGACGCCGCGTCGGCCCTCACCGACCTGGCGCGCGCGTGGCGCGGGCACCTGCGCGGCACCGTGGTGGGCGTCACGGGGTCCACCGGCAAGACCACCACGAAGAACCTCGTGCGCGACGTGCTTTCCGCGCACGGGTCGGTGGCGGCCACGGCCGGCAACCAGAACAACGAGCTGGGCGTGCCCAAAACGATCCTTTCCGCCGACCCGGACACGCGCTTCGTGGTGGTGGAGATGGGCATGCGCGGCGCGGGCCAGATAGCGCAGCTGTGCGAGTTCGTGCGGCCCCAATGGGGGCTGGTCACGAACGTGGGCGAAAGCCACATCGAGCTTCTGGGCAGCCGCGAGAACATCGCGCGCGCCAAGGCGGAGCTTCTGTGCGCGCTGCCCAAGGCGTCGGGCGTGGCGTTCCTGAACGGCGCCGACTCCCTGGCCGATTACCTGCTGTCGTGCACCGAGTTCGACCGGTGGCACAACATGGCGGTGTGCTTCGACGGATCGGGGTCCTACGCCGTGCAGGCCGGGCCCGAGGCCGGCTGGCGCCACCGTCCGGCCGTGTGGGCCGAGGACGTGGAGCTGGACGCGCAGGGGCGGCCGCGCTTCGTGCTGGCCGCCCGCGGCTTCTCCGACGGCTGGCCGCCCGATGCCATGGACGACCTCGCCGTCTGGCGGCAGCCGTGCACGCTGGGCCTGCGCGGGCGACACAACGTGGAAAACGCGGTGGCCGCCGCCGCCGTGGGGCTGCAGGCGGGCATGGGCCTCGAAGCCATAGCGCAGGCACTTGCGGGCGCCTTGCCCGAGGCGGGGCGGCAGGAAGTGCTTTGCGCCCGCGGCGGGTTCACGGTGGTGAACGACGCCTACAACGCCAACCCCGATTCCATGCGCGCGGCGCTTGCCACGTTCTGCGCCATGGAGGTGGCGGGGCGGCGCATCGCGGTGCTGGGCGACATGGGCGAGTTGGGAGAGTTCGCGCAGGCGTGCCACGAGGGCGTGGGGCAGGCGGCCGCGGCGCTGCCGCTGGACGCGCTGGTGTGCGTGGGCGACCTGGCGCAGCACATCGCCGACGCCGCCGAGCGCGCGGGCATGGACGCGCGGCGCATCGTGCGCGCGGGAAGCATCGCCGAGGTGCTGGGAGAATTGGACGTGCGCGTGCAGCCGGGCGACGCCGTGCTGGTGAAGGCCTCGCATTTCATGGGGCTTTCGCGCGTGGTAGAGGGATTGGTCAACTGACATGTTTGCGATTTTTTCCGCCTATCCGACGTTTCTGGTGTTTCTGGCCGTGGTGCTGGCCATCGTGGTCACCATGGCGCTCATGCCGGTGTGGATACGCTTCCTGCGTTCCAGCCACATAGGCCAGCAGGTGCGCGCCGACGGGCCGGAAAGCCACCTGGTGAAGCAGGGCACGCCCACCATGGGCGGCGTCATCATGCTGGCGGCGGTGGTGGTGTGCGTGCTTTTAGTGGGCAAGCCCACGCCCGAGACGTTCGTGCTTTTGGCGGCAACGGTGCTCACCGGGCTTCTGGGGCTGGTGGACGACGCGTCGAAGGTGGTCAAGGAGCGCTCGCTGGGCCTCACCCCGAAGATGAAGCTGGTCGGGCAGTTCGCCATCGCCACCGCGTTCTCGCTGGTGGCGGTGAACTGGCTGGGAATCGCGCCGGTGGTGGAGATTCCCTTCGTGGCCACGCTGGACTTCGGCATCCTCACCACCGTGGTGCCCGTGGGCGAGGGCATCGCCATCCCGTGGCTCTACCTGCTGTTCGTGGACATCCTCCTGATGGGCATGTGCAACGCCGTGAACCTGACCGACGGGCTGGACGGCCTTGCGGCGGGCACGGTCATGATCGTGATGATCGTCATGGCGGCCATCGCCTACCGGTCGAACCAGTTGGGGGCGGCCATCTTCGCCGCCGCGCTGGCGGGGGCCTGCGTGGGCTTTCTGTGGTTCAACTCCTTCCCGGCCGACATCTTCATGGGCGACACCGGCTCGCTTGCCCTCGGCATGGCGCTGGGCTGCTTGGCGGTGCTCACGAAAACCGAGGTGGTGTCCATTGTCATCGGCGGTTTGTTCGTGGCCGAGGCGCTGTCGGTGATGATCCAAGTGTTCTACTACAAGCGCACGAAGAGGCGCATCTTCCTCATGGCGCCTTTGCACCACCATTTCGAGAAGAAGGGCTGGAGCGAGACGAAGGTGGTCGTGCGCTTCTGGATAGTCTCGGGCGTGCTGGCCGCCTGCGGCTTCTCGCTCTACTTCGCCGAGTCGCTGGTGGCGGTGGCGTGATGGGAGAGCGCGGGTTCACCGGGCGCGGGTTCGCAGAAGGCGGGCCTGCCGAGGGCGGGCGCATAAGGCGCGGGCCTGCGGAAAGCAGGCTTGTGGAAGGCGGGCCTGCCGAGGGCGGGTTCGTGGAAGGGCGCAAGCACGCGTCGGAGGACTTGGGGCGCGTGCTGGTTCTGGGGCTGGGCAAGAGCGGGCGTGCGGCCATCGACTATCTGCTGCCGCTTCTGGGCACGCGCGTGCGGCAACTTGCCGTGGCGGCGGGCGCGTCCGCGGCGGCTGACGGGGAGGCGCGCGCCTTCGTGGAGCGCCTGCGCGCGCACGGCGTGCGGGCCGAGTTCGACCACGAGCGCATAGAGGGCGCCTACGATTTGTGCATCGCCAGCCCCGGCATCCCGCAGACCTCGGCGTTCTACGCCAGCGCGGCCGCGGCCAGCGCAGAAGTGGTGAGCGAAGTGGAGTTCGCCTGGCGCGAGAGCGCCGAGGACGCGCGCTGGGTGGCCATCACTGGCACGAACGGCAAGACCACCACGGTGGCGCTGACGGCGCATCTTCTGCGGGCGTGCGGCATGGCCGCGAAGGCCGTCGGCAACATAGGGGACACGTGCATCAAGGCGGTGGCCGCGGGCGGCGTGCAGGTGTACGTGGCCGAGGTGTCCAGCTACCAGCTGGCGTCCACGCGGCTGTTCGCGCCCGACGTGGCCGTCGTGCTGAACGTCACGCCCGACCACCTTGCGTGGCACGGGGGCTTCGAAGCCTACGCGCAGGCCAAGCTCAAGGTGTTGGCGAACCTGCCGCAGGTGCCGGGGTCGGTGGCCGTGCTCGACGCCACCGACGACGAGGTGCGCAAGACCGTGCGCGCGCTGCGTGCGCAGGATGCTGCCGAGCGCGGGTTTTCCTACGTGCCCGTGGGAACGGCGGCGGGCATCGCGGGCGACATGCGCGCGGCCTGCGGCAGCGAGAACGCCGCCTACCTCGCACCCGGCGGCATGCTCGTGGTGGCCCTCGGCGGGCGCGAGCACGCCCTGCTGCCCGCGGCCGACCTGCGCATCAAGGGCGAGCACAACGTGGCGAACGCGCTTGCCGCCGCGGCAGCCGCGCTTGCCGTGGGCGGCGCGCCTGCGGACGTGGCGCGCGCGCTTTCCACGTTCCAGCCGCTGGAGCACCGCCTGGAGCCGTGCGGGAGCGTGGCGGGCGTGGAATGCTACAATGATTCCAAGGCCACGAACGTGGACGCCACCTTGAAGGCGTTCGCCGCTTTCGGCGAGACGCGCCCCATCGTGCTTCTGGGCGGGCGCGACAAGGGCACCGACCTGGCCCCTCTCGTGCAAGCCGCACAGGACCACGCGAAGGCCGTAGTGTGCTTCGGGGAAGCTGGGGAACGTTTCGCGGAAGCCTTCTTGGGGTCCGCCGGCCTGCCGGCCGGCGGACCTGCGGACGCTGCGGCCGCCTGCGGCACCCCATCTTCGCCCTCCAAGCCCTCGTCGCGTACCGAAGTACGCGTTCTCGGTCTTTCGGGCGAATCCGGGGCACCGCAGGCCGCCTCGCTGACTGGCGAGGACCGGCGAGCCGATGAGTGTTCCGCTCTGCCCGTCCTGCGGGCGGAGCATCTCGAGGACGCGCTCGACGCGGCGCTTTCTGTGGCGGGCGCGGGCGACGTGGTGCTGCTTTCGCCGGCGTGCGCCTCCTTCGACGAATTCTCCTCGTTCGAGGAGCGCGGGCGCGCGTTCAAGGCGCTCGTGGCCGCGCGCGCCGCGGCCGCGGGAGGGCGGGGGTAGCCCATGGCGCGACGGCAATCCCAGACGCGGCGGGAAGTGCCCGCCGCGGTGGCCGGCCCGCGGCTGCTGCTGCTTTTGAGCGTGTTGGCGCTTCTGCTGGTGGGACTGGTCATGGTGTACTCGGCCTCGTCGGTGAAGGCCATCAACGCGGGCACCAGCGCCGCTTCGTACCTGATAGACCAAGTGCTGTATGCCGCCATCGGCATCGCGTGCGCTGCGGTGCTGTGGAAGCTGGTGCCCAGCCGGGTGTGGGACGGCCCTCTCGTCTGGGTGGTTTGGGGCGTGGCCGTGCTGTTGCTGGTGCTCACCGCGCTGTTCGGCACGGAGAACTACGGCGCCGTGCGCTGGCTTTCGCTCGGGCCGGTGGGCCTGCAGCCATCCGAGTTCGTGAAAGTGGCGTTCGTGCTGGTGGCAGCCCATATGCTGAACGCCTTCCGCGAGGGCCGGAGCAGCGTGCGGCTGTTGGTGGTGCAAATTCTCGTCGTGGTGCTGCTGCCGCTTTTGTTCCTGTACAAGACGCAGTCGGACTTGGGTACCACGCTCATCTGCTTTGCCGCCATCCTCGCAGTCATGTGGCTGGGCGAGGTGCCCCTGCGCGTCATCCTGGGCATCGTGTGCGTGGGGATCGTCTTTGTGGCGGCGTCCATCCTGTTCACCGACTACCGCTCGGGGCGCATGGTGTACCTCGACCCGTGGAACGACGGGCAGGACGGCTACGGCGCCGGCTACAACATCATCCGCTCGTACTACGCCTTGGCCGAGGGAGGGCTGTTCGGCGTGGGGCTGGGCAATTCCCATGAGAAGTTCCTGTACCTGTTCGCTTCGGAAAGCGATTTCATCTTCGCGGTCATCGGCGAGGAGCTGGGCTTGGTGGGCGCGCTTGCGGTCATCGGATTGTTCCTCGTGTTCCTGTACGCGGGCATGCGCATTGCGCGCACGGCGCCGGACAACTTCAACGCCATGCTGGCGGGCGGCTGCACGTTCGCCATCGTGTTCCAGGCGTTTCTGAACATCGGCTGCACTATCGGCGTCTTGCCCACCACGGGCAAGCCGCTGCCGTTCATATCGTCGGGCGGCTCGTCGCTCATCGCCACGTTCATCATGGTGGGCATCGTCCTCTCGGTGACGCAGGCCGCCGCCGCGCCTTCGGTGTACGACCGGCGTCGCGAAGACCTGCGCGTCGTGCGCGAGGTGCGCCCGAACGGTTTTCAGGCGGCCGGCCAGGGCGGGCGCGTTCCGCGTGGGGGCCGCGTTTCGGCAAGGAGGTAGGCCATGCTGGCTGTTTTGTCGGGCGGCGGCACCGCCGGTCACATCAATCCCGCGCTCGCATTGGCGGACGTGCTGCGCGAGCGCGGCTGGGACGTGCGTTTCGCCGGGTGCCCCACGGGGGTGGAGGCGCGCCTTGCGCCGCAGGCGGGGCTTGCCTTCCAGCCGTTCGAAGCCGCGGGGTTCAACCGCCGCCACCCGGCCTCCATCGCAAGCGCGCTGGTCAAGATACAGAAAAGCACATCCGCGGCCAAGCGCTGGTTTGCCGAGGTGCACCCCGACGTGGTGGTGGGCTTCGGCGGGTACGTGTCCATTCCCGTGGCGCGCGCGGCCGAGGCGTGCGGCATCCCGGTGGTGGTGCACGAGCAGAACTCGGTCATGGGCATGGCCAACAAGTACCTGGCCCGCCGCGCGCAGGCGGTGTGCGTGACGTATGCCCGCTCCGCCGACGCGCTGAAGGACAGAAGCCGCGTGCACGTCACGGGAAACCCGGTGCGTGCCTCGGTGCTGGCGGCCACCCGCGCCGAGGGGCGCGCGCTTCTGGGCGTGCCCGAGGACGCCTTCATGCTGCTGGTGTTCGGCGGCAGCTTGGGCGCGCGGCGCATCAACGAGGGCATCGCCGCCTGCAAGGACGCGCTTCTGGCGGTGCCGAACCTGCACGTGGTGCACCTCACGGGCCCGCGCGAGCTGGAGCGTGCCGAACAGTCCCTCGCGCTTTCGCCGGCCGAGCGCGAACGCTGGCACGTGATAGGATACCAGGACCGCATGGGCGAGACGCTGGCCGCGGCCGACGCCGTGGTGTCGCGCTCGGGGGCCACGTCGCTGGCCGAGATATCGGCGCGCGCGCTGCCGGCGCTGCTGGTGCCCTTCCCGTTCGCCACCGAAGACCACCAGACGAAAAACGCCCAGGCCTACGTGGAGGCGGGCTGCGCCTATCTGCTGCCCGACGACCAGGTGGAAACGCCCGAGTTCTGCCGCCTGGTGCTTTCCCTCGTGCGGGACGCGGGCGTGCGCGAGGGCATGGAGAAGGCGGCGCGGGCGCAGAAGACCGCCGACGCGGCGCGCGTATTGGCAGATGTTGTGATGGATGCGGCGGCGGACGGGCCGCATGCACTACAATAGCCGGGCGCGGGAATCGCGCCGCGCGGGACGAGGCGCGCGGGGCGAGGCGCGGAAACGGCGCCGCGTGGGATGCCGGCGACGGCGTCGCGGGACGCGCGGGGAACACGGACGGGGCGCGGGAACGCGCTACGTGGCACGCAGGCGCGCCATGCGCAGGCGCCGCGCAGCAGACGAAACACCACCATGGTTGACGGGACATCAATGAGGCAGACGGAAAACGCACCATTTCACTTCATCGGCGTGGGCGGCGTGGGCATGAGCGGCATCGCCCGCGTGGCGGCCGACCAGGGACATGCGGTCACGGGTTCGGACATCAAGGAGAGCCGCTACACCAAGCAGCTGAAAGACGCCGGCGTGCCGGTGTCCATTGGGCACGCGCCCGGAAACGTGCCGGAGGGCGATCCGGTGGTGGTGGTGTCCACGGCCATTCTGCCGAACAATCCCGAACTGGTGGCCGCGCAGGAGCGCGGGCTGCGCATCTGGCACCGCGCCAAGATGCTGGCGCACTTGGGCGAGGGGCTGGACACCTTGGCGGTGGCCGGCACCCACGGCAAGACCACCACGTCCTCCATGCTGGCAAGCGCGCTGGACGCGCTCGGGCAGGATCCCACGTTCCTCATCGGCGGCATCGTGCGCGCCTATGCCACGAACGCCCATTCGGGCGGCGGGCGCTGGTACGTGGTGGAGGCCGACGAGAGCGACAAGTCGTTCACGCACCTTTCTCCCACAGCCGTGCTGGTAACCAACGTGGAGGCCGACCATTTGGACCACTACAGCGGCCTCGACGAGATATATGCCCAGTTCAAGCAGTTCATCGGCTCGGTGCCGCCCGACGGGGCGGTGGTGGCGTGCGCCGACGACGCGGCCTTGGTGGAGCTCGCGCGCTCCTGCGGACGGCCCGTGCGCACCTACGGCTTCGCGCCCGACGCCGACGTGCGGGTGCGCTCGTGGCAGCCGCACGGCGTGGGCAGCACCTACGAGCTGGAACTTCCCGGCGGGCGCGTGGTGGAAGGCTCCCTGCGCCAGAACCCGGGGCGGCACAACGTGGCGAACGCCGCGGGCGTGGTGGCGCTTCTGGACATGCTCGGGTTCGACGCGCAGGCGGCGGCCGACGCGCTTTCCGGCTTCGCGGGCGTGCGCCGGCGGTTCGACCTCGTGGGCGAGGCGGCGGGCGTCACCGTGGTGGACGACTACGCGCACCATCCCACCGAGATAGCGGCCACCATAGCCGCGGCCAAGAAGCTGGACTTCCAGCGCGTGCACGTGCTGTTCCAGCCGCACCGCTACTCGCGCGCGCCGCTGTTCACCGAAGTGCTGAAAGACGAGTTCGGCAGTGCGTTCGACGCGGCCGACTCCGTCACGTTCATGGACGTGTACCCGGCGGGTGAGACGCCCGTGCCGGGGGTGACGGGCAAGACGTTCCTCTCCGTGGTGCTGGGGCACGAAGGACACCCGCAGGCCTCCTACGTGCCCCGGCGCGTGGACGTGGTGGGGCACATGGCATCGCTCGCGCGCCCCGGCGACTTGGTGCTCACCATGGGCGCCGGCGACGTGACGGCCATCGGCCCGCAGCTAGTGGACGCGCTTTCCGGCCGCGCGCCGGCGGGCGCGGGCGCAGGCGCGGGGGCGGCCTCGTGACCGCGCGGCACGCCTCGCCTCTGGAGGCGCTGCTGGTGGACGACAAGTTCGACGGCAGCGTGTATCCCGGCGAGCCGATGTCGCGCCACACCACCTACCGCATCGGCGGGCCGGCGCGCTTCTACGTGCAGGTGGATTCCGTCCGCGCGCTCGTGTCGCTGGTGGAGGCGTGCGGGCAGACCGGCACGCCGTGGGTGGTGCTGGGCCGCGGCAGCAACCTGCTGGTGGCCGATGCGGGGTTTTCCGGCGTGGCGGTGTCGCTGGGGCGCGACTTCCGCGCCAGCCGCTTCGACGCGCAGGCGAACCGCTTCTGCGCGGGGGCGGGCGTGCTTCTGTCCTCGGTGGTGCAGGACGCCTTCCACCGCTCGCTGGCGGGGCTGGAGTTCGCCGTGGGCACGCCGGGCACGCTCGGCGGCGCGCTGCGCATGAACGCGGGATCGCGTGACGAGTGGCTGGGCGCGCGCGTGGCCAGCGTGACCACGTATTCCCCGGGGCACGGGCTGGTGCGCCGCGCGGGCGCTGAGGTGGCGTGGGGCTACCGCACGTCCTCGTTTGCCGCCGACGAGGTGCTGGTGGAATGCGAGCTTGCGGTGGAGCCGGCCGATCCCTTCTTCATCAGGGGGAAGATGGAGGCGTCGCTGGCGCGCCGCAGGAAGACCCAGCCGCTCAACGAGCCGTCGTGCGGCAGCGTGTTCAAGAACCCCGAGGGCGCCTCGGCCGGCGCGCTCATCGAACAGGCGGGCCTGAAGGGCGCACGCCACGGCGGCGCGCAGATTTCGGAGGTGCATGCGAACTTCATCGTGAACAAGGGCGGCGCGACGGCGCAAGACGTCTGCGCGCTCATGGAACTCGCGCAAACGAAGGTGTTTGAGGCCCATGGCGTCGAACTCTCGCCGGAAGTCCGGTTCCTCGGGTTCGCGTAGGCCGCAGGCCGCCGGGCGCCAAGGCGCGTCCCGCGGCCCTGTGCCTGCGCCGCGCGCGTCCTCCGGGCGCTCTGCGTCCGCATCTGCCATGCGCGGCGGGAAGGCCGCTGGCCGCACGGCGCAGGCGGACCCCTCGGCGTACCGCGTCATCCCCGGCGGGCGCGCCGCCGCAGGCGCGGGCAGCCGCCGCGGCGCGAGCCCGTCCGCCGGCCGCAACGCGCCTGCGCCCGTTGGCGTGCGGCCCCTGCGGGGCGGCGCGCCGGGGCGTGGGGGGCGGGGAGCCTCCGTTCGCGTGTCTGCCGGCCGCACCCCGCGCGCGGGCGGCGCGGGCGCTCCTGCGCCGCGCATGACCTCGGTGCGCGTGGGCGACCTCAACCGCGCCGACCGCGCCGCGCGGGCGCACGCCACGTACCGGCGCTACATGGTGCGGCTGGCCGTGGCGCTCTGCGTGCTGGCCGCGCTTTTCGTCGGCGCCGCCGCCCTGTACTTCTCCGACGCGTTTTCCATCGAGGAAGTGAAGGTGGAAGGCGTGGAGCATCTCACCGCCACGGAAATGGCGGCGCTTGCGAACGTGCCTTCGGGCACCACGCTTCTGCGCGTGGACACCGGGGCCATCGAGCAGAACCTGCTGCGCGACGCGTGGGTGAAAAGCGTCACCATACACCGCGAGTTCCCCCATGCGCTCAAGATCGTCATCACCGAGCGCACGGTGGCGGCGGTGGTGGAGGTGCCCACGCAAAGCGCCACCACCACGCAGCCGTGGGCCATCGCGTCGGACGGCATGTGGCTCATGGCCATTCCCGACCAGGACTCGGAGCTGGGGCAGTCCATCAGCCAGAAAATCTACGAGGACGCCGCCTCGGTGCTGCACATTACCGACGTGCCCTACGGCACCTCCCCGGAGACGGGCGCCTTCTGCACCGACGAGAACGTGAACAACGCACTGGACATCGTGGCGGGCCTCACCACCAGCCTGGCCGACCAGGTGGTGCTGGTGAAGGCCACCGATGCCGAGTCCACCAAACTCACGCTGGAAAACGGCGTGGAGATAGCCTTCGGCGCCGCCGAGGACATTCGCGAGAAGGAACGCGTGTGCCTGGAGATCATGGAGCAGAACCCCGGCACCGTGGCCTACATCAACGTGCGCGTGGCGGACAGGCCGACGTGGAGGTCCCTGTAGCCTGGCGGCAGGGGATGCGATTGCAAACTGCGCTTTTCAATCGCAAAACGACGGCAAACGCGATTGGAAAATTTTACTGTCGCGTTTGCAATCGCAAGCGAGCATAGAGTTTCAAATGCAATCGCGCCGGAACCGTTCGCTTTACCGCGTAGCCTCGATGCTTGCGCATGGCCCTGCCGGCTGGCACGACAAATCTGCAGGAGCGACTTTGCCGCGATTGCGGCGCGAGTTCCCTGCAAGGCTGAATTGCGGGCGGCGAATAATCGAACCGGGCATACTTTTGAGTATTGGCCTCGAAGGTCAGGATGTGCGCGCGCTTCGAATGTTGTCAATCAGGCGATTGCCCCAATCGATGGCGTCTTCGAGGCTTTCAAGCACGTCAAGGCCTTGGCGCTGGTCGTCGTACAGCCGCTCCCAGCTTTTCCCGGCAATAATGATGGGCGGCCATTCCTGCATCTTCCGATACGCGAAAAGCCTTTCGCACGTCCGGGCGGTCTTCCCATAGTCGAGTTCTTCGTTTGCCGCGATCAGTTGGAGGTCTATCAGGTCATGGGCGCGTTCGCTGCCCGGGGCTGTAACGGCGTGAAGCTTTTGCGCGATCTGGTGGTGCGTGGGCATGAGGGGAACGGGGTCCGGATCCGGCAGGCCGAGTTCGCGGAACAGTTCGACGATATCGTCCGATATTCGGTACTCCGGCTCGTCGGCATCGCCTATTTCGTTGTGTCCGAGTTCGAACCTGACCGTCATCCAGGACTTCGTGTTGTAGGCGAGCTTGACCGAGTAGGGTTGCATGACGTATTCGCCCGGCACGTTTTTTGGCCGGGCTTTTCTTCCGGCCGTCAACGTTCCCGTGAAGCCGTGCCAGCCATCTGCAAGGCGAGCTTCGAGATCGGAGGCGAAACGCCCCGCGCTTTCCCTGCGCGCGGCGTCGAAGTCTTTCGTGAAGCGGCTTGCAGCCTCGCCGTAGCGCAGCTTGAGGGAGCTGCCGCCCTTCACGACGCCCTCCGGCAGCATTTGGCCGACGATGGCGTTTGCGATGACTAGGCGAATTCGCAAGGGGTCGCCTCTGCCGACGGAGATGCGTTCGATGGCTATGTCGAGGTTTCGCCTGCTGTTCGGCGGCTTCCGCCCGGTCATGCGATTTCCTTTCTCAGCCGCCTTTGCTCGGCCGCCGTGATAAGCCCTCTCGCCCTTGCGTCCCCTATCGCGTCGAGCAGCCGGTCTCTCATCACGCTGCCCGCGCACGCCCGTAGGGCGTTCGCGACGCTCTGGGACGGTATGCCCTCGTACCTGACGGGGGCGCCGCCCCCCTTGGGCGCGACGATCCTCACCCAGTCGGGAACCTTCTTCCTCGTGCGGCGCGGCAGCGCCACCGTGACGGCCCTTGGGTTGGCGAGCGCAAGGCCGTGCATCGCCAAGACCGCGTCGCCGTAAAGATACGCCCCCTCGCCGGCAAGCGCAACGGCTTCGGCGAAGCGGTCGTAGCCGGTGGGGACGTGCCGCGTGAGCTTGTACACGCCATGCCCGCGCCTGTCCAGCCTGCCGTCCGCGACGTAGCGGTTGAGTTCCGCGCCGACGATTCCCGCCTCCTGTGCCTGCGCATAGGTGACTAGGCCGTAGTTATCGGCGGCGATCTCGTATATCTCGTCGAAGTGGGTCATGGCAATACTTTAACATTTTTATTAAAGTATTGCCAGTCTGTAGCTCAGCCGATGCGGTGCAATTGAACCAATCGGACGCCGGACTGCCGGACGCCGGACGCGAGGACGGGTCGCGTCTTCCCGGTTTTCATCATCTTGCCCCCCTAGACGAAAGAAGGCCCAGGGCTTGCGTTTGCCGCGTGTCGTTGCGGCGCTTGTCGCCATGGGCCGGATCGGCGCGATGCGGCGGGGCGCTTCCGGGGGCGGGGCGCTTGTTGGAGATTGGCGACAAAGGCGCGCATTGCCTTTGGTTGACGAGGGGTTGTGGGGAGGCCGTGGGAATTGCACGAAAGCACGCGTTTTTGTCAGAAAACACTTATGGGAAGGGGTCATTTTTGATAGTCCATCGGGTACAATAGGAAGCAAAATATTCATCGGGGTGGGGACAGCTCTGCCGACCTGCCGAAGGGCGCGAAGGCCGGCCCCAACCGCTGCCTTCCCACGCGTTGACTGCTTGCGGGCGCGTCGGCTCTCGACACCGGCGCCCCGCACGTTGATCGTTTGCGGGTGTACCGGCCTTTGCGTCGCACCCGCGTTCCCCGGCGGAGGGGCGTTCCCTTCGTGCGGGGCAAGGCGAAGGGAGCTATTGTGAATCCGAGCGACGAGACGAGGAAGACGGCGAATCGCGCGAACATCGACGCCGCTGGCCACGCGAACGTCGAAACGGCGACTCGCACGGCGTCCGACGTGCGGCGCGCCGGCGTGCGCGGGGCGCATGAAGCCTGCGGAACGCAGGGCGCGCTGCATGGGGCATCCCGCGGGGCGCACTGTGCCGTGCCGGGCGGATCCGGCAGCGAAAAATTCCCATGGGGGGGGGGTGCTCATAGAAGGAGCCTTCCCGATGGGCGGGGCGACCGCCCGGTAGGGCAGAGGCGCGAAGGCTCCCGGCAGGACCGGGAGAACCCCTGCGCGCGCGAAGGGGGGCGGCGCGTGTTCGCGGGGAGACGCGCCCGCCGGTTCATGGCGGCGGCTGCCGTGTGCGTGGCGCTGTTGGGCGGCGGCGTGGCCGTGGCGGCCACGGGCGGCGCGGCGTTTCTGGCGGACCTCCTCTCCGGCGACGCGCAGGCGCAGGCCGAAATGCCGGCGCACGAAGCGCACGAAGGCTGCGCGCTGGACAGCCTTGCTGACGGCGCGCAGCCGGTGGCGTGGTCGGACCCGGCCCGGACGGAGGCCGACGCCGCCGTCACGGTGACCAGCTACGCGGAGCTGGCGAGCGCCATGGGCTCGGCGGGCGTCACCGATATCGTGCTCGACACCGGCGACGGCTCGGAGGCGGAGACGTGGCATTACGCCGGCACGCAGGCGCAGGTGCCGAGCGGCCGGACGGTGCACGTTTCCGTTGCCGCCGGCAAGACCGTCACGCTGGCGAAAGAGCGCTCCGGCGACCCGGCGCTGTTCCGCGTGGAGGCGGGCGGCACCCTCGTCCTCGGCGACGGCACGGCGGCTCCCACCGGCTCGGTGGAGGCGGACGGCGCCGCCGTGGGCATCGACTACGCAGTGGAGCAGGCGGGCGGCAACCTCGTCATCGACGGCGGCGCCGTGTGGGAGGAAGCCGGCCAGAACCCCACCGCCTATTTCGTTTCCGCGTCCGGCGAGCGCGTGGGATACCGCAATGTCGGTTTCAGCACGACCAGCGGCCTCGTGAAGAACAACGGGGGCGTCCTTTCCGTCTGGAAGGGCGTGACGCTGCAGAACGTGCAACGCTCGAACGGTAGCTACGGCGGCAGCGCCATCGACATGCAGGTCGGTTCCGTGGCGCCCGACATGGAGCTGAACCTGTACGGCGGCGTGGTACAATGGTGCGCCGCCACCGGCATCGGCGAGAACGGGGCCGGGGCCATCTACCTTGGCCCGGCAAGCAATTCCGTGCTGGGCTGGACGACGCATCCCCAAACCACGCGGTACGGCACGTTCAACATGTACGCCGGCTCGGTGAGCAACAACGCCACCTGCAACAACGACGGCAACGCCGACGGCACGGGCATCGCGCTCGACAACGCCGCGTTCAACCTCTACGGCGGAACCGTGTCTTTCAACTGCGGAGACGGCGGTCTTTACGGCGACGCCGGCGCGGCCGACGGTGGCGGCATCGGCGCGCGCGTGGGGTCGCAAGTGCGGCTCTACGGCGGCGAGGTGTCCTACAACTGGACGGGCGGCTACGGCGGCGGCGTGTGCCTGTGGAACTCCGACGGCTGGCTGTATGGCACCACGGTGCGCAACAACACCGCGGGCTATGGCGGCGGCATCGCCATAGCCGGCTGCGACGCGGGCGGGGCGGCGGACGACAGCGGCGGCACGTTCAGCACGCTGCACATGAGCGGCGGCACGGTGGCGTACAACACGGCGGAGGTGCATAACAACGTGGGGACTTCCGGCGTGGGCGGCGGCATATGCGCCGGCACCGCCGGTCGCCCCAACGGCAGCGTCCTCCACCTCACGGGTGGCACCATCCAGCAGAACGCCGCGCGCACGGGCGGCGGCATCGGCGTGTACGCGGGCAAGACCACACAGGTCCGCATGTCGGGCGAGGCGGCCATCACAGGCAACACGGCGCTGGAAAACGGCAACGGCGCGTATTTCACGAACAACATCAACGTGGACGTGAGCGGCGATCCCGACCGTGTGCTGCTTGCCATGGAAGGCGGGGCGCGCATCGACAGCGACAACCCCGTGTATTTCGACGGCCTGCGCAGCACCACGGTGAAACAGCTTCCCGTGCAGGTGACGGGCACGCTCACCTGCGACGGCGCGGCTGCCATCTTCGAGCTGTCGGGCAGCATCTGGGGCTTGGGCGACGATGAGCTCGACGGGCGCGACATCGTGACTTTCAGGGACGCGCAGGGCAACTCCCTCGACATCCAGGAAAACAAGTTCTCGCTCGACAGCACCGAGTGGTACTTGAAGGCGAACGACGGCAACAGGAGTGCAAACTCAGGCACCACCAACACCAGCGTCCTCGAACTCAAGAAGTTCGCGGACACGCCGCTGTACACCATCCGCAACGGCACGCCGGTGACGGTGGCGGGCGGCGACGGGGTTGCCCAGAAGTACTACCGCGTGTACACCAGCCTGGACGAGGCGTTTGCCGAGGCGGCGGATGGCGACACGCTGTACATCTTCTACAACACCACCGTGGACACCATGGCGGAGATCGCCGGCAAGCATGTGTCGCTGGTGGCGGAAAGCACCAGCTCGGCAGGACGCGACGCGTCGCTTTCGGGTTCCGGCGCGAACAAGACGTGCTATTTGGAAAACGCCGCCGGCTACAACGTGATGACAGGCGAATTCCTTGCCTATGTGGGTGCGGACGACGACGGCACTCCCAAGGGCGACTACACGGTGGAATCCGACGCCGATGCCGACGCCGACGGCCTTGTCGCCACGCAGGACGGCGATGACGCAGCCTACACCCTGTTGACCGACTACTCCTACAACGTGCGCAACGACTACACGGTCACGCTCTCCAACGCGCTCTACTTGGGCGATGCGGGCAAGGGCGGCGACGCCACCGCTGGCGCCACCGGCGCCGACAAGCCTTCCGGCGCAGCCGCCGTGGTGGTCACCGGCAAAGGCAGCCTGTCCATCGGCCAGGTGAGCGAGCTGGGCATGGGCGCGGGCAGCCTCACGTTTGACGGCAACCTGTCCAGCCCCACCGAGGGCGCGTTCTTCCAAGTGGGTGCGGACAGCGAACTCACGCTGCACAGCGGCATCACCATCAAGAACCACGCCAACTACTCCGAGCTGCACCCCGGCACCATCGAGGTTTTGGAGGGCGGCGCGCTCACCGTGAACGACGGCGTGGCCATCACAGGCGGCGTGTCGCCGGTGGCGGGCGCCATCTACAACGCGGGCACGCTGAACCTGAGCGGCGGCTCCATCGAGGGCAACACGGGCGCCGTGCCGCGCTACGGCTACAGCAGCGACAGCAGCGCCGCCGGCGCGAAGGTGGAGGGCTTCGACACCGGCTACTGGGGGCAGGCGAAGTACTACCGCGGCGCGGGCGCCGTCTACAACGTGGGCACCCTGAACATGACGGGCGGCACCGTCTCCGGCAACCGGGGCGAATACGGCGCGCTGGCGAACATGGGTGAGGGCATCATGCGGCTTTCGGGCGGCACCGTTTCCGGCAACGCGGCGGTGACGGGCACGGGCAGCGGCACGGAATACGACTTGGCCATTTCGGGATACACGGAAGGCGCGGCCCCCGCGGCGCCCGCAGCGGCCGACGCCGCCGGGTCGGGCGGCGGCCTGTTCGTGGGCGGCGCATATGGAAGCGCGGAAGCGGCCGCGGACAAGGTCGTCGTGTCCGGCACTGCCATCACGGGCAACTGGGCGCAGAACGACGGCGGCGGCATCGCGCAGGCGCCGGCGCGCGGCCTTGCGGCGACGAGTGTGACGTACACCCCCGTGGGCGGCGACGCCTTCGAAGCGGGGCATCCCGCCTACGTGCCCACGTTCACGGGTTCCGGCCTCGAGGGCGCCTTTGGCGGCGGCACCGGCGACACTGGCGATCCCGACGCCGATGCCGCCACGGGCGTGCATGCCGGCGGCTTGGACGTGCAGGCGGGCAGCGTGTCCTCCAACGTGGCGGGCGCGAATGGCGGCGGCCTGTACGTTTCCGGCACCGCCCACACCGCAGCGGGCGTCACGCTGCAGCGCAACAGCGCGGGCGAGAACGGCGGCGGTGGCGGCGTTGCGGTGGCCACCGCGAACGGCAGCTTCACGTTCGCCAACGAAATCCGCGAGAACACGTCGGCGCACAACGGCGGCGGCATCTTCGTCATCGGCGGCAAGGCGCAGGCAACCGAGCCTACGGCGGTGCTGGCGGCGAACGTGGCCGCGGACAGCGGCGGCGGCGCGTTCGTGAACATGGGCGCGTCCTTCACGCTGGCGGCGGGCGCCATTTCGGGCAACACGGCCGGCTCCGAGGGAGCGGGCGCGTATGTGCAAACGTCGGCGGGCGCCGGCATCGGCGGCGGTTCCGGCAGCACCGCTGCCGGCAGGTTCGCGCTTTCCGGCACGGGCTATGTGAACAACGCCGACCGCATCCACTTGGCGCCCGGCGCGCTTCTGGATATGACCTCGGGCGACTGGGACACCGCGGACAACGCGTCGGGCTACGTGAACACGAAGACGAACCCCGTGACGCTGGACAGCGACGAAACCGCCATGGGCACCGACCTCATTTGGGCGCAGAGCGCCGACGCCGCGCAGAGGATCATCGCAGACGGGCTCGTGGTGCACGCCCAAGGGCTGACGCTGGGGCAGGACGCCGCCAACCAAAGCATCGTGGAGATCAACTCCTACACCCTCACCTTCCACGACCGCGTGGAGGGTTTGGAAAGCGACGACAGGTTGGAGGCGCACGAGGCGCAGCAGCACTACGGCGCGAACGCCACGGCCACGCTGCCGAACTTGGACGCGTTCGAGGGATTCGCGGCTCCCGAAGGCAAGCGCCTGACGGGCTGGGTAGTCATCGCGCAAGACGAAAACGGCACGTGGCGCTACGTGAGCGCGGCCGACGGCAGCTCGCTGACGGACAACGCCAACGAGGCTCTCGTGTACGCCGTGGGCGCCTCCGTCACCGTGGCTGCGGACATGCACCTGCTGGCGCAGTTCAGCGACGCGAACTACACGATCACGCTGCAGAACGGCAACGGGGACGCCGTGGAGAACGGCACGGTGAACCTTGAAAACGCGGCATACGACAACACGAACTACTACGTGGGCTTCGACCAGTCCATCGTCATTGCCCCCAAGGCGGACCGCGGCGATGACCAGAAAGAGTACCGCCTGCGCCAACTCAAGGTGTACGAGAAGGTGAGCCTTAACGGCGAGTACGGGTTCGGGCAATTGCAAGACGCGTATCCGGGCAACTACGTGGTCACGGGTGCGGTGAACTCCACCTCGCGCGCCTATTGGCGCCTGGCCTCTGCGGCCGTGGTGGACGAGCACACGGGCCTGATAACGGGCACGGAATGCTACACCTACGACGCCGCGGGCGTGCCCACGCTGGTGGCGGAGGGCGACATCGACCCCGCCGATCTCGAACCCGGCACCGCCGCCCCTGCGAATGGCGGCGCGGCGCTTGCCTACCAGACCACGTCCGCCGACATGCTGGTGCGCTGTGACTTCGAGCCGGGCGACGTCCGCTTGGACGTGTACACGCAAGAGGCGGTGGACGCGGACGGCAGCGGCAGCGAGGTCGTCACGTCCGACGTGCCCGTCTACACCGGCTGGTTCGACGACTGCGCGGCGGCTTACACCGAACTTTCGGAACAGTACGAGGCCATTGCGGGTGCGGATGGCGCGAACGCCGAAACCGCCCTTGCGAACACGCGCTTCACCGCCGCGGTCACGCTGGTGGGCGATGCCACGGACGTGGAATACGGCACCGTGTCCTCCGGCGGCGGGAACCGCGCGGTGTATCCCTACTTGGACCTCACGTTCGACCTGAACGGCCACACGCTCGACTTGGGCGCCATGGGCACGCAGGCCATCGGCGGGAACACTCAATTCTCGCTGGTGGACGGCACGCTCGAGGCGAGCATCGACGCGGCGGGCACGGAGGAAACCCCCTCCCGCGTGTACGTGCAGCCCCTGTTCCTCGTGGATGCCGGCGGCACGCTGACGGTCACCAACCTGACCATCGAAGCCTCCCCCGAGGACAAAAACACGGGCGAGGACGCCACGGCTTACACCCATGACAACCCCCTTGAGGTGAACGTCAAGGTGAAGCCGGGCGGCACGCTGAACACCGACCAGTCCAGCTCGCTTGGCTCGGTGTATCTCACGCATGGCATGACGAGCGACGGCCAGTCCACCACGGAAGGCCACGCAAGCGTCACCGTGCACGGCACGTTCGACGAGCGCGGTGCGGACGATCCCCTGATCGCGCACGTGTACGTGGCCAACTTGGGCGACTACGAAAGCGGCGCCCGCACGATCTTCCAGCTGGACGACGCCGTGGTTTCCGCAAGCGGCCACAACATCCGCAGCTGGTTCGACCTGCGCGATGCCACGCTGGACGATACCGAGCTGGGGGAGGGCGGCGACGGCGTGAAGGATGACGCCCCCTACTGGTTCATCGGCACGGACGGGAAGCTGTACCGCCGCGTGGCCGACGTGGTGCCCACGGTCATCTGCACGGACGCGAAAACCGACCATGCCGGCGTGGTGAACACGTATTGGGCGTATGACGAAGACTTGCCCAATGGCGGCGGTGGCAACCCCCAATACGAGGTGTACGGGTCCATTGGCGGCAACCCCCGCGCCTTCCCGGTGTACTACCAGTATTGGCGCGAGTACGGCTATGACATGTCCGAGCACGAACTGGCCATCGGCGTCTCCGTTGCCGACGGCTACGGCAACGGGCTTTCCTCGGCAAGCGGCTCGGCAACCGTCAGCGTGACGCGCGTCTCGTCGGGCGGCAACGCGCAGGACACCAGCCAGGTGCTGGTGCGCCCCGGCATGTCGGTGAATGGGGGGTACGCGGAAGTGCTGGTGACCTCGTCGGGCGCCGACGTGACGGCGAACGCGTTCGGCAAGACCGACGGCCCAACGCCTTACGACAACGACCCCCAGAGCAGCTACTACATCAGCGCGCAGTGGACGGGCTCGGGCCAGTACGCCAGCGCGTACCGCGCCTACTGGATGATGCCCGACGACGACGCGCAGCTTTCCGAGAACGCCGTGAACGCGAACGCCGAAGCCGGAACCGTTACCGGCACGGCCAAGATGCTGGTGGCGCCGAAGGATCTGGCGAACGAGGAATCCGTGGTGATCGAAAGCGTGACGCCCGAGCAAGTGGGCTTCATCGGCCAGGCGGGCGCGGACGCCGGACATTCCTCCAGTCCCTCCACGGCGTCCATCACGGACGAGAACACGGGCCGCGCGCTCATTGTCGGCTCGGACGTGCGCCTGTGCTACCGCCTGATTGGCACGGCGGAGGAGTACCAGGTGGCGCACCCCGATCATGACAGTGCGGCCATGGCGGCCGCGTTGGCGGGCGAGAAGGATGACACGGCCTATTACTACTTGGACGACCGGTTCTACACGCGTGACGGCAGCAGCGGCAACGACGGCTCTTCCCCCGATCAGGGCATACGCCTCGACGGCGCGGATGCCGGCACGTACTCCGTGGAGCTGTGGAGCGAGAACAGCGGCAACTACGTGGGGCGGTCGGGCTGGAAGGGCACGACGTTCACCATCGCGCCGTATGCGGGGCGCTTGGAAACCTCCGAAATGGGCAATGCCGTGGTGGTGGATCCCCAGACGGACAACTATCAGGAAGTCATCAAGGAGCTTATCGGCGGCACTTACGAGGGCGAGGGCGGGCAGCTGTGCGTGCGCGACTCCTACGGCAACATGCTGGAATTGGAGAACCTGAGCTTCTCGTTCCAAGCCATCGACGGGGGAGCCACGCTCGACGAAAACGGCTGGCCGGCGAGCGAGGGCCTGTACGCCCTGTGCGCCACGCCGCGCGCCAACGCGAGCGACAACAACCTCGCGTTCGTGGAATCCGGCCAGGCGGGCTTCGACCCGAACTACGCATCGAGCGCGATGGCGTGGCAGGCCATCCTGGTCACCGACGAGCCGCTGACGATGGAGATACAGGCGCGCAACGACGCGACGGACGAATGGAGTGCCGACACGCGGCTGGAGGTGCCCTACACGGGCAACGCCTACGCCGACACCGACATCAAGGCCTACGACTTGGGCGACGAAGCGGAGGGCGACCAGTTGCGCGTGGTGCTGGGCGCCGCCGCGGGCGACGAAGCTGGGCGGCGCCTTGCCACCAGCGAGTACTCGCTGCGCGTGGGTCTGCCTGCAAACCCGGCGCTGGGCGTGGGGGAATACCTGCTGCTGGCCACCGACAGCACGGGCGACTACATTGCCATCAGCACCGTGCTGGTGACGGCAAACCCCGAAATCAAGGTGGACATACAGCCTGCGGAGGGCGTGTACACCGGCTACGCGCACACGCCCGCGCTCTCGGTTTTATCCGCCGACGACACGCCGCTGGTGGACGGGCGCGACTACGCCACCGCGCTGCAAATGCGCCACGACAAAGACGGCGAGGAAGCGTGGGACGCTTCCAGCACCATCACGAACGTCGGGGAGTACCGCTACAGGGTGGCGGGCCTGGGCAACTACGCCGACCCCGACGCTTCGGGCCAGCGTGTGGTGTATGCCAATTACGAGGTGAAGCCCAAGGATCTGGCAAACAAAAGCGACGTGAACGAAACGGCCGGCGTGCCCGCGGTGAACATATCCATGGAACGCGTTTCGCTGGTGCCGCAGAGCACGCAGGTGTTCGTCACGTACAACGGCTTCCTGCTGCAACAGGGCACCGACTACGAGGTGAAGGTGCTCGATGCCAATGACAACGACGTCACCAGCAGCATCACGAACCCCGGCGAGTACACCTACGTGATCACGGGCATAAACAACTTCACGGGCACGGTCGAGCGCCCCTACACGGTGCTGGATGCCGGCGACATGGGCGCGGGCATCGACGTGTCTCCGGCATCCTCCACGTTCACCTACAGTGCGACAACTCTCGATGGCTATGGGTGGCTGTACGACGCCAGCGCCACCGCGGCGCTGGCGGGCGGGGTGGAGGAAATCGACCTCGATCTCAGCCGCTGCAGCGCGGAGCTGGGCACCCTGTCCGTGGGCGATGGCGGCAGCGTGGCGTTCGTTCCCGTTTCCGGCGGCATTCCCGACGTGGGCGCCTACGTGGTGCGCGTGCAGCCGCAGGCCGACTACGCCGAAGAGCTGGTTGCGCAGGGGGTGGAGCGCGACAGCCTGACGGGCTACGCCAACGTGGCCATCCAGCCGCGCGAAGTGACGGTGACGGTGGAGAATGTGCAAAAGGTGTACGGCGAGAACGACCCGGTGCTGGCGAAGTACGGCACGAACCTTTCCGCGGTGTCCACCAGCACCGCCGCAATCGCCGAGAACGGCTTCTACGAGCGCGACGCGGCCAGCGTGACGGGCACGTTCGGGCGTGCGGCGGGCGAGACGTACCGCTACGCGGGCTACCGCTACGCCATTGGCACGTTCACGGCGGGCGGCAACTACACGCTGCGGCTGGCATCCGACACGGCGTTCATGATCCAGCAGAAGGACATCGAGGACGAAGACGACGTGGACGTGGCGCTTGCCGGCGTGCAGGGCGAGAGCGGCATGCTGCGGCTTTCCTACGTGGGCCGGCCGGTGTCTCCTGTTCAGGACGGGTCGGTGGTGTATCGCAGCCAGCGGGGCGACATCGTGCTGGCCGAAAGCCGCGACTACGTGCTGTCCTACGAGGTGCTTGCCGAGGGCGGCAGCCCGGACGACCCGGAGGCTTGGACGCCCATTGCCGAGGCGCCGGTGGACGTGGGCGTCTACCGCGTGACCTTAAGTTCCACGGCGTGCGTGGTGGAGCCGAACAACTACAGGGGCGAGCGCCAGTACGTGTTCGAGGTGGCGGGTGCCAGCGGCAACTTGGACATCACGCTCACGGGCGCGGACGGAACCGTCACGTACACGGGTGCGGCGTTCAAGCCAGGCGTCGAGGTGCGCACCGAAGGCGGCATCGCCCCCATCGTGCAGGCGGGCAACTTCAGCGTGACGTACCAGAAGGACGGCGGCGACCCGCTGCCCTTCTCGCCCGGCGCCACGAACCTGACCGACGCGGGCCGCTACGCCATTACAGTGAGCGGCATCGGAAACTACACGGGCGCCTACGGCGAGGCGGAGTTCGTCATTTTGCCGAAGAATTTGGCGGAGGGCGACAGCGAGCACGGCACGCAGCCGGTTGCCATTGAGGTGGACGGCGCCGACGGCCTGACGTACAACGGCAAGGCGCAGACGCCGGGTGTTGCGGCAAGCTACGCCGGCGCCGATGCCGACCCCGACGCCACGGGCATGCAGCTTGTGGCGGGTGCCGACTACACGCTGGCCTACGCCAACAACACGAACGCCGGCACGAACACGGCGCAGGTGACGGTGTACGGCGCCGGCAACTACACCGGCAGCCGCACGCTCACGTTCGGCATTGCGCCGCAGACGGTGTACGTGAAGGTGCTCGGCGCGAGCAAGGTGTACGGCGCCATCGACCCGGCGTACACCTACGAGGCGTATACCGAGTGGAGCGCGCCCGCCGCCGGGGATGGCACCGGGGACGGCGCGGGCGGCGCGGGCGCGGACGAGAGCGGCTTCGTCGCGGGCAGCAAGATCGACGGCTTCGCGTTCACGGGCGCAGTAGGCCGCGCGGAAGGCGAGGACGTGGGAAGCTATGCGTTCGATCTTGGCACGCTTTCCGCTTCGTCCAACTACCGACTGGTGTTGCCTGAAGGAGCGGGCCAGTCGCTGGAGATCACGCCGAAGAGCTTGGGGGACGGCACCACGCCCGAATCCGGCATTTCGGCCTCGAACGTGACGTATCTTGCGGCCGACCAGTCGTTTGGGGACATCAAGAAGGGCATCGCCGTTTCGTACTGGGCATCGGCGTTGGGACAGCAGTCCCTTAAGATGGGCGAGGATGGCGATTACACCGTCAGCATCTTCGATGACGAAAACCAGGAGGTTGACGATAACGACAAACCCGAGGCCAACGGGAAGTACACCATCAAGGTGGAAGCGGTGACGGCTGCAGAGGGCCAAGCTGCGAAAAACTACACGGGCAGCTTCTCCCTGTCGGCAACGGCCGTGGACGCCGCCTACTTGCTCTCCTTGGGAGGCAATGAGAGCTTCACCTACACGAACGATGCAGAGCGTCCCAATCGGGTGACCGTCAGCCCCACCACGAACAGTAGCGGGGCTTTGGGCGGCTGCACGTATGAAGTGATGTTCGATGGCCAGCGGCATTCCCATACCGTGGGCGAGAACGAGACGTCGTATTCTTACACGCTTGGCGATGCGGGCACTTACACCATCACGGTGACCAAGGTCATTGGCAGCGAGGACAATCCTCAGGTCTACTATGGGCAGATGACGGTGACGGTGAAGCCGAAGAACATCGCGGAGGGCAATGCCGACGACGGCACCGCGCCGGTGGAACTGGTGGAGGGCTTCGCCAATTCCCCCCGGGACTACACGGGCGACGCGGTAACCTTCGGTGATGCCGCGCTGCTTTCCTACAACGATGCGGAGGTCGCCGCCAACGAGAACGGCGTGCTGAACTACGTGGTAGGTTACGAGGACAACGTGAAGCCAAACAGCACGGCCAAAGTCACCATCACGGGCGTGGGCAACTACACGGGCACGCGCACGTTCACGTTCCTCATCGGCTCGATGACCTACGCCGTGTCCTACGACGCCAACGGTGGCACGGGCGCGCCTGATCCCACCACCACGCAGGGCGGCGTCGTGCTGCCTTCCGGCGCCAACATGACGCACGGTCAAGCGAATGGGCAGAACGTGGTGTTCATCGGCTGGTCGCCCGAGAAGATGGCGAACCCGCTGGCTGCGGGCGAGACCACCCAGCTGGCGGGCGTGCGCTATGCGGGGCAATCGGTTGACATAGGCACCACGTGGGCGAACTACGTGAGCGAGGACGGGCATTTGACCCTGTATGCCGTGTGGGGCATCGACGCCAACGCCAACGGCGTGGCCGACGTGAACGAGACGGGCGTGCGCGTGGTGTATTATCCCGGCACGGAGGGAACGACGGGCGCCGCGCCCACCGACGCCATGCAGTACCTGCCTGGGCAGACGGCGCACGTGAGCCAAGGGTCGCTGACGCTTACCAGCTATGTGCTCATGGGCTGGACCACGAGTGAACCTGCAGACGGCACGGGACACCGCGCCCACACGCTGGCGGACTACACGGCGCTGGGCGCCGTGGTGGGCAAGGACATGAGTGCCACGTTCGTGGTGGGCTCGGGCGAGTTGGTGGACGGTTCGCGACTGCACCGCATGTACGCCGTGTGGGGCGTGGACGCCAACGGCAACGGCACGGCGGACTGGCTGGATGCGCAGGCCGTGCCGGTGTTCTACGACGCCAACGGCGGCGCGGGCGCGCCCGACACGGGCGTGGGCACGCCGGGGGAGGATTTCCGGGTGAGCGGCGTTGAGCCTGCGCGGACGGGCGCGGTGTTCCTGGGCTGGACGGCCGCGCGGTACGACGTAGTGGAAAGCGCCGATGCCGTGCCCAGCGCGGGCGACGTGTTCGCGGCGGGTGTCACCGTCACGCTGCCCGAGGGCGACGGCACCACGCCGGTGACGAGCGTGACGCTGTATGCCCTGTGGGCGGCCGACGCCAACAACAACGGCACGCCGGACTACGAGGAAGGGCGCTACGCGCTCGCGTATGGCAGCGTGGCGGACGGCGTGACGGCGACGGGCCTGCCGGCGGGCGGCGGGGACTACCTTGCGGGCGCGGCGGCCACGCTGAGCGGCGAGGTGCCTGCGGGCACGCTCGAGGGCGGCGCGGAGGCGGTGTTCCTCGGCTGGACGACGGACGCCGACGCGGCGCGCACGCTCTACACGCGCGAGAACCGCGCGCCCGGGGACCTGCTGGGCGCCGGCGCGGTGGTGACGCTGCCGGACAAGATGCCGGCGGCGGGCGAGACGGAAACCGTGACCTACTACGCCGTGTGGGGCGCAGCCGACTACGCCAACGGCACGGTGGAGGTCGTTGCCTACGTGGCCGGCGGCTCCGGCACGGCGTTGCCGGCGGTGGCGCAGGCGGTGGAAGGCAGCAGCGTGCAGGTGACGTTCGCGCCTGCCGCGGGCTACGTGATCGAGGGCGTGGCGGCTTCCGACGCCGAGGGCAACCCGGTGGGCGTTTCCGCGGGCGCCGTCGATGGGGCGACGGGCGCAGTCACGTACACCGTGGGCCCGGTGGAGCGCACCACCACCGTGGCCGCCACCATGAAGCAGCGCTCGTTCGCGGTGGAAAAGCCGCTGTACGAAGTGGAACACGACGGCTCGTCGTATGCGGGCTACGCGGCGGGACTGGGGCTTGCAGTGCTCGACGGCAGCACTTCGGTGGATGCCGGCCTGTACGCCGTGACGGTGACCCCGGTGGGTTCCGCCGACGCGGTGGGTTTGGATACGCCGCTGGACGTGGGCTACTACCAAGTCACCGTGACGGGCAAGGACGGCGGCGCCTACGCAGGCGTTTCCGCAGGTACTATCCTGCACGTCGAGGAGAAGTCGCTCGTGCTGTACGTGGCGCCCGAGGCGCTTTCCAAGACGTTCGGCGCGGCCGACCCGGACGGGTTGGCGAATGCCTACAAGCTGTACTGGGACGAGGCGGCAATGCAGGGGGTTTCCGGCAGCGATCTGGCTGCCCTGAACGTGTCCGGCGCGCTTGCGCGCGTGGCGGGCGAGGACGCGGGCAGCTACGCCTACGTGCCGGACGGCCTGTCTGTCAGCAAGGAAGGCGCCGCGGTGACGTTTGTGCTGGTGGAGAACGCGAATCAGTTCACCATCGCGCAGAAAGAGATCGCGGGCGCGTCCGGCGCCTCGGTGTTCGCGCGCATCGCGGGCGACGTGGTGGGCGCGTTGGCAGACGTGCGCGCCGCTAGTTCGCTGGCCGAGGGCATGCTGGCCATGCCGGCCGACCTCCTGACGGCGGGGCTTTCCTGTCGGGCGGACGGCAGCGGCACCCCGGTGGCGCCCGAGTTCGCGCTGGCGTACCAGTCTGCCCTGGGTACCTTCCAGTTGCAGGCGGGCACGGACTACGCGGTCGAGTACGCCCAGGCGGGCACGGACGAGTTCTCCGGTGGGGCGCCCAGCGAACCGGGCATCTACGCGGTGAAGGTCACGGGCATGGGCAACTACACGGGTTCGGTGACGTTCCCGCTGGTCGTTGAGGAGCCGCTGGGCGGTTACACGGTGGAGTACAATTTGGGCTCCGCCGCGGGCACGCCGCCGGCATCGCAGGCCGTGACGGCCGGACAGGCGGTGGAGGTGGCCGCTGTGCCGGAGGGCATGGAGCTTGCCGGCCACACGTTCGTGGGCTGGACGCCCGACGGGGGCGCCCTGCTGAACGACGCGGGCGACGTGGCCATAGAGCAGGCCGCCGACCTCGCGCACGAGGTGACGCTGTACCAGGCGGGCGGCACCTTCGTGCCCACGGCCAACGTGACCCTGCGCCCCGTGTGGGTGGTGGACGCGGTGGCGGAGCAGTTCGTGCTGGTGAGCTATGACGCCAACGGCGGCACGGCCGCGGCCGGCGCTTTGCCCGCGCCCGAGCTGGTGCTGGCGGGCGGGAAGCATGTGGTGACGTCCGTGGAGCCTGCGCGCGAGGGCTGCGAGTTCCTTGGCTGGACCGCCGAGCGTGCCGACGTGCTGGCGGCCGGCGCCGCCGTGCCGGAGGGCGTGGAGGTGTATGCGGCCGGCGACGAGGTGGCGCTGGAGGCGCAGGCCGGCGACGGCGGGAACGTGACGGCGTGGACGTTCCACGCGCTGTGGCGCGCCGTGGAGCCGGTGGTGGAGCCGCAGCCGAGCATCGGCGTTGCCTACGTCGCGCCCGAGGGCGCCGAGGGCGAGCTGCCCGAGGACGCCGCGAAGTACTTCGCGGGCGACGAGGTGACGCTTCTCGGCGGCGACCACCTGAAGCTGCCGGCCGCGGAGGGCGCGCCCGCCGGCGTGTTCGTGGGCTGGACGACCGACGCGGAGCTGGCCGGCGGGCTGCTGGAAGCCGAGCCGGCGGCGGGCGCGCTGCTGGCAAGCTACGGCACCTATGCGATTCCCGCCGATGCGGCCGAGGGTTCCACCGTGACCTTCCATGCCGCCTTCGCCGCCGACGCCAACGCCAACGGCGTGGCGGACTACGCGGAGGACAAGTTCTCCGTGACCTACTCCAAGGGCTCTGCGGAAGGCGTCTCTGGCAACGCGCCCGCCGACGACGGCAAGTACCTGAGCGGGCAAAAGGCCACGGTGCTGGGCGCCGGCGGCTTGGGGCTTGCCGGCCACACGTTCCTCGGCTGGACGCCTGGCGGGCAGGGCGCGCTGGTGGACGACGCGGCCGGCCTTCTGGGCGTGCACCCAATCTACCAAGAGGGCGACACGGTGACGGTGACGGGCAACGTGGAGCTGGCGCCCGTGTGGGTGGACGACGCGCTGCTGGCCGAGTACGGCGCGGTGGCCTACAGCCCCAACGGCGGCGACGACGCGCGCATGGACGTGTTCGGCAGGCTGGTGGCCGTGGGCGAGCGTTATGAGGTGGAGAACCTGGGCGAGCATGCGCCCGAGCGCGTGGGCTGCGTGTTCCTCGGCTGGACCACCGCGCGCCACGCGGGCGTGGTGGACGGCGTGGCCGGGGAGGACGGCTCGCCGGCGGGCGCCAAGGCCGGCGACTACCTCGTCGGCGCGGGAACCGCCGGCGCCCAGGTGGTGGCCGCGGACGGCGTGTATGGCGAAGGGGACGGCTTCGAGGTGCCGCAGGGCGTGACCGTCCTGTACGCCCTCTGGGGCGCCGACGCCAACAACAACGGCATGCCCGACTGGGAGGAAGACCGCTACGGCGTGGCGTATGCGCTGGCGCCGGGCGCGGGCGTCGCGCTCGACGAGGGGCTGGCGCTGCCGGTTGACGACGTGGCGTACTTGGAGGGCGTCGCCGTGCCGGTGGCGGATGCGGCGCTTGCAGGCGCGGCGGGCGAGGCCGGCGCGGAGCGCGCGGTGCGCCTTGCGGGCTGGAGCGCCGACGCGGCGCTGGCGGCCGCCGTGTACGAGGCCGGCGCCGTGCCGCAGGGCGTGCTTGCGCCGGGTGGCACGGTGGAGATGCCCGCTGGCGGCCTCACGCTCTACGCCGTGTGGGAGTACGTGCCGGTTGACGACCCGGACGACCCCGACGGCCCCGACAACCCTGGCGGCGACCCGGACGACCCGAACAATCCGGACGATCCCGACGACCCGGACAACCCTGGCGGTGACCCGGACGACCCCGACGATCCGGATAGCGACAACGGCGGCAACAACAACGGCGGTGGCTCCGGCAACGGCAGCGGCAACGGCACCGGCGCCGCGGCGAACACCCTTGCCAAGACCGGCGACAACAAGCCGGTCGCCGCCCTGGCGCTGGCCGCCACTGCGGCGCTGTCCGCCGCGGCGCTTGCCGCGTCCCGCCGCCGCTTCAGCTAAGCAAGTGGCCCCGCAGGCACGCCAACCTGCGGGGCCACTGTTTTGCACCTTTGCGGACAGTCCCGTCACAGGCGGTAGCGGGTGACGTCCTTCCAGTTCTCGGGGAAGCCCATGTGGGCGAAGAGTTCCTTGCGACCTACCGACTCGTTGTCGTGGAGGAAACGTTCGACAAGCGAGCCAAGCCGCTGCTTGAATGCCCGGAACTTTGCAGGCGGCATGAGGTGGCGCAAGGCGACGACGACGCCGAAAAGGTCGCGCTTGCCCATGGAGTACTGCGTGCCGCGTTTGGGGACGCCCATCTTCCCCAGCAGCGGCAGGTCGGGCAAGGCGACGTTGGTGCGGTAAGAGAGCAGCCTTTCGCCGTGGGCGCAGACGTTGCGGTAGAGGACGAGCACTTTGAGGATCTGCTCGAGTTCGCGCTCGTTAACGTGTTCGAACTGTTTCGCCACGGCTGCACGGTCGCCAGGGAGCATGAGCGAGAACATGGTGGACATCTGGCCGAAGGTGACGGCGTTCACGAGTACCCACAGGGGCACGTTGCCGTGGCATTTGCGGTAGTGGACCAGATAGCCTTGGTCCATGCTTCTGTTGGCGAGCTTGTCCAGTATCCCCACGAGTCTGGCGACCTTGGGGGCGTGCCTGTCCGCCGGATTGTAACTGGTGGTGTTCAGGTAGGCCGCCTGCGCTTCGCCGTGGCGTTCGCAGAAAGCGTAGGACACCGTGCTGCGGAGTTTGCGCTCGACGGCTGCGAGGCTGTTGAGCAGGAGATTGCGCAGTGCATCGTCGAACTCGAAGATGGCGACCACGTCGTCGAACGACGAGCCGGGCCTGTATGTGCGGGTCATGGGATCGCGCAGGAGGTCTTTGTAGCCGTTGACGAGGGCGAAGTAACCGATATCGCGCAGGGCGTCTTTGGCGGCGTCCTCGTTCGGCACGGCAAGACCCTTGGCCTTGAGATGGGCCAATTGATCTTCGTATGCACGGAACGCCTTTGCCAAAATCCTCCCCGTATGCAAAAGAGGAGGACCCGAGGGCCCTCCTCCCGGTCCCGGGCTTCGCAGGTATCCGGAACCTGATCACGCGAGACATTCTCGCAGCATTCGCTCTTTTCGTCAAGCGCCACTGGGTGGATTTTTTGGGTCCCGAGTCCTCCTCCGTCTTGTTCCGCCAATCTGCGGGGAAGATGCGTTCCGCCTGTGGCTCCGCCTTTGGTGCCGCTAATCTGGCTTATTCGTGGACGCAGGGTGCCCATTGCCGCGGCGTAATTTGCAAACGCCTGATCATCGTGTACAATATCCCCACGTAAACTGTGCCCCCGTAGGGAAACGCAGCATTTGAAAACGCAGCAGGTGTGGAGGAAACAATGCCAAACATTATAGGTTCCGAGCATTTGGCGGTCATCAAGGTCGTCGGCGTGGGCGGCGGCGGCACGAATGCCGTGAACCGCATGGTAGAGGCCGGCGTGAAGGGCGTGGAATTCATCGCCGTCAACACCGACCGCCAGGCGCTGCTCATGTCGGACGCCGACAAGACGATCCACATCGGCGAAGAACTGACGCGCGGCCTGGGTGCCGGCGCGAACCCCGAGGTGGGCTGCCAGGCGGCCGAAGAGAGCCGCGCCGAGATCCGCGAGGCGCTCGCCGAGGCCGACATGGTGTTCGTCACGGCCGGCGAGGGCGGCGGCACGGGCACGGGGGCCGCCCCCATCATCGCCGAGATCGCGCGCGAAGAGATTGGCGCGCTCACGGTGGGCATCGTCACCAAGCCGTTCTCCTTCGAAGGCCGCCTGCGCCGCAACCAGGCGGAGCAGGGCATCGACCTGCTGTCC
>CAJFUR010000149.1 GCA_904420215.1 uncultured Eggerthellaceae bacterium
AAACCCAAACCCAAACCCAAACCCAAACCCAAACCCAAACCCAAACCCAAACCCAAACCCAAACCCAAACCGGCGTTCCTTCCCTGCCTCTCTGCTCGAGAGGCGAACTTCCGCCCAGCGCAACCCCAAAGCCTGTATAATGACGTGATGCGCCTTCCCGGCCCGTCACTTCCGCCGCCCGCGCAACGCCTTGCCGCAAAACCGAACGCACCCGTCGAAGGAGAGGGAGAGCCTTGAAATTCAGCATCAACCAAACGGAACTCCAGAACGCCATCGTCATAGTCCTCAAAGGCGTTTCCACCCGCTCGACGCTCCCCATCCTTTCGGGCATCTTGCTTGAGGCCCGGGGCGACACGCTCACGCTTCAAGCCACCGACCTCGAGCTTTCCATCCAGTATTCCGTGGCGGCCCTGGTGGAGGAAGAAGGCAAGGCCGTCGTTCCCGGAAAGCTGTTCTCGGAAATCGTCAAGAACCTCCCCGATGCCGCCGTGCATGTGGAGGCGGACGAGGAGTCGGCGCTCGTCACGTGCGATGCGTCGTCGTTCTCCCTCAAGGCGCTCAACTACGAGGATTTCCCAGGCTTTCCCCATGTGGACGTGAAGCAGCGCATCAGCATCCCCTTCGCCCAGTTCTCGTCCATGGTGCGCCGCGTGGCGCGCGTGGTTTCGAAGGACGAGAGCCGTGCGGTTTTGACGGGCGTGCTCGTCACCTTGGAGGAAGGCCGCCTGAGGATGGTCGCCACCGACTCGTACCGCATGGCCCTCACCGACGCGGATCTGCCCGACGCTCCTGCCGACGAGTTCCAAGCCGTCATCTCCGGCTCCTTCCTTTCAGAAATCGCCTCGCTGTCGCTTCCCGAGGCGACCCTTTCCCTTGCATTGGCGGAAAACCAGATCGTCGTCACGTGCGAGGACACCGTTTTCATCAACCGCCGCATAGAAGGCAACTTCCCGAACTACAAGCAGCTCTTGCCCGAAGGTTTCGTCACCCGCGCGAAGGTTGACGTCGATCGTCTGGTTTCGGCGGTCAAGCGTGCGTCGCTGCTGGGTTCCGCCGAGGCTCCCGTGCGGTTCGACTTGAACACGGCGTCGCAGACCATGCAGCTGTCGGCGGCCACACAAGACGTCGGATCGGCTCAGGAGACCATCGGCTGCGAAATCGAAGGAGAGGACGTGGAGATAGCGTTCAACTACTCCTTCGTGCTTGCGGGGCTTTCCGCCGTGTCCACCAAAAAGGTGTACCTCGAGGTGAGGTCTCCCATGGACCCCGGCATTCTGCGCGCCGAGGAGTCGGAAGACTACCTGTACCTGGTCATGCCCGTGCGCATAGCGTAGGCGCGCGGCGAGGTTTGTCGGGCATCCATGAGCCTTGTGGTTTCCAGCATAGCGTTTCGCGATTTCAGGAGCTACCGTTCCCTCGACCTCGACGGCATTGGCCCGCTCACCGTGTTCGTGGGGCCGAACGCGGCGGGCAAGACGAACATCGTGGAGGGCATCCAGCTGCTCACGGCACTTTCGTCGTTTCGCCACGCCACGGCCGAGCAGCTCGTGCGCAACGGGGCCGCGTCTGCGAGGCTGGTAGCCCATGTGGGCGACGGGTCGCGTTCCTTGGAGATAGCGCTGGGGATAGAGAACGGCGCTAAACGCTACACGCTCAACGGCAAGCCGAAGCGCCCGCCCGACCTCAAGGGGCTCGTTCCCGCCGTCACCTTCACGCCCGACGACCTCGACTTGGTGAAAGGCGCCATGGGCACGCGCCGCGCGGCGCTCGACGCGCTGGGTTCGCAGCTTTCGGCCAACCACGGAGTCATCAGGCGCGACTACGAGCGCGTCATACGCTACAAGAACCGCCTGTTGAAAGACGACGCGCCCGACGACTTGCTGGAGAGCATCAACGAGACGCTGGTCACCTGCGGCGCGCAGCTGGTGTGCTACCGGGCGGCCCTGTTCGCGAAACTCGTGCCCGAACTGCAGGAGCGCTATGCCCGCCTGGCTGCGCCGCCCGCAGCGCCGGGCGTGCCTGCCGGGGCGGCGCCTGCACCTGCGAGGGCTGCCTCTGAAGAAAGGGATGGCGAAGCGGACCGGCCACTCGCCCGCTCCAACGCTCATGCGGCGGTTGGCGGGGCAGGGGAGGCTCCCGTCCTGCCAACCACGCGCGCAGGTGGGGAGTGCCTGCGCGCATGCTACGTTCCCTCGTGGGTGCGTGCGACCGGCCCGGACGCGCACGTGGAACCCCTTGCCCGCGACGACGCCCGGGCGGCGCTGTCCGCCGCCCTTGCCGAACGCCGCGCCGACGAGCGCCAACGCCGCCGCGCGCTCGTCGGCCCGCACGCCGACCGCGTGGAATTCCTCATCGATGGCGCCGATGCCGCGCTTTTCGGCAGCCAAGGGCAGCAGCGCTCCATCGTGCTGGCCTTCAAGCTTGCCGAGGCGGCCGTCATCGAGGAAGTGCTCCGCCAAAAGCCCGTGCTGTTGCTGGACGACGTCATGAGCGAGCTGGACGTCCGCCGCCGCGCCGCGCTCATGGACTACATGGCCGACGACGTGCAGACGTTCATCACCACGACGAACCTCGCCTACTTCGAAGACGACGTGCTGCGCCGCGCGCGCGTCGTGGAAGTCCCCTTCGGGAAGGGGGCGGCGTGAAACGCGTGGGGGAAGGCCTCGACGCGCTTCTTGCGCGCATGGCGGGAGGCAACCCGCCCGCCGCCGACGCCCTGCGCCGCGCTCAGGTTCTCTCGCTTTGGGAAGAGGCGGTGAGGGCGGTGTTCAAGGATGCTGCCGACCTGGTGCTCGACCACACCAACGCCGTCTACATCATGTCGGGCGAGCAGGGAGCCGCCGTCCGCCGCTTCGACCGTCCGGCCAGCGAGGCTGCCGCCGCCCAACCCGCCTGCGGCAACGTGCTTGTGGTGTACGCGGACGACAGCATGGTGCGCTCGGAGTTGGACAACCGCCAAGAGCTTATGAAGATGAAGCTGCGCGAGCGGGGCGAAGACGTGGAGGCGTTCAGGATCATGCCCTCCACGCGCGACATGAGGCACCGCCACCCGTTCCGCCGCCCCGAAGGCGCTGCGCCGCCGCGCGCGGGCGCCCCTTCGCCTGTTTCTTCCCCCTCCCGGCCTCGCTGCGCCGATTCCCGCGGCGGCTCCCGTTCCTCCCGCCCGCCGCTTTCCTCCCGTGAGGAGGCCGCGCTGCGCGAAGCTTCCTCGCGCGTGGACGACGCAGCGCTCGCCCGTGCGTTCGAAAAGGCCATGGCTGCCAGCAGGGAATCGCAAAACGGCGGAACAGGTGAAAAGTGACGGGTCTTATGGAGATCGCCGCTTAGAAGGCCTTTCCATGCCCTCAAACGCTGTGAATTTTGCCGTTACTGTCCTTTGTTGTGATATAATTTCAAGGTTCGCGGTCCTTCTGCGTCCGCGTTCCCTCGCGCCCTGCTCGGCAGCGTTTTCCAGCATGCCGCATGCAGGCGTTCCTGTGAGACAACGCACGGTAAAAGGAGCATGTCGGTGGTGAACAAACCTGACCATTACGATGGTTCTGACATCCAGGTACTCGAAGGGCTCGAGGCGGTGCGCAAGCGCCCGGGCATGTACATTGGTTCCACGGGGCCGCGCGGCCTGCACCATCTGGTGTACGAAGTGGTGGACAACTCCGTGGACGAGGCGTTGGCGGGATACTGCGACCGGATAGAGGTGTGGATACATCCCGACAACTCCATCACGGTGATGGACAACGGCCGCGGCATTCCGGTGGACAAGCATCCCAAGGAGAAAATTCCCACGGTGGAGGTGGTTCTCACCATCCTGCACGCCGGCGGCAAGTTCGGCGGCGAGGGGTACAAGGTGTCCGGCGGCCTGCACGGCGTGGGCGTTTCGGTGGTCAACGCCCTTTCCACGCGCGTGGAGGTGAACGTGTGCCGCGATGGGTCGGAGTATCGCATAGCGTTCGACCATGGCAAGACGTGCGAGAAGCTGGAGCGCGTGGGTGCCGCCAAGCACACGGGCACGAAGACCACGTTCTGGCCCGATCCCGAGATATTCACCGAAACCACCATTTTCGACTACGACACGCTGGCCAACCGCTTCCGCGAAATGGCGTTTTTGAACAAGGGCCTGAAAATCATCCTGCACGACGAGCGCGCGAACCCCGGTTCCGCGGTGAGCGACGCCGCGCCCGAGCCGCGCACCGAAACCTTCCAGTATGCCGGCGGCATCATCGACTTCGTGAAATACCTGAACGAGGGCAAGGAAACGCTCAACAAGCCCATTTATTTCGAGGCCGAGAACGCCGACGGCACCGTGGAAGTGGCCATGCAGTGGTCCACGTCGTATTCCACGAACTCGGTCATGGCCTTCGCGAACAACATCAACACGCACGAGGGCGGCACGCATCTGGACGGCTTCAAGCAGGCGGTCACGCGCACCATCAACGACTACGCCCGCAGCAAGGGCATCCTGAAAGAGAAGGACTCCAACCTCTCCGGCGACGACACGCGCGAAGGCTTGGCGGCCATCATCTCGGTGAAGCTGCACGACCCGCAGTTCGAGGGCCAGACGAAAACGAAGCTGGGCAACACCGAAATCCGCGCGCTGGTGCAAAACGCCGTGACGCAGGGGCTGGCCGAGTACTTGGAGGAAAACCCCAAGCCGGCCAAGCGCATCATCGACAAGGCCACGCAGGCGCTCAAGGCCCGCGAGGCGGCGCGCAAGGCGCGCGAGATGACGCGCCGCAAAGGGGTGCTGGACTCCTTCGCACTGCCGGGCAAGCTGGCCGACTGCTCCAGCAAGGACCCGGCCGAATCGGAGCTGTTCATTGTAGAGGGCGACTCGGCAGGCGGCTCGGCCAAGCAGGCGCGCGACCGCAAGTACCAGGCCATCCTGCCTCTGCGCGGCAAGATCCTCAACGTGGAGCGCGCGGGTTTGCACCGCTCGCTTTCCAGCGACACCATCAGCTCGCTCATCACGGCCATTGGCACGAACATCGGCGAGGACTTCGACGCCGACCAGGCGCGCTACCAGCGCATCGTCATCATGACCGACGCCGACGTGGACGGCGCGCACATCCGCTGCCTTCTGCTCACGTTCTTCTACCGCTACATGCCCGAACTCATCTCGCGCGGCTACATCTACATTGCTCAGCCGCCCATCTTCGGCCTCAAGAAGAAGAACTCGCGCAGCCCCAAGATCGAGCGCTACATCTACGACGAGAAGGCGCTTTCTGCCACGTTGGCCGAATACGACGACCCCAACAAGTTCGACGTGCAGCGCTACAAGGGCTTGGGCGAGATGGATCCCGAGCAGTTGTGGGAGACCACCATGGAACCCGAGTCGCGCACGCTTCTGCAGGTGAACATAGACGACGCCGCCGAAGCCGAGCGCGTGGTGAGCGAGTTGATGGGCGACCAGGTGGAACCCCGCAAGGAGTTCATCCAAAAACACGCCCGCGACGTGCGGTTCTTGGATATTTAGGTTCCGGCGGCCTGCCGGCCATCGGAACCATCCGACGCTGCGAAGCGCCCCTGTGCCAAATCTCGCCGCTCCAAGGTTCGCTCACGTGCCACGGCACGCTTCGCGAACCTTTCACAGCGATCTTCGGCACAGGAACGCTTCTCGCTGACTGACTGCGCCAACCAGTACCGTTAGAACTGCGATTTAGTCTGGAAGGAGACAAATGGCAGACAACACCGAAGATTTCGAGTCGAACGACGAAGGACGCGACGCCGCCTTCGACGAGATGCTCGACCGTGCCGAGGCCGACCTCGACGCCGCGGAAGCGGACGGGGACGGGGAAGTGGAAGACGAGGACGGGGAAGACGCCACCGAAAGCGGTGCGCGTGCGGGCGCCCATGCGGTGTCCGACGAAGCCCGCGCCGCGGCGCTCATCGACCCCGACCTGCCGAACCCCCATGGGGCCATCGTGGAGGGGGCGAACGGCGGCAACGGCACCATCGTGCGCACGGCGTATCTGGGCAAGGAGATGCAGACCTCGTTCCTCGAATACTCCATGAGCGTCATCGTGGCCCGTGCGCTGCCCGACGTGCGCGACGGCCTGAAGCCGGTGCACCGCCGCATCCTGTACGCCATGAACGAGAGCGGCTACACGCCGAACCGCCCGCACATGAAGTCGGCGCGTACCGTAGGCGACGTCATCGGCAAGTACCACCCGCACGGCGACTCCGCCGTGTACGACACCATGGTGCGCCTGGCGCAGCCGTTCTCCATGCGCGTGCCGCTGGTGGACGGCCACGGCAACTTCGGCTCCATCGACGGCGACGCCGCTGCGGCCATGCGCTACACCGAGGCGCGCCTCGACAAGGCGGCCATGGAGCTTCTGCGCGACTTGGACAAGGAGACGGTGGACTTCCAGCCGAACTACGACGAAAGCCTGGAAGAGCCGTCCGTTCTGCCCGCGCGCTTCCCGAACTTGCTGGTCAACGGCTCGTCGGGCATTGCCGTGGGCATGGCCACGAACATCCCGCCGCACAACCTGGGCGAGACCATCGACGCCACGTGCATGATGCTCGACAACCCGGATGTGACCACCGAGGAACTGATGAAGGCGCTGCCTGGACCCGACTTCCCCACGGGCGGCATCATCATGGGCAAGAAAGGCATCCTCGACGCCTACGAAACGGGCCGCGGCTCGCTTACCGTGCGCGCGAAGTGCGAGGTGCAAGAGAAGAAGAACGGCCGCAGCAGCATCGTGGTCTCCGAGATTCCCTATCAGGTGAACCGCCAGCGCCTGCTGGAGAAGCTGGGCGAGCTGGTGCGCGACAAGAAATTGCCGGAAATCAGCAACATTCACGACGGCGCCGACCGCCACGGCATCGACATCATCATCGACCTCAAGCAGAACGCCATGCCGCAGGTGGTGCTGAACAAGCTGTTCAAGCACACGCAGCTGCAGGTGGGTTTTGGCGTGATCATGCTGGCGCTGGTTGACGGCGTGCCGCGCGTGCTGTCGCTGAAGGAGATGCTGCACTACTACATCCTGCACCAGGAAGAAGTCATCGTGCGGCGCACGCGCTACGAGCTTGCCAAGGCCGAGGAGCGCGCCCACATCCTCGAGGGCTACATCATCGCGCTCGACAACATAGACGAAGTCATCCACATCATCCGCTCCTCCGAAACCGACGCCGAAGCTGCCAGCCGCCTGACGGAGCGCTTCGGCCTCACCAAGCGCCAGACCGACGCCATCCTCGAAATGAAGCTGCGTCGCCTGACCGGCCTCGAGCGCACGAAGATGGAGGAAGAACTGGCCGCGCTGCGCGAGAAGATTGCCTACTACAAGCGCGTGCTTTCCGACGACGCGCTGGTGCGCGAGATCATCAAGGAAGAGCTGCAAGAGATCAAGAAGAAATACGGCTCCGCGCGCAAGACCCGCCTGTCTGGCGACGCGAAGGACATCGACGTGGAAGACCTGATCGCCGACGAGAACATGGTGGTCACGGTGACCAGGGCAGGTTACGTGAAGCGCCTGCCCGTGGCCACGTACCGCCAGCAGAAGCGCGGCGGCAAGGGCATGCAGGGCGTGAACCTGAAAGACAACGACTACGTGGAGCACCTGTTCGTGGCGTCCACCCACGCCTACATGCTGTTCTTCTCCACGGCGGGCAAGGTGTACCGTTTGAAGGTGTACGAGTTGCCCGAGGCGTCGCGGCACGCGCGCGGCACCGCCATCGTGAACCTGCTGCCGCTGGCGAAGGGCGAGACCATTTCCGCCGTCATCGCGACGAAGGAATTCCCCGACGACGAGTACCTCATGTTCGCCACGTCGCACGGCATGGTGAAGAAGACTTCCATGAACCTGTACGACCGCACCCGCCGCGACGGGCTCATTGCCATCAACCTGAAGGACGGCGACGAACTCATTGCCGTGCGCCGCGTGGCGCCGGGCGAGAAGGTCATCATGGTGTCGAGCGCCGGCAAGGCCATCATGTGGGACGAGGACGAAGTGCGCGGCATGGGTCGCGACACCATGGGCGTGCGCGGCATGAGCGTGCCGCCCATCGCGCGCGTGCTGGGCATGGAGATTGCCAAGCCCGAAACCGAGCTGTTCGTGATCACGGAGAAGGGCTACGGCAAGCGCACCCCGGTGTCCGAGTATCCCGAGCATCACCGCGGCGGGCAAGGAGTGTTCACCATCACGATGACGGAGAAGAAGGGCCTGTTGGCGGCCATGAAGATAGTCTCGGCCGACGACGAGGTCATGATCATGTCGGAAGAAGGCGTGTGCGTGCGCACCCCGGTGTCGGGCATTTCCGAACTCGGGCGCTCCACGCAGGGCGTGCGCGTCATGAACGTGGCCGACAACGACCGCGTGACGGCCGTGGCCATTGCCAGCAGCGGCAAGAAGAAGCGCGCCCGCGCCGCCGAAGGCGACGTGAACGAAAACCAGATGGAGCTTCTGGAGGAAGAAAGCCAGGAAGGCACGCTCTCGGAAGACGATATCGACGCATAAGGCAGCGGAAGGCCGCGAGGAGGCTGCGAACCAGCTGTCAGCGTACTGCGAAGGGACTGCTTTGTCGCAGTCCCTTCGTCTTTCATTCGTTTGAACGGGAATGGTCGTCGATCGGCATCCCGCGCCTCGCCGCAAGGGGGAGGCTTGTAGGGAGAAGCTGCTGCTATACCGGAATCTCCATCTTGCTGTAAGATGTTGCCGGGGACGGCCACCAACTCAGCGGCCCTCCTTGTTTGTTCGAAAAGCCGCTTTCAAAGATTATGCACGCGTGAATTATTCGCTGGTGCATAATCCTCCGCAGTGCCTTTTCTGGTGCTTTTCCCGGTGTTTCCGCCGCCGCATCGCTCATGAAATCAATCATGAATGAGAATAATATGGATGGCCGCACCTGCGCGGAGGGGGCGCGTTGCCGTGCCGTATACTGCACGCCGCAAAAGGGTAATGCGAGCGAACGGCCGCCGCATTGGCAAGCGCCCCGTGCGGTGCGGCTGGGGGAAAAGGAACCAAGGCATATGGCACATGCGACGAAGCACGAGGGAAAAACCATCATCGAAACGCCGCGTTCCGCTCGGCGTTTGCCCGACCATCTGCGGCAGGCTGTCTGCACTGCCCGCGCATGGCTTGCGCAGGCGTGGCGACGCCTTGCAACGGAAAAGCCGCAGGGCGGCGGCACGTCCACTGGCGATGTGTTCAAGCTGTCCATCCCCTTGTTCGTGGAGTTGTTCATGCAAATCATGGTGGGCAACGTGAACCAGGTCATGCTTTCCCCGTTTGGAACCGACCCTGCGGCGGCCGTGGGCAATGCGCTGCAGATACTGAACATCGTCACCATCGCCCTTTCCGCCATGGGAACGGCATCCACCGTGCTGATCACGCGTCTGGTGGGTCGGCGCGATGCCGCGCGTGCCGTGTCGGAAATAGCCACCACGTCGTTGGCGGTGAATGTGCTGCTCGCCGGCGTTCTGACGGCCGTGTTGGCGGCGTTTTGGCCGCAGCTGTTCGCGCTTCTGAACGTGGACCCGGCCATCCGGGGGTTGGCTGGCGGTTTTTTACTTGTCGTCGCCTCCACCACCGTGGTGCAGGGGGCGTTCTTCGCAGTGACGGCGCTTTTGCGCGCCTATGCCCGCGTGGGGAGCGTGATGGCGGCGAGCCTGGTCATGAATGTGGTGAACATCGGCGTGTCGGGCGCGCTGATGACATGGTGGGCAACCACGCCGGAAGCCGCCGTGGAATCCGCTGCATGGGCGAACGTGGCCGCGCGTTTCGTGGGGCTGGGGCTTGCCGCATGGCTGCTCGTGCGTCGCACTTGCGTGCGCCCGCATGCGCGCTACCTGTGGCCCTTCCCGTGGGCCACGCTCAAGAAGATGCTCGGCGTGGGCATCCCTTCGTCGGGCGAGCAGATGAACTACGACATCGCACAGATCGTCATCCTGTCGTTCGTCAACGTTTTGGGCACTACGGTGGTCACGGTGAAGGTGTACTGTTCGCTCATAGCGGGGCTTGCCTACCTGTATTCCATCGCGCTTTCGCAGGCCACGCAAATTGTGCTGGGCTACCTGTTCGGCGCGGGAAAGCTGGACGCCATTGCGCGCAGGGTGTGGGCGACCGACCTCATTGCCATCATGTTGACCACGGCTGCATCCACGGTCATCTGGGCGAACTCGGACGCTATCCTGGGGCTGCTCACCACCGACGCGCAGGTGCTCGCGCTGGGCAAGCAGATCCTGTTCATCGAAATATTCCTGGGCGTGGGCCGCGCGCTCAACATCGTGATGGTGAAGGCGCTCATTGCGGTGGGGGACGTGCGCACGCCGGTGGCGGTGAACGTGCTTTCGTCGTGGCTGTTCGCGGTGGCCGGGGGCTACCTGCTGGGCATCGGCCTTGGGTGGGGGCTTGCCGGCATGTGGATTGCCATGTGCGTGGACGAATGGCTGCGCGCCGGGTTCCTCCTGTTCATGTTCGCCCGCGGCGGGTGGCGCCGCCGCGCCGAAGCCGCCGCGGTTGCGTAAACGGTTCACAACTGGCAAACGGGGCCGCCAGCCTGCCTGCTGTACGGGCTATGGCTCGTGAACCACTTTTCCAACATGAAAACATGCCATATCGGCTACTTTTCCAACATTGAATTCATTATTGTCTGTGATATGATGCATTATCATTATAACGTGCTATATTACGAACGTTAGGTGAAAACATGAAGCGTCCGGTTCCTGTGAAGGTGCGACTTGCTGCCAAGGAGATTGGCGAAAACGTGTCGTCGTGGCGGCGGATGCTCAACATATCGTCCGAGGAATTGGCCGAACGCGTCGCGGTTTCGCGCTCCACCATTTCGCGCATCGAGAACGGGGACCCTTCGGTGAGCTTCGCCACGTTCCTTTCGGTCTGCCGCATTCTGGGCATATTAGACACCGTGATGGAAGCCACTGATCCCTACGAAACCGATCTCGGCCGTCTCCGCGCCGACCAAAACCTCCCCCAGCGCATTAGAAGACGGTCATGAGCCCTGCGCAAGAACCTGTTTGCAATGAGATCATTGCGCAGGGATGCGCGCGGTTGGAAGACGCGTTTGGGGTGTGACCCTTTTGCTGCGCCGTGCGCCTGTCGTTTGACGACGGGCATGGGTGTATGATGCTGTGGCGCGTTGCGCCCGCAGTCAGTTTGCGCGATGGTGCGGCACGCCGCGCCCGATCTGCACTCGGCCACTGGGCATGTAGACCATGTTGGGCTGCCCCGGCAAGCCTTCGTGCGCAGAATGTCGTTCTGGTGCGTGAACGGTATATCTGCGTTCGCTTGATTCAAATCATTATTAAGTACAATTTACCCATCATGTAGGGAGGATGCTGCGCTTTGGCGAAGGGGGCTTTCTCTGCGTCGCGTCGTCCTGGTGACAAAGGAGGATCTCGTGAAGGGAACCAAGGCGTTCGAGCCCGTGCGCGCGCGGCATAAGGCGCTGCGCGGCTGCATGGCGTTCGTGCTGGCGTTCGGATTGTGCGGTGTGGCCCCGACTGTGGCCCTTGCCAGCGAAGAATCGGCCATTGCCGAGTGGCAGGCGGCCGTTGACCAGATGGACAGCCCGTCGTATCAGCCCTACTCGTATGCGGACACCTCCAACGAAGCCGTGCCTGCGGCGAATTCGCTGGAAGAAGAAAAGACTTACGGGTCTGTTGACGCCGAGTCCTTCGACCTGCGCGATCACGGCTTGGTGACCCCCGTGAAACTCCAGAACCCATGGGGCACCTGCTGGGGATTCGCCGCCATCGCCGCAGCCGAGTACGCCGCCCGCGCCCAAGCGGTGGGCGCCACGCTGGAATGCGACGCGCGCGCGCCGGAGGACGTGGGCGTGGGCGACGTGCATCTGTGTCGCCTGCTTTCGAACATGCTGGACAACGCCGTGGAGGGGTGCCGCGCGGCGTCCGACCTCGCGCCCGTCATCCGCTTCGCCATGCGGCAAGAAGACGGCTTCCTGTTCATGTCGTGCGACAACCCCTGCGACGAGGCCGTCCTGCACCGTCGCGGCACACGGTTCGCCAGCACGAAGCAGGATGCCGCGCGCAGCGGGCACGGCCTGGGTTTGGGCATCATGGCCGAAATCGCCGAGGCGTATGACGGCAGCTTCGAATGTGACGCGTCGGGCAGGAGGTTCCGCGTGTTTGCCAACTTGTGCATTCGGAAGGAGAGCGACCCTTGTACCGCGTAGCCATTCTGGACGACGAGCCCCTGTTCGCCGAGCAGCTTGCCGAAACGACGGCCAACTGCCTTGCGGCGCGCGGCATTTCCTGCGAGGTGGAGAAATTCGCCGCCGCGAGCGACCTTGCGGACGTGGCGCATCCCGGAAGCTTCGACCTTTATTTGATGGACGTGCTGCTGGGCGAACAGAATCCCACCGGCATCGACGTGGCGCGTGCCGTGCGCGCGGGCGACAAGGACGCCGCCATCGTGTTCGTCACCGTCAGCCTTGACCACGCGCCCGAAGGCTACGATGTCGATGCCGCGGGCTACGTGCTCAAGCCGCTCGACGACGAGCGCTTCGACCAAGCGCTCGACCGCACGCTCGCCACGCGGGCCTCCCGCCAGCCGGTGGTCATCGAAACCCCGCAGCGCACCGTGCGCATATTCCCCGACGAACTGGCCTACCTTGAAATCCGCAACCACACGCTGGATCTGCATTTCGTGAACGGGCACGTGGAAAGCCTCAACGCCTTCATTTCCAGCGTGCTGGAGAAGATGGCTGCGCACGAGGTGGTGCTGTGCCACCGCTCCTTCGCCGTGGGCATGGCCGCCATCCGTTCGGTGCGGCGCTACTACGTGACGCTTTCGACCGGCGACAAGATTCCGGTGAGCCGCGGCCGCTACGCCGACGTCCAACGCGCCCTCATGCGCCGCGCGAAGACCCGCTAGGAATTGAAATATGCCGTTTAATCAGGGATTTCATGGTGGAGCGTAGGGGGATCGAACCCCTGACCTCAGGCTTGCAAAGCCCGCGCTCTCCCAGCTGAGCTAACGCCCCACGTCATGCGATGCACCTTGGCCGCCGCGTGCGGGGCCCTCGATCAGCCGCGCTTCGAACCGGACAGGCGCCATCCTCCGAATATAATAAACGCTCCACCGGCAAACTCGGCTCACGGTGGAGCGTTTATCGCGAAGAGAATGGTGGGCCCGAATGGACTTGAACCAGCGACCTCACGCTTATCAGGCGTGCGCTCTAACCAACTGAGCTACGGGCCCACAAAAAAGTGCTGGAACACTGTATACCACCCGGCCCCCAAAGGTCAAGTGGTTTTTTCTGATACCATGGTCAGAGGTGCCAAAAACGCGCGGGACGTTTTGGGGCGCTTTGGGCGCTTCGGACGCTTTGGGCGCTTTGGGTTGCGGGACAGTTTGTGCTGGAAGGCGCATGGAGTGCTTTGGATTGCAGGGCGCTCTGTGTCAGAGGGCGCAAGGGGCGCTTTGGGCTGCGGGCGTTTCGAGAGGCGCGCGGCGTTCCGGGCCATGGGCGCCCCGTGCCAGAAAGCGCGCAGAGCGGCAGGAAAGGAGTGGCGGTGGTTCCCGTTCGCATCAAGACCCTCATCGTGACGGCGGCGCCTTCGCCTTCCATCATCGTTCTCCAACCGGAAGAGGAAGCGCAGCACGACAAGTCGCGCATCGTCCCCATTTGGATCGGCTCCACGGAGGCGGCCCAGATGGGCGTTGCGTTGGAAAGGGCGCGGTTCACCCGCCCGATGACGCACGACCTGTTCCTCGATGCGCTCACCAATTTGGATGCGCGCATCGACCACGTGGTCATCAGCGACATGAAGGGCCCGACGTTCTTCGCGAAGCTGGTGGTGCGCCAGGGTCCGCGGCTGGTCAGCTTGGACTCCCGCCCGTCCGATGCGCTTTCCCTGGCGGTACGTCAAGAGGCGCCCATCTACATGGAGGAGCACGTGCTGGAGCGTGCGTCGTTTCCGTACCTGTTCAGAAAGGCGCCCGACGAGGAGGAAGAACTGGAGGAGTTCCGCACGTTTTTGGAAGAGCTGGCCCCCGAGGACTTCGAGGGCTAGGCGCCCGCACGCAAGACTGGATGACAGAACGGAGAGGGGAAGACCGTGAACCGGACAGAGGCACTGCGCATCCTCGGCCTGAAAGAGGATGCCACGTCCGACGACATCAAGGCGGCCTACAAGGAAACGGCGCAGATTCTGCATCCCGACCGCTTCGCGAGCAACAGGAAACTGCAGGAGCGCGCCACCGAGCAGTTCAAGAACCTGCAGGAAGCATACGAATTCCTCACCAGCGGCAAGGGCGCCCGCAGCGCGTCGGGGCGCGGGCGGCGGGCATCGGGCGCTTCGGCCGGCAGCCCGCATGCGCAGGTCGCCTACACCGCAGAAGACGAGATTGCCGCGCGCCTTGCCGGCATCGCCGCCGCGAAGGCCCAGCTGGTGGCGCAGCGCGACGTGGCCTACGACCAGCGGCGCAATGGCGGCGTCATGGCGGGCATCGGCGCCGTGGTTGCGCTGGTATGCGGCCGCAAGCTGGGCATACTGGGCATCGTGGCCGCGGCGGGCGTGACTGCCGCCGTGTGGGGGGTCGTCCAAGTGGTGAACGCCCAGCGCAGCATCGCGCTTCTGGACAGCCACATTGCCGAACTGGTGGCCGAGCAGAAGCGCCTGAAACAGCAGCTGGAGGAAGAGTAGCGCTTTCCCGCGCCGCCGCCCGCGCGAATGCCCGCCGAGCCGTGCCCGTGCGCAACCGGGCGCCGTCCAATGCCCGGTCCCTTCCCGCTGCTGTTCCGCCACTCGTCCTGTCTGTGCCATGCCGCGCCTCCGCCGCGCCCTTTCCGAAGATAGTGATTCTGCAGAAACCCCGCTTGCAGCGTGTGGGCGGCAGGCGCGCAGTGCTACCATGCTCCCTGCAAAATCGCCCGAAAGAGGAAGAACGTCCGAAGAAGGAAGAACGTCCCGTGAAGCAAGAGAACATTCGCAACGTGGCCATCATCGCGCACGTTGACCATGGCAAGACCACGCTGGTTGACCGCCTGCTGTACACCGCCGGCGTGTTCCGCGAGAACCAACAGGTGGAGGAACGCGTGCTGGACAGCAACGACCAGGAGCGCGAGCGCGGCATCACCATTCTGTCGAAGAACATTTCCGTCACCTACCAAGGCGTGAAAATCAACGTCATCGACACGCCCGGCCACGCCGACTTCGGCGGGGAAGTGGAACGCGTGCTGAACATGGCCGACGGTGCGCTGCTCATCGTGGACGCGTTCGAAGGCCCCATGCCGCAAACGCGTTTCGTGCTCAAGCACGCGCTTGCGCTTGGCCTGCGCATCGTGGTGGTCATCAACAAGATCGACCGCCCGGGCAGCCGCCCCGAGGAAGTGGTGGACGAGGTGTTCGACCTCATGGTGGAGCTGGAGGCCTCCGACGAGCAGCTGGACTTCCCCATTATCTATGCCAGTGCGGTGAACGGCTACGCGCGCTTCGCGCCGGACGACGGCAACATGAACATGGTTCCCCTGCTGGACACTATCCTGAAGGAAGTGCCCGCCCCCGACTGCGAGCCGTCCGGGCCGGTGGCGCTGCAAGTCTGCACGGTGGACCACTCCAGCTTCGTCGGGCGCATCGGCGTGGGGCGCCTGTTCTCGGGCACCATCCACAAAAGCGAGCCAGTGCTGGTCATCAAGAACGACGGCACGCGGTACAACACCACTATCAAGCAGGTGTTCACCTTCGAGGAACTGGGCAAGAAGGAGCAGCCCGAAGTGCATGCGGGCGACATCGTTGCCGTGGTGGGCGTGGACGACGCCGACATCGGCGACATGGTGACCAGCCGCGAGCATCCCGTGCGCCTCGACCCCATCGAAATAGAGGAACCCACCATGGCCGTGGTCTTCGAGGCGTCCACCAGCCCGCTCGTGGGCCGCGAGGGCGACATCGTGGGCGCGCGCCAGTTGAAGGAACGCCTGATGCGCGAGGCGGAAAGCAACATTTCCATGCGCATAACCGAGCTGGAGGACAAAAGCGGCATCGAGGTTGCCGGCCGGGGCGTGCTGCACCTGTCGGTGCTGATGGAAACCATGCGCCGCGAAGGCTTCGAGTTCCAGGTGGGCCGCCCGCGCGTCATCATCAAGAAGGACGCGGTCGGCAACAAGCTGGAACCCATCGAGGAAGCCACGGTGGACGTGCCCAGCGAATACGCCGGCAAGGCCATCGAGGTGTTCGGCAGCGCCGGCGGCGAGATGACCGACATGTTCCAACGCGGCGAGGCCACGCATCTGGTGTTCAAGATACCCTCGCGCGGCACCATGGGCCTGCGCACGAAACTGCTCAACGCCACGCGCGGCGAGGCCACCATGTTCCACCACTTCAGCGAGTACGGCGCCTACCGCGGCGACTTCGCCGGCCGCAAGAACGGCTCGATGATAGCCATGGCCACCGAGAAGTCGGTGGCATACGCGCTCGACACCCTGCAGCAGCGCGGGCGCCTGTTCGTCGGCCCCGGCGAAGACTGCTACGAGGGCATGATCGTGGGGGAGTCGGCCAAGGAAGGCGACATGGTGGTGAACGTCGCCCGTTCCAAGCAGCTGGGCAACCAGCGTTCCTCCGGCGCCGACAAGGCCATTCAGCTGACGCCGCCCGTCACCTTCACGCTGGAAGAAGCGCTCGAATACATAGAAGACGACGAGTTGGTGGAAGTCACGCCGAAAAGCATTCGCCTGCGCAAGCGCATCCTCTCCGCCACCGAGCGCAAGAAAGCCAACAAGTAGGTTCCGGCAGCCTTTCGACCCGCGGAGCCCGCCGACGCTGCGAGGTGCTGAACCTGCCCCTTTCTATCTTGTTCTCACGTGCAAAAGCACGATCGGGCGCGGAACGGGGCAGTTCCGAACACCTCGCCGCCTCTCGCTGACTCGCTTCGCCAACCTGTGGCGTGGGATTGCTCAACCTACGGCGCGTGCCGAAAGAGGCGCCGGATTGCGATGCTGGTCACCCGGATGCACCAACATCGCAATCCGGCGCTACCGGTGAAATTGGCGAACTGGGAAAACTCCGAGACAGAGCCTCGCGGCATCCTTCAGATGTTGGATACTCGCACGATAATCGCAATCCGGTGCCACTTCCACGGAACTCTCCGCGTGCTGTTTCGGGGGGTGCCCCTGTTCCGCTCTGGGTTTCTGCGTTTTTGCCTGTCCGGAAGCTGGCCGCCCCGCTCTCCCGTGTTCCGATCTTGGCTTTTCTATTCTGGACTATGAAAGCTATGAAAGGAAAGTGGGCTTCTTGTGCAGCGAATGTGCCGCCGAATCGCGTGTGCGAAAATACAGCGCAACAAGCCAATTACCATGTCGAAACCATCAATAAAAACGGCAAAGGACATGTTCGAGGGAAGGGCTATATGAAGACGGCGAACCTTTTGAAATTCGTGTGCGCGGCGGGTCTTGCCGCAGCATGTGCGACGGGCTTGGCGGCTTGTTCCGGCGGCGGCGCAAATGCGGCGTCCGAAAGCTACACGGGCGGTGTTGCCGCCACGGTGAATGGCACGGAAATCGCCGAAGACGCCATCACGCAGCAAGTCCAGACGATCCGCGCGCAAATGGCCATCGACACGGAAGACGCATGGGGCGAGTGGCTGGTAGAGAACGGCTATACGCCCGAAACGGTGCGCGAGCAGATCATCGACGGTTTTGTTGACCAGGAACTCATTCGCCAAGGTGCTGCCGAGAAAGGCGTGACCGCAGATGCGGCGGAAATAGACACCTACGTGAATTCCATGAAGTCGAACTACGACAGCGAAGAGGCATGGGAACAGGCGCTTGCCAATTCGGGCACCACCGAGGAGGATTATCGGCACAATCTGGAGCTGCAAATTCTGTCCCAGAACCTGTACGCCACTTTCGCCACCACCGACGAGCCGGCCGAGGAAGACGTGATCTCCACTGCAAACCTGTATCTTTCGGCGTTCGATGGGGCCAAGCGTTCGTCTCACATCTTGTTTGCTGCCGACGACGAAGCCACGGCGCAGTCGGTTCTCGATCAAATCAACGCCGGGGAAATGGACTTCGTGGATGCGGTGAAGGAATACTCGACGGACTCCGCCGCCACGGCGCAGAACGGGGACGTGGGCTGGGACAAGCTGACGACGTTCGACACCTCGTATCAGGAAGCGCTCGACGGACTTGAGAAAGACCAAGTGAGCGGATTGGTGACGAGCAGCTTCGGCATCCATATCATCAAGTGCACCGATGTGTTCGCTGCTCCCGAGGAAGTGACCAGCACCGATCAAGTTCCCGAAGAGTTCTTGGAGCAGATCAAGTCGATGGTGCAGCAAAACAACCAGAGCGAAGCCTACCAGGCGTGGTTCAGCGAGTACGAGGAAGCTGCCGAAATCGTCATCAACGACATGCCCGAGGGCCTGCCTTACGACGTTGACTTGTCGAAGTACAGCACCGACGACGGCACCGTTACGAACGACGACGGCTCCACGACGGTGACCAACGACGACGGCACCACTACCACGACGTACCTTGACGGCTCCACCAAGACCATGGACGCCGACGGCAACGTTATTTCCGAGACGCCGGCCACCTCTGTGGAGGATGGTGCCGACGGCGACGCTTCTGCGGAAGACGGCGCGGATGCCGGCGTTTCCGGCGAGGGCGAGGGTAACGCCGGCGCCGGCGCCGATGCCTCTGCGCAGGGCGATTCTTCGGGAGACGTCACCACCGAGCAGCCCGCCGAGGTCGAATAACCTTGCTTGAGGCCAGCGCCCCGCACGCTTCCACCGCGGTTCCGTTCCTGCAACTGCACGACGCCGTGGTCAAGCGCGCGGGGCGTGTCATTTTGTCCATTGAGGACTTCGCGTTGGCCGAGGGTGAAAGCATGGCGCTCCTTGGCCCCAACGGGTCGGGGAAATCGACGTTCGTCAGGCTTATGACCCGCGAGGTCGTGCCGCTTCACCGCGACGTGCCGCCCGTGCGCCTGCAAGGCAACCCGCGCCCCACGCTCGAGGAGGTCAAATGCTGTCTCGGCGTGGTTTCCTCCACGATGCAGGATCAGATAGCCGTGCACTTGCCGGCGGTGGACGTGGTGGTGGGCGGCCTGTTCGGCGCGCTGGGCGTGCCCCGGCACGTGCAGGCTGGCGAGGCCGACTACGCGCGCGCCCTGCGGGCGATGGCGTCGCTGGGCATTGGCGACTTGGCGCAACGCGACGTCATGACGCTTTCCACGGGCCAGGCGCGCCGCGTGCTGATTGCACGGGCGCTGGTGCACGACCCCCGCGTGCTGGTGTTCGATGAACCCTGCACCGGGCTGGACCCGCAAGGCATGTTCCATGTGCGCCGCACCATGCGCCAGCTTGCGCGGGAAGGCCGCGCGATCATTCTGGTCACCCATTATCCCGAAGACATCATTCCCGAAATAGAGCGCCTCGTGTTCGTGAAGTCCGGTCGGATATTCGCAACGGGCAAGAAGGAAGACCTGCTCACCGATGCGCACTTGAGCGCGCTTTTCGACGTTCCGCTTCGCGTTCTTCGCCAGGGGGACGCGTTCGCCCTCGCCAGTGCCTGCTGATGGGGCCTCGGGCGTGCCTGCCCGCGCGCTCCCGCCCCTTGCTTCCCGTCTTGCCTCGTTCGACCTCGCCAGTGCCTGCTAGCGCCGGCGCCGCGTGTTTCCGTCTCTCGTTCCCGCTCCTGCCCCGTTGCCCGCCCGCCCGTCGTCGGGTGCTTTGCGTCCTTTCCGATTGCGGAGCCGGCGTTGCTTGCGTTTTCGCCAAAGCCATGCCTTTTGGCGTGCCAGCAGATGTACCAGAAACGAAAAGGCCAGACACTCAAGCGTCTGACCTCGTGTTTTGCACTGGCGGAGGAGGAGGGATTCGAACCCTCGTTACCCGGGTTACGGGTAAAACGGTTTTCGAGACCGCCGCATTCAACCACTCTGCC